>JBBRVS010000062.1:0-25754 GCA_038246645.1 Pyrinomonadales bacterium
GAAATTAAAAAACACGCAGGATGATTCGCTGGATGAAAAAGTCGCACTGCTCAGTGATTCGGGTTTTCCGGTCGTCGAAATCGTTTTGGAAGAAAAAATGAATCTCGGACAGGAATTTTACCGCTGGGAATTTGCGACCGCGGTTGCGGGCGCGATTATGGAGATCAATCCGTTTAATCAGCCCGATGTCGAAGCGGCGAAGATCGAGACGCGGAAACTGACCGAAGAATACGAAAAAACCGGCGAATTGCCGGATGAAACGCCATTTTTTGAAGCGGATGGAATCAAACTTTTTTCGAGCGAAGATTATGCCGAATCTTTAACAAAATATGTCGGCGAAGAAAAAACGCTTGCCAAATTTTTGGAAGCGCATCTGGCGCATATTCAGGAAAACGATTATTTCGCGCTTCTCGCCTATATCGAAAGAAACGCGGAAAATCTGAAATTGACGCAGGAAATCCGCGAAAAAGTTTTCGAGCAAAAACTTGCCGCAACCGCACTCGGCTTCGGTCCGCGATTTCTGCATTCGACCGGACAGGCTTACAAAGGCGGCGCGAACAACGGCGTTTTTCTGCAAATTACTTCGGACGATGCAGAAGATTTCGACGTTCCGCAACAAAAATATACTTTCGGCGCAGTCAAAGCGGCGCAGGCTCGCGGTGATTTTCAGGTTTTGCTTGACCGCGAAAAACGCGCTCTGCGTGTGCATCTGAGCGAAAATGCGGCGGAAGATTTGCGAAAAATAATCGAGATAATTTAAGCGAGTTCCGGTTTAATTTGAATTTTGTTTTAACAATTACGAGAGAATTTAATTAGCCGGGATTTTTCGTTTAATTTATTCCTTTCAGAAGTTACGCAGTTGGCAAATAAATATCGAAAATAAAAGAGTTTTAATTTCGGAATAGATGATAACTGATAGATGAAAGATGATAGATAAAACCCGCAGAAATCTATCAGTTATCATCTTTCATCTATCATCTGTTCCGAAGTTTTTTGTTCTTCTCATAAAATCTGCGACACCACCCTTTTGATTAATTATCCGAAAGTTCTGATTATTTCGGCAATTCTCTCTTGCGAAGATTCCCAGACATTTTCCAGAAAATGCGTTGAGAGTCCGAGTTTCATTGCCGATTCGCTGAATTCCAGTTTATTTTCGTCTTCCTTGCGAACGCCGTAACCGTTGATATTTGCCAGAGTGTCGGCAATTTCGATGATATGTTCGACAAAACGCGGTTGTTCCGCTTGCGAGCAATTGTGATGATTCAAGATCGCGTAGCAGATTTCGTCCGGCAAATTCCAGCGACGCGCGATCAGCGAACCGATCTCCGTGTGATTGTAGCCGAAATGCTCGGATTCGGCTTTGAGCATCTCGAACTCGTCGTCTATTTTTAAGATTTCTTCGTAGGTTTTCGAATGGTGATTTAAAAGTATAAATTTGCCGAAATCGTGCAGAAGTCCGCAAATAAAAGATTCTTCCTGACCGCGCATTTCCAGCATACGGCTGATTTTTCGGGTAAGAATGGCGACGGCAATGGAATGTTCCCAGATTCGGCGGAAGATTTTTGTGCGGTTTGCGCCGCTGCTCACCGCCCGCGAAGCAAGTTCGATGATGACAATATCGTAAATTGCCTGACTGCCGATGGCGGTCAGTGCCATATCTACCAGAATGATCTCTCTTTCAAATGAATAAATCGGCGAATTGGCAAGCCGTAGGACTCTCGCCGTCAGAATCGGGTCATAATTAATTGTTTCAATTAAAACGCTGCGCGGCGTTGAATAATCGCGCAAAAGTGAGAGCAGACGCATCAGACTTTGCGGCGCGGGCGACATTCTTTGTTCAAGGAGGGTTTCAATATCTATCTTGTTTTGAAAAACCGGGGTTAGGGTATTTCCACTGATAAAAGCTGGTGAAATCATAATTTTAGGGATTTTCTATGATTGCGTTTCGGATTTTAAACAAAACGCTGCTCTTTCTTTTCGGCTGTTTTCCGCAAAACTTTAAATGAAGCGAAAGTTTTTTTCGCTTCGAAGATTCATTGATAATTTCCCGATTTATAATCCGCGATAATTTCCCGTAAAATTCACATTTTCGAGCGTTCCGCTGTGCGTAAAAAATTGCGTCGGCGGCGTAAATGAAAACCCGATTCGCGAAGCGGAAACCGATATTTCATTGCCGATCGGAATACTCGGGAACATAAATTCGCCGTTGCCGTTCGTTTTGAGCCGGTGGGTAACGCCGTTGGTTATATCAAACAGAGTTACATTGACCTTGCCGAAAGCTCCTCTGCCGTGAAATAAAACTCTGCCCGAAACGCTTGCCGCCGTCGGCGCAGTCAGCGAAGGTTGTAAGCGGTGTGTTTGTATTTGATTGGCGGCAAGCGCTGCCGACAGATTTCCGCTGATGATGCCGGCATTTGTGATATCGGTTTCGATATGCGTCGTTCTTTTTCCCGATAAAATATCGGGGTTGAGCGACAGAGTGTAACTTCGCCCCGAATTTGCCTGATTCCAAACCCGCGTAACAATTCCCTGATTGATTCCGTCTTCGGCAGGTTTTAAAGCCCACAGCAAAACATCGGGATCGGAAATCGTCAAAAATGAATAATTATTTTCCGCGTATGACGGATTTGTTCCCGTAACTGCGCTCGTTACGAACGGATTTTGATGTTCGAGCGAAAATTTCATCGCCGACGTTTGATTAAACGCCCCGTGTGTTTGCAGGGCAAATCTTTGCAAAAACTGCGAATCGCCGCCTTGATTCTGAATTCCCAGATCGTCGCCGTCAACCTGTCCGCCGGCTAAAATATTGATCTGCGGCGTGCCTGTATCGAGGAAGGAATCCGTGCTGTTGCCCAAGGTCATAAAATAAGCATCTGAATTTGAAAGAGTTACGCCGACACCGCCGCCCGACATATCGGCAAAATGATTGATCGTCAGCCAATCGTAACGCGCACTTCGCGGCGAATAATGTCCGCCGTTAGGGAGAAGTTTGGCGCGAATTACCGCACCGACTTCTTCGTGCCAGACATCCGGCGAATCAATATCGAATGAATGGCTCCAGACCAGCGATTCGCTGAAATTTTGCGTGATGTCGTTGCGAATCTCGATGCGGTTCGTATCGCGGATAAACGTGATCCGCGAAGTATGGACGCGCGGACTTGCGGAAGTCGCCCGCAGAGTTACGCTGACCGCGCCGACGTTTTCGACCGTCAGACTTCCGCCGCTTCCGCCTAGATCGTTAATTGTCCGATTATTTACCGTGCGGACAAACTCACGATTTCCCCGCGTTTTATCAATCAGACTCGTAATCGCGCCCGTGTTTGAAACGCTCACGCGGTAAAAATCGTTTTCGATAACATTTCCGCTGACCGTTGCCGCGTTTGAAAACGAAGTTCCCGCACCGCTTCTGATCTCGAAAACTTTATAACCGACCGAAGGAATATTGCTTGCCAGAACTCTTAAATAATTTTGTCCGTCAACCGCCACGTATTGCGAAGGCACTTGCTGTCCGGTCGTCAGATCAACCACGTGAACCGTGTTCGTATTGCTCACCGCAAAATCGGCATAATCGGTGCGCGCCCAATTCAGGGAATTAAAAACGTAAAATCTCGGATTCGAACCGTTTCGGGCAATAAATGTGCCGAGTTGATTCTTTGCATCATCCTGCAGATTGTTGACGTAAGAAGTAATTTCGCCTTCGATCTGCCGCTGCCAATTTGCTCTGGCGGTGCGCGACACAAAACCATTCGCCGTCCAGTTATGCTCAAAATACATACCTAAATTGAGCATTGCTTTATCACGCGCCGCGATTCGACTATTCATAAATGTCGGATTTTTCAGGGAAACGAGCGTGGCAAGTGCATCGGCACTCCGGAGTTTTTCCGTAGCGCGTTTAACCCGCGCCGAAACTTCCGACAGCGAAGCCGAGTAGAGATCCCATTCATTACCGAAACTTCCCGCAAAGGTTTCAATCTGCGCACCGTGATTGGCTTCGAAATCCTGAAAAAAATCGAGCTGATTCGACACGATCACTTGCCGGTTGGCATTAGTCAAATTTTGTGCGGCGGTGATAAATTCATTGTCGGTCGTGATTAAATCGTCGTGTCCCTTCCCGAAAATCCCGATTACGGGAAACGGATAACGCGATGTAAAGATAGAATTACTATCAACAAAATTAACCGCAACAGTTGGATTGCGACCTTCGGCATAACCGCCGATGGTTTCATTATTATTGAGCAATAACGAATTCCATTTCATCAAAACACGACTTCCGTCGCGTCCACCGGCATAATAAATCTCGCGGTCGCGGTCTATTTGAACAGGCATACGCGAGGCACAACCACATACGCCTTTCCAGGAATATTTTGCACCCGATCCTGCCCAGAGCGATGTCAATCCGAACGGCAGAGTCTGATTTTCCATGGCAATCGCAATCGGAAAATCAACATTGTATTGCCGCTGAATCAAGCCCGGATAATACATTCCGCGCAACACCGCTTCCGCCGGAGTTCCGCCGTTTGCCAAAACCAGCGCATTGAGCGGCACGCTGAAATGACCGTCGTTTATTCGATTTATCAATCTCTGAAATTGCGCAGCGGAACGATTTTTTTGGTAAACCCACATCCAGAAACTGCCGTCGGCATTCCAACGCGCTTGATATGGCGAAGGATTCCCGGCAGTCGCGTCCATCCGGTCGAGATAATAATCGGTCATTGTCAGAAAGGCATTTTGGTATCCCGCCTCATCCGCCGACCACATATAATCGGTATGATCGTCCGGTGCCAGATAGATCCGCTTCTGTGCAAAAACCGCTTGCGCGATTAGAACGATAAATAAAAAAACAAAACCCCTTGAAATAAAACTCTTCATACAAATCCCTGAAAAATGATTCTTAAAACCCGAACTTCGGCAAATGTCGCCGTTAAATAATTTGATAAATTTGATTACCGTATATTACTAAATTACCAATAATTCGGATATTTGCCAAATAATTGCTAATGATTTTAAAAATGCGATGCCGATAACTTAGTTTATTTACAAAATTTGAAAAATTTTGTAAATTTATTTCACTCCCGAATTTATATTCTTTAAACAAAACATCTCGCGCTCAAGGTTTTTGAAGCCTAAAAGTGAGAAACAACAGATTAAAATATCCCTTTTTTGCAAATTGTAAAACGGAGAAATAAAACGAAAAACTATGAAACTAAACACATTAAAACATTGCGGCATAATCATCAGCCTTTTATTAACCATCGTTTTGACGACGCTTCCGGCGCGGGCGCAACTCGGATCGCCGGATTTTAATGTTATGACATCGTTGCGTGATAATTTCGGCTGGGGCGCGGCGTTCGGCTGGACGAATGCTAATCCGTGTCCGGCATTAGGAAATAACTGGAACGGCGTTATTTGTGAATTGACGAGAGTTTCTAAACTCGATCTGACCTGCGGCGCGGTCAAGCTGAATGCTCCGTTTGGTCATCCTATTCATAGTCTTTCCTCTATGAAAGAATTCACTCTGCGTTCCTGCTACGCGAGTGGTATTCAGGCGACTGAATTTAGCATTTTATGCCCTCCGCTTATGCCTGGTGATGTGAATTTTTGTCAAAGTGTGGGATATAAAGGGTTTACGAATTTAGTTAATTTAAGAAAAATCCGTCTTGACACCGGACAAACAATCAACGGCACGATTAGCGAACTCTTTCGGGAAAGTGTCGCAGTTCCCGCGCAGAACGGTTTGAATCCGACGCGCTTTACCTTTCTGACGACTCTTTATCTGACCGATACGAAAATGAGCGGCACCATTCCCGACGGCGTGATGCTTTTTACTAACACGACCGACATTCGCCTCAATTACGCTTCGTTTAGCGGCTCGCTTCCGGCGACGGGCAATGCGTCGAAAAACCTGTGGCTGGGCGGCAATCAATTGGAAGGCGTTCTGCCCGATTACATCCGCAACGCGACCGGAACAGTTTATGTCCGCTACAACAAATTCGATGTCGAAAACACTCCGGCGGGAAACATTGACACACTCGATCCGCTCTGGCGAACGACGCAAACCGTGCCGCCGACGAATGTAATAGTTTCTTCAACCGGCGCGGGAACGGCGACGCTTTCGTGGACACCGATCGCCTATCAACAGCACGGCGGTTATTACGAAGTTCTTTCTTCAACAAATCCGGGCGGACCTTACACATCACGCGGCACGACCGCCGCTTCGGGCGGAAAAACGGCGGCGACTTTGACCGTTGCAGGTTTGTCTGCGGGAATAAATTATTTCGTCGTCCGCACATTCACGCCCGCACACACCGGAGTTTTCCCGATGGGCTGCACACAGGAAGTTGACTGCGTAACGGAAAACAACCCGAACAATTTAACCAGCATAAACAGCGCGGAAACAAGCGGAAACATCCCCGCGCCGCTGACGGTAACAAAAACCGCCGACACGAACGGTGTCTGCATCAGCGGTGTTGATTGTTCCCTGAGAGAAGCAATCGCGGCGGCAAATGCGACCGCCACCGACGAAACCATCACTTTCGACATTCCGGCGAACGACGCGGGATGCATGAACGGCGTTTGCTCAATCGCTTTGACAAGCGGACAACTGACGATTGACAGCGCGGCGACGGCGGGAACGCTCTCAATAATCAATTCGACGGGCGCGGCGAATCTGCGCGTGTCGGGCAACAACCAGAGCCGCGTGTTTCAGGTCAACAGCGGCGGCAATCTGACGCTTAACAATCTGATCGTAACCGGCGGCAACAGCGACATCGCCGGTGGTATTCGCAACAGCGGCACATTGAACATCTCCAACTGCACACTTTACGGGAATTCCGTCAGCGGCGACACAGCCGTCGGCGGCGGCATATTCAACAGCGGCACAGCGACAATCACAAACAGCACCATCTCCGGCAATTCCGCTGGCGGCGACGGCACGGGCGGCGGCATTGCGAATGGAGGCACGCTGACCATCAACAACAGCACAGTTACAAATAACTCTGCCTCACTCGGCGGCGGTATTCACGGCGGGGCGAACGTCCGCAACAGCATCATCGCCGGAAACACCGCCTCTTTCGCGCCTGATTTTAGCGGCTCGCTCAATTCGCAAGGATACAATCTCACCGGCAACACTCAAGGCACTAATATTTCAGGCGATACGACCGGCAACATTCTCAATCAAAACGCCCGGCTTGCCCCGCTCGGCTTCTACGGCGGCGCGACGCAGACGCACGCTTTGTTGAGCAATT
The DNA here is from genome assembly GCA_038246645.1 of Pyrinomonadales bacterium. Classification (GTDB taxonomy): domain Bacteria; phylum Acidobacteriota; class Blastocatellia; order Pyrinomonadales; family Pyrinomonadaceae; genus JAHCHG01. The sequence goes on from JBBRVS010000062.1 coordinate 7,245, forward strand.
CTCCGGCAATCAACGCCGGAACTTCTACAAATGCGCCCGCCGCCGACCAGCGCGGCGCGGCGCGAGTCGGCAATGTGGACATCGGCGCGTTTGAACTCAACAGTTCGCAAAACGGCGGAAACTTTGTCGCACAACTCCCCGGCGGCACGCAGAATGTTCAATACAGCTACACGCTCATTCCCGAAACCGGCGCGACCGCTTACTGCATCTCGGCGGGCAATCTTCCTTCGGGGCTGTCCGGCATTGATCCTTGTCAACAACTCTTTGCCGATAATAATCCTGACAAGCAAGCGAATCTCTCGCCATCGGCGGCACTGACCATCAGCGGCATACCTTTGCAGAACGGCACATTCAATTTCTCGCTCAGAGCAACAAACGGCGGGAATACCAATGTTACCGATTTTGTTCTGAATATTTTAGGACCGACCGCCGCAAATGTTTCCGTTTCAGGCAGAGTTCTGACCGACACAGGCAGAGGTTTGCGAAACGCGATTGTTACGATGACCGATGCAAACGGCAACATCAGAACAGCAGGAACAAATACGTTCGGCTACTACCGTTTCGTTGATGTCGGAGTCGGCGAAACCTATATTTTCGCAGTCAATTCAAAACAATACACTTTCGCGCCGCAGGTGTTGAACATCACGGAAGATTTGAGCGATTTAAATTTTATTGCTATCGGAGAGAGAATATCAAGGTAATTTCAAGATTATCGAACGATTTACCTAAAAATAAAAAACGCTGATTTTTGATTCAGCGTTTTTTATTTTTGATGTTTTGAAAAAAAATGCGCCGTCAGAATTAGATTAAATTTAACTCTTTTAATGCGCCGATAGTCGGCAGATTTTTTTCCCACAACCATTCGACGCGCAGGAAAAATTCGGGCAGAACTTGGGAGCGAAAAATACCGTCGGAAATATTTGCCAAACGATAAAAACCTTCGGCGTTCAAATTGTAAAATTCAGCTTGTTTTCTGGTCGGATCAATCAGCCAGAATTCCTTTATTCCGGCGGCTTCGTATTCGACGAACTTTTCGCCCCGGTCGCGTCCGACCGATTCGGGCGAGATAATTTCAATCACCAAATCAGCCGCGCCGTCGAGAAAGTTTTTCTTTATCAGATGAGTTTTTTCCTTGCTGACAAACAAAATATCCGGTTCGCGTCCGCGTCTTTCTGCTTCGAGTTTCATCACAAAAGGCGAATAGACAATCTCACCTAAATCATTTTTCACAACAAAAAGATTTAATATCGTTACTAAAAATTTACTCAAAGACTGATGTTCAAAACTCGCTCCCGGCATATTTATTATTTTCCCGTCAACCCATTCGCAAATGTGCGTTTCGCTTGATTGTTCGAGATATTCCTCAAATGAAATATATCCACGATCAACAATAGCGACACTTGGCAAGCCGGTAGTTTCTGATTGATTTAAAATTTGATTGCTCATAAATCAAACTCCAACTTTGTCGTATTCTTCGTCTTCTGCAACTAAATACGGCGTAGCTTCGGGCGCGTCGTTGTCTTCCGAAACGATGTTGGCGATCACGGGAAGCGAGATCGAACGAGATTTTTTAATTCCGGGAACTTCCTTTCCTTTCGCGTAAACGGCGTGGCGACCGTGTTCCTGATACCATTCGCCCAAACTTGCGGTTTTATGCATTTCTTCGATGATCTGCCGCCAGCCGACTCCCGTATTATAAGCGCAAAACGAAACTTCGCCTTCTTGCGTGCCATATGGAATGACGCACATTTCGGTGCGGCGGAAATCGTAATTAAATAAATCCTGAAACCACATTCCTTCGACGCACAACACGCGCCAGACGTCTTCTTCCGATTTTTCCTGCTTCATCCGGTCATTTCGATCCGAATTCGAATCGGCGGACGATGGTTTGAAAAGATTCAGAATCTGCGAAACGGGAAATCCTTCGGGCGCGTTGGCGGCGTTGTAATTTCGCATAATCGCCATTCCGAGCTGCGCCATCGTCAACTTTTTGCCGCGAGCCGTGTCGGTGATCGTTGCCACGTCTTTCATAAATTGTTCGTAATTGAAAAACTCGAACAGCGAACGAATTTCGCCGGATTTTTTGTTGACGATCATCAATGTAAAAATCCCGCAATTCGGATGACAATTGCACGAAGACCAACCCCAGGGAGCGTCTGCGCCTTGCAGCATATCCATCACGGAAGTAAATGCGGAATAAGACGAAAGCGGAAACCAATCGCGCAAAGGTTTGAGCGTTCCGTCCATTTGCGTGTCCAAATCCTGCGCCATTCCGGCGAGTGTGTAGCGTTGCTCGACTCTGTCTTTGTCGGAAACATCTTCATCGCGCCCCGTAAATGAAACCGGCTGAAACGCGATGGTTTGAACTTTATCAATATTATCGGCGGCGAATTTTACGATGTCGCCGATGCCGTCGTTATTGATCGTATTGACAATCGTCGTAACGAGAGTAACTTTGATGCCGACCGACGCGAGATTTTCGATGGCGCGAAGTTTTACGTCAAACAAATTTCCGACTCCGCGATGTTTATTTTTTTCTTCCGAAACACCGTCAAATTGCAGATAAACGCCGTGTTGTCCGGCTTCTTTCGCCGCTTTGCAGAATTCGATGTCTTCGGCGTAACGAATTCCGTTCGTCGCGGCTAAAATTCGGTAAAAACCGATCTTTTTCGCATACGCGACGGATTCCAAAAAGTGCGGCGCAATCGTCGGTTCGCCGCCGGAAAATAGAATGATAATTTGTCGTTTCGGTTTGAACGAAATCGCGCGGTCTAAAATCGCCTTCGTGTCTTCAAACGTCGGTTCGTGAACGTAGCCGACTTGATTTGCGTCCATAAAACACGGGTTGCACATCATATTGCAACGGTTCGTCAGATCAACGGTTAAAACCGCGCCGCGTCCGTATTTAATATCGGAAGTTCCGTGTTTGTGAATATGTTCGTCTTCGGCGGAACGAAAATCGCGTCCGTAAAAAAGCGATTCGATGCGCTCTAAAAACGCCGGATCGGTTGCCATCACGTCCACAAATTCGCCGTGCGTCGGGCAGGTTTTCCGCATCACGACTTGCCCGTTTTCTTCCAGAATCTGCGCCTTGATCTCGCCCGGATGCGAATTCATCAAAATTTCGAGCGGAATTGATTTATTTATTACGCCCTCGCGCACCTGCTTGACACATTTCGGACACAAAGAATCCGTTTCGCGCGGAAACCCGAGCGGCGGCGCGGTGCGCTCATAACTTTTAAGGAGCGGTTCCGCCGCCCAATTAGGTTGAATAGATTTGCCTTCCGGCAAACTTTTATTCACCGCCTGAAACGCCTTCCAACCGACATCAGCCAGTTTTGAAGCAATCTTTGAACCTGCTTTGCCTTTCCCTTTCCCTTCGCCGCGTCTGAAATTATCACTAAACATAAGTTTTTAATTAAAATAAAGTTAAATAGAATTTTTCGTATTTTGATGCACTAAATTAACGTAAAGGCTACCAAATTTTGGCTTTATTGTCCAAATTTAATTGCCTTCGCTCCGTCGGAGCATTAGTCAACAGCCCGACAATTTATTGTTGGGAAGAAATTTGAAAATAAAGATAAAGTCCCGTAGGGACGAAAGAATCTTTCAGCCGTCCTTACAGGACTTGATTTTTATCGGTTTAATTCCCAACAATAAATTGTCGGGCTATTAGCGGATGTCCCTTCGGGACAAAGCGTTTTCGTATCTGTTTTTATTGAAATTCCAAGTTTTTACTATTTCTTCCACGCCTCTTCGCAAGTTTCTACAAAAGGCACTTTTTCATTAAGAAAATAATCTTCAAATAAACATTTACTCTCTTGATAAGTTTTCCCGTTAAATTCGTAGAAACGAACAGTCGTTTCATAACCTGAAGCATGTCCCTTTAACACAAAATTTCGATACTTATTTTTTTTATTTTTGCTTAACTCAAACCATTTATTTGTTCCATCATTGTAGGCATTAGATTGCAAAAGTTTTTTATAAACGCTTTTTTTCTTTTCATAGATCCAGACATCACAATTGCCCGTTGCTCCGCATAAATTGCCGTTATTTCCCCAAAAGATAAACTCTTTTTGTCCGTCATCATTCAAATCAACTTTTTCAATATCAAACATCTCCGAACAATCGGCATTCATATAAAAATTCTCAGTGCGTTCCTGAAAGTATTTGTCTTTTTTCAGTTCTTTCCAGACAGGTATTATTTTTTTATCCCGGCACGTCGGTTTATGGAGTTTCGGAATATATTCAGGCTCATTTAATTTTCTGATTGCGGAACCGCTTCCGAAACCTCTACCGACATTCTTTTCTTTTTGAGTTTCGGTCGAAATCGTTTTTTCTTTTAGTGTAATCGGCTCTTTTGTTGTCCAATGAATTTTAATTACAACCAACGAACCAATCCCGAAAGCCAACAAAGCAACCGCGAAATAAATAAGATAACGACGCATAAAGTTTATTCTCCGAAAGGTTTTTCTGAAATCTATAGCGTATTATTTAGAAATTTCCGGCGCGTTTCAATGTGGATTGCCACAGAAGCTGTTTAAAAAGAGGTACCGCCGTCCGTCCCGGCGGCTGTCCTGAGACCGTCCCGGTCTCAGACTCCGTAATTACATTCTTGGAAATTTAACGCCAACGGTGCGCGAGACGCACGCCGGACCGCCAGCGAGACGCTGGCGGTACCTTTTTTTTGACTTTTCAAACCGTTTTATAAAAAAAGCGTTCCGTCTTCATTTATTCAGGATTTAGTTTCACCCATTCGGCGCGGAGCAGAAAGCTGCCTTCCGTGACGATTTTGTCGCCGACGTTTACACCTTCTAACACGACATATTGCCCGTTCGTTTCCGCACCGAGGCGCACGGTTTTCATAATGAATTTATTCGGATCGTCGGTCGCGGCGAACACGATCCGGCGGTTGCCGTAATTCTGCACGGCGGCGGACGCAATGACGGGCAGAGTTTTTTCCGCCGCGCCGTTTGCGCCGAAGGCGACGTTGACATACATCCCGATTTTCAGGATTTGCCCCGGATTTTCGAGTTCGACGCGCACCTGCGCGGTGCGTGTTTCCGCGCTGATCGTCGGATCAATATATGCCACCCGCCCGCGAAAGAGTCTTTCGGGATACGCGTCGGTCGTTACGCTCGCGCCGCTTCCCGTTTGCAGACGCGCCAGATCATTTTCATAAACCTGCGCGATCACCCAAACCGTATCGAGATTTGAAACCTTCAACAATTCCTTGTTGGCTTCGATGATTTCGCCCTGATTGATAGTGCGGCTCGTGATCGTGCCGGAAACGGGCGCGGTCAGCGCGATTTCCGAAGTGATCTGCGACGGCGAGCGCAGCGCGTTGACTCTCTGCTCCGTCAGACCGAGCAGCAGTAATCTCTGTTTTGCCGAGGCAAATTCGGTTTCGGCGGTTCGCAGTTTGACGGCGGCTTGCTCGAAATCCGTGTTGCTCGCAGGTTTGATGCGCCCGAGTTTGACCGCGCGGTCATAACGACTGCGGTTTTCTTCGACCTGCGCCTGCGCGGTTCTCAGTTTCGTAGTTGATTGTTCCAATTCTTCACGGCTTGCCGCGCCGATTTCAACTAATTTAACGGTGCGTTCGTGATTTTTTCGATATTCCTCCAATTCGGCTTGCGTGGTTTTTAATTTCGCCAGAGCTTCGTCCAGTTCCGCGCTGCTCACCGGACTGATCTCGACAAGCTGCGCCGCTCTCCGGTAATTTTGGCGCGATGTTCGGGTTTCGGTCTGCAAGGTGAGATAGCGCGATTGCGCCGCCGCCAGATCGTCGCTGAAAACTACGGCGACCGTCTGCCCTCGATTTACATTAGTGCCGAGTTCGACATTGACGCGCCGGATGATGCCGCCGACCAGTGAAATGACGGGCGTTTCCGCGTAATCGTTCGCCCGCACAACGCCGGTCGAAGTCGCCGCCGTTGCTTCGCCCGACAGAGTTTCGCCGACGGTTTCGAGTTTCAGCCCGATGCGCTCGGCTTGTCCGGGCTGAAGTGTAATAATTTGTTCTTCGCCGCCGGAAGCAATCTGCTCATCGCCGCCTGAATCAAACGTAACCGTGCGCGGCGCGGGAACGGCTTGCCCGCTTTCCCCTCGGCGGAAAAACAAAAATGCCGCAGTTATTAAAACAACGATGCCGATTATCGCCAGAGCAATAAACATCGGCTGGCGGTTTGGCTTTTGCTGATGTTCTACTTTTTCAGCTTCTTCCGCTTCGATAATTTCTTTTGTGTTTTCTTCGTTCATTTTCTCATCAATTCCGGCGCATCGGTCGCCCGCAAAATTTCGATGTTTGCCAGATAATTTTCCAGCATCGCATCAATTAATTCGTTTTCCACTTCGAGAAATCGTCGCTCTTCGGCAATATAATCGAGCAAGGTTTGCTTGCCGAGTTCGTAGGTTTTCCAGACTACTTCCAGATTCGCTTTAGCCTGATCGCGCACGCCGTTCTGAAAGATCGAAAGCGCACGAACGGCGCGATTATACCGCGCAAAAGCGACGGCAACTTCGCGCCGGACGGTCAATTCTCCGAACTCGATTCTTTTTCTCGCCGCTTCCTGCTGAAAAATCGCGGCTTCAATCGCGCCCTGATTGCGGTTGCGAACCGGCAGATCGATTTCCACGCCGAAAGTGAACATCTGAACGACATTCTGCACGGGGCGCAAGTTTCCCGAAGCATCAAAACCGCTGACCGGAAAACCCGCATCCATTCGCTGCAAACCGGCGATCAAGCTCGCGTCCGCTTTGCCTCCGGCTCGCGCTTCATTAATGCGCGCCGCCGCCAGCCGTTCGACCGCTACCGCGCCTTGCAGATCGGGGCGATTTTGCAGAGCGTTTGCCGTCGCTTCGCTGATCGGCGAAAATGAACCGATCAAATTATTGAAATCTCCCCGCAGACGCAGAATATCTTCGGGTTTCATTCCGATCAGATTGCGAAATTCCAATAAAACTATCTCGACCTTTCCTTCCGCGCTTTCACGAATCGAGCGCAGGCGATTAAGTTCGACCAGAAACATATTTTGTTCGAGCGGCGCAATTTTTCCCTCATCAACCCGGGCGGTAACGAGTTCATAACCTTGTCTGACTATAATTAAAACCTCTTCGGTCAATTCGAGTTTTTTGATCTGCGCCAGAACTTCGCCGAATTTCATACGAACTTCCGCAGCCAGCAGTCTTTCCTGATTGGCTAAGGCGAATTCGCGGATCTCCAGTTCGCGCTGCGCCACCGAAATCCGCGCCGAACGTCTGCCGCCGAGTTCGAGCGGCAGCATTCCTTCGACCATCAGATTGTTATCCATTCCGCCGATTTGCTTTGCGCCGCGTGCAATAAGTTTCGGATTCGGACGCAAAGCCGCTTGCCTGACAAGGCTTCGCGCGGCTTCCGCTTCTTTTCGCAAAGCCTGAATTTCGCCGTTGTTTTCGAGCGCAAAGGCAACGGCTTGATCGGCGGTCAAACCGCTTTGCAGATCGAGATACAAGTGCGAAGCCGCATCCGCCGCCGGCACGGTTTGAGCCGCACTTGTTTGGGCGAATTGAAATATCTGCACCAAAACCGGCGCAATCAATAAAATCAATCGCCATTTTGTGTTCTTAAACTTCTTCATTTCGTTTCAACCTGCGCTCTCTGAGCCAGTAAAAAATCACCGGCGTAATAATCAACACGTGAAGCAGACTCGAAACCATTCCGCCGAGAACCGGCGCGGCAAGCGGTTTCATCACCTCCGCGCCCGCGCTCGAACTCCACATAATCGGCAAAAGTCCGGCAATAACGGTCGTCACCGTCATCACTTTCGGTCTGAGCCGCAAGACCGCGCCTTCCGTTACCGCTTCCAGTAAATCCCGGCGCGTCATATTTTCGCCGGATTCCAGACGTTTTTTCTCGACTGCTTCGTTCAGATAAATAACCATCACCACGCCCGTCTGCACCGCCGTCCCGAAAAGCGCGATAAAACCGACCCAAACCGCCACCGAAAAGTTATAATCGAGCAGCCAGACGAGATAAACTCCGCCGGTCAGCGCAAACGGCACGGCGAGCAAAACGTGCGCGGCTTCGACTGCCGAGTTATAGATCAGATAAAGCAAGCCGAAAATAATAATCAAAACAACCGGCACGACGATCAGCAGACGGCTTTTGGCGCGTTGCTGATTTTCGTATTGTCCGCTCCAGGCGATGTAATAACCTTCGGGAAGCCGAACTTGCGCGGCGATTGCCGTCTTGGCTTCTTCGACAAACGAGCCGACATCGCGCCCGCGCACATTCAGCAGAACCGTGCCGCGCAGCAGACCGTTTTCGCTCTGAATCATTGTCGCGCCTTCAACCAAACGGATTTCCGCCAGTTGCGCCAGCGGAATGCTTTCGCCGCTTGCCAGCACGACCGGAATTTTCCCCAGATCTTCGGGCGACCGGCGAAATTCTTCGGCGTAGCGAACACGAACCGGAAAACGCTGCCGACCTTCGATCGTGACCGACAGATTCGTTTCGCCGATGCCTTTTTCGATCACGTCCTGGATGACCGCAACATCTATGCCGAAACGCGCCGCCGCCCGGCGGTTGATCTCGATGTCAATATACGGCGCACCGCTGATTTGTTCGGGATAAACGTCCGCCGCGCCCGGAACCTGTCTGACCGTCTGCGCGATCTGCCGCGAAAGGTTTTCTAAGGTTTTCAAATCACTGCCGAAGATTTTAATGCCGACCTGTGTGCGAATTCCGGTGGCAAGCATCTCGATCCGGTTGATGATCGGCTGCGTCCAGATGTTCGTAACGCCCGGCATCCGCAGGGCTTCGTCCATTTCGGCGATCAGTTTTTCCCGCGTCATTCCCGCCCGCCAATGCTCCGGCGGTTTTAGATGAATAATGGTTTCATTCATATTCGGCGGCGCAGGATCGGTCGAGGTTTCGGCGCGTCCGGCTTTCCCGACCGCCCATTCGACTTCGGGAAACTGCATCAGCAATTGGTCCTGCCGGCTCATAATTTTGTGCGCCTCGTCAATCGAGATCGCCGGATCGGTAACCGGCATAAACATTATGTCGCCTTCATTGAGCGGCGGCATAAATTCCGTGCCGATTCCGCTTGCCAGATAAAGTGCGCCGAGAAACAAAACCGCCGCGATGCCGATCGCGGCAAGGCGATGATTAAGTGCCATTCTTAAAACGGGTTTGTAGAGAAAATGCAGAAAACGCATCACCGGATTCGATTGTTCGGAATGAACTTTTCCGCCGAGCAAATACGTGCACAGCACCGGAACGAGCGTAACGGCGATAACGGTCGCCCCGACCATCGCAAAAGTTTTGGTAAAAGCCAGCGGATGAAAGAGTTTCCCTTCCTGTCCGGTCAGCGCGAAAACCGGAATAAAGGCAAGCACGATGATCGTCATCGAGAAAAAAATGGGTCGCCCGACGAGCTTGGTTGATTCCAGCACGATCTCCCAGACCGCTTGCCGGTCTTTCGGATCAATCTTCTTTTGTTCCATAAACCGAAAGGCGTTTTCGGTAACGACAATTCCCGCATCAACCAAAACGCCGATGGCGATGGCGATTCCGGCAAGCGACATCAGATTCGAACTGATGTCCATCAGATACATAAACAAAAACGAGGTCAAAACGGCGAGCGGCAAGGGAATCGTGACGATCAAAATCGAACGAAAATGCGCGAGAAATATGATATGCGCCAGCGTTACCAGAATAAGTTCTTCGATCAGCGAAGTCTTGAGCGTGTCGGTCGCCCGGTTTATTAATTGTGTGCGGTCATAAAACGGGACAATGCGAACGCCCTGCGGCAGACCGACTTGCAAGGCTTCGATTTTTTCCTTGACCGCTTCGATCACTTCGAGCGCATTCACGCCGTACCGCGCAATGACCACGCCGCCGACGGCTTCCTTGCCGTTTTTATCCAGAGTTCCGGTGCGAAAGGCGTTTCCGAGTTGTACTTCGGCAACATTTTTAATATAGATCGGCGTGCCTTGATTTGAACCGATCACGATGTTTTCGACATCCGCGACCGATTCGACCAAACCGATGCCGCGCACGACCGCCCATTGCCCGGATTGTTCGATGACGTTGCCGCCGACATTTTTGTTCGAGCGCGAAACGGCTTCGATCACGGTCGAAAGCGGCAGATTAACCGAGCGCAGTTTGTTCGGATCAACATCAATCTGATACTGCTGAACATAACCGCCGACCGAAGCGACTTCCGCCACGCCCGGCACGGAATTAAGCTGATACCGCACAAACCAATCCTGCACCGTACGCAGATCGCGCAGATTCATCGAATCGCTTTCGACCGTGTACCAAAAAACCTGCCCGACACCCGTCGCATCCGGTCCGAGCGTCGGCGTAACGCCTTCGGGCAGTTGTTTTGCAACCAGATTGAGCCGTTCCAGAATCCGCGTTCGCGCCCAATAAAGTTCCACATCGTCTTCAAAAATGACATTAATCATCGAAAACCCGAACGCCGAATTTGCCCGCACGACGCGCACGCCCGGAAGTCCCTGCAAGTTAGTGACCAGCGGATATGTCACCTGATCTTCGACTTCCTGCGGCGAGCGTCCCGTCCAATCGGTAAAAACGATCACCTGATTGTCGGAAAGATCGGGAATCGCATCAATCGGAGTCCGCAGCAAAGCCCAATAACCCGCCGCCGCCAAAGCGATGTAAAACGCGATGACGATGCCGCGATTTTTCAGCGACCACTCGATAATTTTGTGGATCATAGTTTTTTTGTAACTGATTAGGTCATAATTTTTTCGAATTTCCGGCTCGTCCTGTAAATATCTGAATTTACCGCTAAAACCTTTTAATTGCCGAAACTATTAACTATCAGCTATCAGCTATTCACTGTTTTACAGTTTTATATCTGTCAAATAGTGAATAGTTAATAGCTGACAGTGAATGGTTTTTCAATCTAAACATTTTACGCCTTTTTCAGCCCATTCATTTAGTCTTAATCAGTTACGTTTTTAAAAAAAATCGGCAGACGAGCAGTTAAATGTTTTTAACCGACGACCGAATTCGGTACTCAAACGACTTCTTTGAAAACTAGTGCGCCGTCACCGGAATCGAAGTTTTACCGCTTCCCGATGCGCCTTCGTAGCTGATTTGCGCCTGCCAGTCGCCGACCATTTCGATATTCACTTTGCCGCGAAAAACTCCCGGCACGGAAGTCGTCGAAAGCGTCGCCGCATTATTCATTACCGCCATCGAACCCATCGCCGGCATATGGAAATTAAGCGCGGCGGCATTAACCTTTCCGGCGGCAACCGCCTTACCCGATGTGTCTGTCAAGGCAAGCATCAATTCCTGTGCGCCGTTTTTTAATTTGCCGGTGTCGTTTGACAAAGTAACCGTCAAACCGTCGCCGATCGGTGCGCTGGCGATGACTTTGCCCTGAACCGGATTTTCGGCAGTCGGCTCGACACTCGAACCGCAAGCCGCCACTAAGACGATCAAACCGAAAAGTGATGTGTAAATCGTAAATAAAATTAATTTTTTCATTTTGTAATCTCCTGTATTTAGAGTTGAATTTTCCAAACTGTTCGGAATTAAAGGTTTTTGCCCATTTATCAGACAAGCTGAAGCCTTTAATTTCTGACCTTAAAGACGCGCAAAAAAGCCTTGTTGCAGACCTTACCAGACCGTCAACAAGACACACTACGCCCTTGAAATTAAATTAGAATTGATTGGTGTTGGATATATTTAGGTTGAGATTTTCGCGGTAAAATTTTAGGGTCAGGCACTAAAAACGCCGTCGAAACAGGTTTTTCATTTTCCAGCAGTAAAGCAATTTGCCGAAAGATCGAATCGCTGATAATGACGGCTGAGGGTGAAAAGTTAAATGATACTCCCGGCGCAGTCGGCGCGGGTTCGGTGCAATTGACCGCACAGCACAACTGCGCGGCTTTGACCTCCGGCGTTTTATCCTTACTTTTCGCCTTGGTACAGCACTTCGACATTTTGCTGTTTTCCAAATGCAGCGGCATTCCCGCCAGCACGCCGCCGGCAAGCGCGAAAATCAGAAAAACAGATGTCAGCCACTTTTTCATTTTCACCTTTCACTTTATAAGACCAATTAAAGTTCTGTCAAGTAAAGCACTTTGACGAATGAATTCGGAGCGGAAACAGATTTAGTCTAATTTAATATTATTGAGGTGCTTAACTTCTTGATATTCATATTCGCTTAGGCAAATATATGCACATATCCGAATCAATTTATTAAATTAAAATTACAAAAAAGGCTTGAAAAATATGTCTAAACAAAATCCGAATCCCGTAAGCGATTTGTCTTTCCTTGACAGATTTTTGACGCTCTGGATTTTTGCGGCGATGGCAATCGGCGTTGCGCTCGGCTATTTACTGCCGCAAACCGCTGATTTTATTAATCAATTTCAAGTCGGAACGACAAATATTCCGATTGCCGTCGGCTTGATTTTGATGATGTATCCGCCGCTTGCCAAGGTGAAATACGAAGAACTCCCGCTCGTTTTCCGCAACACGAAAATTCTCGCGCTCTCGCTCGTGCAAAACTGGATTATCGGTCCGCTTTTGATGTTTTTTCTCGCCATTCTGCTCTTGCCCGACAAACCCGAATATATGATCGGTTTGATTATGATCGGGATTGCGCGGTGCATCGCGATGGTTATCGTCTGGAATGAACTGGCAAAAGGCGATACCGAATACGCCGCCGGATTAGTCGCTTTTAACAGTATTTTTCAGGTGCTTTTCTACAGCATTTACGCCTATATTTTCGTTACCGTCCTGCCGCCGATGTTCGGCATCACGGGCGCGGAAGTCAATATCAGCATTATTCAGATCGCCGAAAGCGTCCTGATCTATCTCGGCATCCCGTTTTTTGCCGGAATGCTGACCAGATTTTTTTTGATACGCGCAAAAGGCAAACTCTGGTATAACGAAGTTTTTATCCCGAAAATCAGTCCGATTACGCTGATCGCGCTGCTATTTACGATTGTCGTGATGTTCAGCTATAAAGGGCAATTAATTGTCGCGATTCCGTTTGACGTTGTGCGGATTGCGATTCCGCTCATTATTTATTTTGTGCTGATGTTTTTCAGCGCATTCTTTCTGGCAAAAAAGGCGGGCGCGGATTACCCGAAATCTACTTCACTCGCCTTTACCGCCGCCGGAAACAATTTCGAACTCGGCATCGCCGTTGCCATCTCGGTTTTCGGCATCAATTCGGGCGTGGCTTTCGCGGCGGTCATCGGACCGCTTATTGAAGTTCCGGTGTTAATCTTATTAGTGCGCGTCGCGCTTCGGTTTAAGCGGAATTTTCCGGATGAAAACCCTGATTTAGAAAGTGAAGCTCTAAAAACTTTGCTGTAAAATAAGGTAATTATGAATGATAAAAAACGCGTTTTGATTCTCTGCACCGGAAATTCCGCGCGCAGTCAGATGGCGGAAGGATTATTAAGAAACGCCGGCGGCGATAAATTTGAAGTGGAAAGCGCGGGCGTTGCGCCAAGCAAAGTTCGCCCCGAAGCCGTCGAAGCGATGCGCGAAATCGGCATTGATATTTCCGCGCACCGCTCGAAATCGGTAGAAGAGTTTACCGGCGAAAATTTCGATTATATTATTACGGTTTGCGATAATGCGAAGGAAACGTGTCCCGTCTTTTCGGGCAAGGCGACGCGCATTCACCAAAGTTTTGAAGATCCGCCGCCGGATTTCGTCGGCGAATATGAATCACGGATCAAGATTTTCCGGCGTGTGCGTGATGAAATCAGGGCGTGGCTGAAAACATTTATCCGGGAACAATAATTTCTTAAGGCGAATCAGACTTCTACCTTATTGGAGATTATTTTTAACTTTAAAGAGTAAATATACTACCGGAATTTTGGCGTTAAAACTAAAAGAACACCTCATTTCCGTTAAAATATTCAATAAAATCCGGCAACGCCGGTGTTAAATCTTTCTTAACTTTCCGGTCATAATCTCTGACAAATTAAATATGCCCTGATATATTATTAGCCGACTGTAGCATCGGATTTTAGACGAACAAAGTGAATATAATCGAATTTTCCGAAAAATTTATGTTAAATTTATGTTAAATAAAATCGGCATAAATTTCACTCGAGAATAGTTAAGATGTTACTTGTAAAACTAAAAGCAGATTTTAATAACAAAACAATTTAAATTACTTTAAAAGCATTTTGGGAGAGATTTTAATGAAATATCGTTTTTATTTATACGCCTTGACCGTTTTTTCGCTGCTGACGGCTGCCGGATGCGGCGGCGGCGCGAATCAGACACAAACGGGCGGATCGTCGCTTATCAAGGTTGACGGCTCGAGTACACTTTTCCCTGTAACCGAAGCGGTCGCCGAAGAATTTCAGAAAGAAAAACAGGGGAAAGTTCAGGTAACGGTCGGAATTTCCGGGACGGGCGGCGGATTCAAAAAATTCACCCGCGGCGAAACCGATGTCGTTAATGCTTCGCGTCCGATCTTAACGGAAGAAATGGAGCAAGCCAGAGCCAACAATATCGAATATATCGAACTGCCCGTCGCGTTTGATGCGCTGACGGTTGTTGTTCACCCGCAGAATGATTGGGTAACTTCGATGACGGTCGAGGAATTAAAGAAGATTTGGGAACCGGGAGCGCAGGAAAAACTGATGACCTGGAACCAGATCCGACCGGAATTTCCGAATGAAAAGATCGCGCTTTTCGGAGCCGGAGCCGATTCCGGCACGTTTGATTATTTTACGGAAGCCATTGTCGGCAAAGCGAAATCCAGCCGCGGCGATTATACGGGAAGCGAAGACGATAATGTTCTGGTGCAAGGCATCGAAGGCAATAAATTCGCGCTCGGATATCTTCCTTTTGCATATTACGAACCGCACAAAGACCGGATGAAAGCCGTTTCCATTCAATGGGATAAAAACAAAGTTAAAGAACCGGTGATGCCGAGTCTCGAAAACGTTCTGGCGGGAACTTACAATCCGCTTTCGCGTCCGCTTTTTATTTATGTCAATAAAAAATCTCTGGACAGACCGGAAGTAAAAGAATTCGTTAAGTTTTATTTGGAAAATGCCGCGGTCTTGGCAAAAGAAGTAAAATATCTGCCGCTTCCCGACAATGCGTATCAATTGGGCTTAAAAAGATTGGATGCAATGGTGATCGGCACCGGCTTCGGCGGTCATGCCGAGATCGGTATTCCGATTGAAGAGATATTTAACCGACCGCCGAAATTATAAAAAAAACGGCTGACGCGCGTTTGTTAAAAAATAATGACTGACAAAAATCTTGCAGATGAAAGCGGCGGGAATGATTCGTTAACTCTTTCAAAAAGGCAATTTATTTATTGGAAGGAGCGGTTCATCGAAACATTGCTGTTTTTAGCGGCTATGTCTTCGGTTTTGATTACCGCCGGAATCGTGGGCGTTCTGGTTTATGAATCTTCCACTTTTTTCAGCCACGTTTCGCTGGTCGAATTTTTCACCGAAACGCTCTGGACTCCGCTTTTTGCCCAGCCGAAATTCGGCATACTGCCGCTGATTGCCGGAACTCTGGTAACAACGGCGGTCGCGCTGGCGGTCGCGTTGCCGATCGGTTCGGTCGTCGCTATTTATCTGAGCGAATTTGCGCCGCGTGTGGTGCGCGAAATCCTGAAACCCGCGCTCGAACTCCTCAGCGCGGTGCCGACCGTGGTTTACGGTTATTTCGCCCTTCTTTTCGTTGCGCCGCTGCTGCAAAAGATCGTTCCCGGATTGCCGACATTCAATATGCTGAGTGCCGGAATCGTTATGGGAATTATGATTATTCCGTATGTCAGTTCGCTGAGCGAAGACGCTTTCCGGGCAGTTCCGATGTCCTTGCGCGAAAGTGCCTACGCGCTCGGCGCAAACCGCATTATTACGGCTTTGAGAGTAGTTTTTCCGGCGGCACTTTCCGGCATTACCGCTTCTTATATCTTAGCGATTTCCCGTGCGCTCGGCGAAACGATGATCGTCGCAATCGCGGCGGGAATGCAGCCGAATTTAACGCTGGATCCGCGTGAGCCGGCTTCGACGATCACGGCGTTTATCGTGCAGGTCAGCCTCGGCGATCTGCCGCACGGGAGCATCGGTTATCAATCAATTTTCGCCGCCGGATTAACATTGTTCGTGATGACGCTGATTTTCAACGTCCTCGGATTTTATCTGCGGAAACGCTTCCGCGAAACATATTAAAAGATGAGTGATTATTCCAAGATCATCAATAAACGTAAGAGAGAAGACCAGATTTTCAACGTCGTCGGCATTATTTGCACATTGATCGGCGTGGTGACTCTGACCGCGCTGCTCGTGAATCTGCTGGTAGATGGTTTTCCGCGGCTCGACTGGCAGTTTTTAACATCATTTCCGTCGCGTTTTGCCAATCGCGCCGGAATTTTATCGTCGTGGGTCGGAACGCTTCTGATTATGATCGTGACCGCCGCGACCGCCGTTCCGCTCGGCATCGCCGCCGGAATTTATCTGGAAGAATATGCGCGGAAAAATTGGGTAACAAGTCTGATCGAAATCAATATCGCCAATCTGGCGGGCGTGCCGTCAATCATTTACGGTTTGATGGCTCTCGGTCTTCTGGTTTATCAGCTTCATATGGGACAGAGCGTTTTAACGGGCGGCATTACGCTGGCTTTTCTGATTCTGCCGATTGTCATCGTCGCCACGCGCGAAGCTCTGCGAACGATTCCGCAAGGCATTGCGGATGCGGCACTCGCACTCGGTTCGACCAAATGGCAGGTTATTCGTTATCATTTGCTGCCGTATTCGACGGGCGGAATTTTAACCGGAATTATCATCGCGCTGTCGCGGGCAATCGGCGAAACCGCGCCTTTGATTACGATCGGGGCTTTGACCTTTATCGCTTTTCTGCCACCTTCGCCGATTCAGACCGAAGTTCCTTTTATCAATTTCGATTGGCTCTCGTCGCCGTTTTCGGTGCTGCCGATTCAAATGTTTAACTGGGTTTCGCGCCCCGATCAGGATTTTGCCGCCAACGCCGCCGGCGCGGGGCTTGCTTTGATTACCGTAACTTTATCCCTAAATGCCGTGGCGATTTACATCAGATACCGGATGCGAAAGAAAATCAGCTGGTAGTAGAAAGTGAAAAAGTTTAAGGGTGAAAAAGTGAAAAACTTTTTCATCTTTCGGGTTTTAGCTTATTCTTTGAAAACAGACAGTTTTTATCGGAAGAAGTTCGGTTTATACAAACAAAACTTTTTCACTTTTAAGCTTTTTCATTTTTATCTTATATTTTGGAAACATTATGAATTCCGTTTCAACAAATCAAGCAATGGCAGAAACTTCGGACACCGTTTACAAGGAAAAAACCTCTCCGGTCGAGAGCAAGGCGGACGTGCGTAATCTGAGTTTCTTCTACGGAAAGGTGCAAGCTCTGAAAAACGTCAGTTTGAGTTTTGCGAGTAATCAGATAACCGCCATCATCGGACCTTCGGGTTGCGGCAAATCCACGCTTTTGCGGTGTTTTAACCGCATACACGATTTGTATCCCGATATTCGCTACGAAGGCGAGATTATTATGCACCCGAGCGGCATAAATATCGTTTCAACGGAAGTAACGCCGCTCGAGATGCGGATGCGCGTCGGAATGGTTTTTCAAAAACCGACGGCTTTTCCGAAATCTATTTTTGAAAATGTGGCGTTCGGCTTACGGCTTCAAGGCGAGAAAAATTCGACAATCGAAGGAAAGGTCGAACAGGCTCTGAAATCGGCGTTTCTGTGGGACGAAGTGAAAGACCGCCTGCAAAAATCGGCGTATGAACTCTCCGGCGGTCAGCAGCAGCGTTTGTGCATTGCGCGCGTGCTGGCAACGAGTCCCGAAATGCTTTTATTCGATGAACCGACCTCGGCACTCGATCCGACCGCGACCTCCCGCATCGAGGAATTGATCGCCACCTTAAAACAGCAGGTAACGATCATTATCGTCACGCATAATATGCAGCAAGCCGCCCGCGTTTCCGATTCGACGGCGTTTATGTATCTGGGCGAGCTGATCGAGTTTGATTCGACCAAAACGATATTTCAAAATCCTTCCAAACAATTGACCGAAGATTATATTACGGGAAATTTCGGATAGAGATTTTTCACAAACGCTACTGACTTTCATTCATTGAGTAAATTTTCTGAAACCAATCGCCTTTTTCTATTAATAACTGATGTTACGCACGACTGGAGCGCGAGCGTCCCGCTTGCATGAGCGCGAGCGCGCGAAAAAGCGTTTGATTTCAATAATCTTGATTTGACTTGGAATGACTGGCGCGTCCTTTCGGACTCATGCAAGCGGGGGAAACGCCCCACGCTCCAGTCATTTTTCTCTTTTTGCGTAACATCAATTAATAATTTTAATCTTTTTTAGCGCGGATTTCCGTTTTCGCGCTGACGCGGATTCGGATTTGTCGTAAATACTTTGTTTCTGTTTAAAAGCGTTCGGTTTGGCTGATACGGATTTATGCGCGGACCGAAAAATCCGCCGCC
>JBBRVS010000063.1:0-25550 GCA_038246645.1 Pyrinomonadales bacterium
CATAGCCGAGATTCCCTTGAGGCCTACGACCTCACCCATAAAGGGATGCACCTGCCGATAATTGATCGCGAACAAAATGCCGGCAAATGCCGCGAACAATCCGGCCACAATGAAGACGATCGGGACGATGCGATTTACATCGACACCGAGCAGGAGCGCGGTGTCAGTCACCGTCGTTGCAAATGGACCTACTTGATCCAACGACGACGCAAACGCGATCACGCCATAACGAGACACACGTCCGTACGTTGGTTGGGGAACGGGATTTTTCGATTTAGACAATGACACCTGGCTCGATCTTTTCGTTGTCAACGGACACGTTTATCCGCAGATGGATCAGATCCCGTCGGGTATGGGTTATAAACAAGGCAAACTTTTGTTTATGAACCAAGGCGACGGGACATTTTGCGATGCAAGCGGACAAGGCGGCGCGGCTCTGACCGAACCGAGAGTTTCACGCGGGGCGGCGTTCGGCGATTTGGACAATGACGGACAGATTGATGTTGTCGTTGAAGATTTGGACGGTTCGCCGATGATTCTGCGCAACGAAGGCGATAAATCGAATCGCTGGATCACGCTCGAACTCGGCGCGCGCACGGGAAATCCGCTGGCAATCGGCGTGAGAATCAAGGTGACGACCGGAAAAATCGTGCAAACCGAAGAAATCAGAAGCGGCGGAAGTTATCTGTCGCAAAACGATCTCCGCGTGCATTTCGGTCTGGGAAAAGCCGCGAAAGTTGACGAAATCGAAATCCGCTGGAATTCCGGCAAAAAAGAAACGATCAAAGATGTCGCGGCAGATAAATTTTATGCCGTTTTGGAAGGCGAAGGAATCGTTCCGTTTGAAAAGATTCGCCCGAAAATGAAGAAAAAATAGAGGCAAATTTTTTCATAAATAATTAACAGGGATTTACAGGATGGACAGGGATTTTTTTGATTTGTTTTTTTTCCTAAATTAAGTTTTCAGTGATCAGTAAACTTAAATTGCCTGATTTTTATTGCCTCATACAACAAAGTCTTATAAAATGTTTAAGATTCAAAAATTAAGCGAAATCGGAGTTTTAGCCGATTGATCTAAATGAAGTAAGTGAAATGAAAAAAATTATTCTTTCAACTTTTGTGATATTTGCCGCTTCCGTGTTTTCAAATGTTTCAGCCCAAGTCGCGCCGCCCGGAGCAGGTGATACCGATTTGCGCGATGACAATGTTCGTATGCGTTCAAATGAATTGGAACGCATTAAACGCGACAGTGATAAGACAACGTCCGCTTCGCCGATCAATTCCGAAATTGATACAAAATACCCGGAAATCAAGGAAGATTTCGAGGGTATTCAAATGGCGCAAGCCGCGATTATCAAATCGTATTCGACGGGCGAAAATATTGATTATAAACAAATTAAAACTTCCGCCGAAGAAATAGGCAAAAATGCCAAACGTCTTGATTCGAATCTTTTTTCGGCAAAACTGGAAAAGAAAGCAGACAAAAATAAAGCTGAAAAAAGCGTTAGAGATTTGATCGTTGATTTAGACAACGCCATCGGAGATTTTGTTTTAAGCACGATGTTTCAAAATCTCAGGGTCGTTGACCCGGAAATTGCCCAAAAAACCCAACTCGATTTGGCAAATATTATGGAACTCAGCAATAAACTTTCAAAAGAAGCCGGAAAAATGAAATAAATCTCAGTTTCTGATGTTACGCGGTTTTGGTTTTTGTCTCCATAAGGAGACCAACAATATAGCCCGGCGAAAATCGCCAGATCAGAGTTGACCGTATTTCCGGTCGCTGAAGGCGACAAACAATAACCGCGTGGTGATGGCTCTGCTCACTTTCAGCGAGCGAAACATAATTCACAATCAACCTGGTATTAACTTCCGTAAATAAATATCAAGCTACCTGCTACCCAATGAAAAAACTTTGAAAGTGGATGTTTTCAATTTTGCGGTGGTTAATTTAATATGGAGTTCAAAGTTACTTCAAATGCTTACCAATTATTTACGGAATGTAATACTAGCGATTCTCGCCGGGCGGCGAAGCGGTGATGTCAGTCGCTTTCAGCGACAACAGCCGCAAATTTGTGTTTTGCGTCACATCAGTCAGTTTGATTTAAGTAATTTTCTTGCTTTGCTTCGTTTTTCTAGTTTCAGAAATTTACTCTTAAAGTGCCGGAAGTGCCGATTAAAAAGTCGGTACATTAGGCACTTTACACCAGCATCAAAACTTCAATTTTTTCAAAGATTTCAAGCTAATTTTAACGCTTTCAAGCGGTGCGGCGGGCAATGAAGCTGAACGAAATCCAAACAATCGGTTTCGAGATTCGTTAAATTTCTCTCAATAAACGCGCTTAGGTTTTCGCAGTTGTAGCCCGCAACGGTTTGTTCGGGCAAGCGTCTTCCGATTTTCGTGGCGATAATAATGTCTTCGCCGGCGCGGTCTTTCTTGAGTTTTGCCAGAAATTTTTCACTGTGTCCGTCGCCGTAAACGTCTGCTGTGTCAAAGAAATTTACGCCCAGATCAACCGCCGTATGAAGTGCGGCGATTGGTTCGCCGTCTTCGACCTCGCCCCAGGTTCCGCCGATTGCCCACGCGCCGAAACTTGTTTCCGAAATTTTATAACCCGTTCTGCCCAGTTCTCTGTATTTCATATTTCGATTTTACAGCTTGTTTGATAAATTCGACAATTAAAGAGAATTAATTAAATTTGAGAGCGAAAAAAATTATGACGAAAAAAGTTCGTTGGGGAATTTTAGGCGCGGCAAACATTGCCGTTAAAAAAGTTATTCCGGCAATGCAGGCGGGAAAATATTGCGAAATCGCGGCGATTGCTTCGAGAAATATCGAAAAAGCGAAGCGAACAGCAAAGGATTTAAACATTCCGAAATTTTATGATTCTTATGAAAATTTATTAAATGATTCGAGCATTGAAGCGGTTTATATTCCTCTGCCGAATCATCTTCATATCGAATGGGCGATCAAAGCCGCGACCGCCGGAAAACACGTTTTGTGCGAAAAACCGATCGGTTTGAAGGCGGAAGAAGTGCGAAAATTAATTGAAATCCGAGATAAAACCGGCGTAAAAATTCAGGAAGCTTTTATGGTGCGGACGCATCCGAAATGGCTTAAAGTGCGTGATTTGATAAAAGCGGGGAGAATTGGAAAACTCGAAGCGATTACAGGATTTTTCAGTTATTTTAACGCTGACGCGTCAAACATTCGCAACAAACCCGAAATGGGCGGCGGCGCGTTGATGGACATCGGTTGTTACTGCATAAATATTTCGCGGTTTATTTTTGCGGGCAAGCCGCAAGGAGTTTCGGGCTTGATCAAAAAAGATGAAAGCACGGGAATTGATAAATTGACTTCGGCAATGCTCAGGTTTCCCGATGGACACGCAACTTTTACCTGTTCGACGCAGCTCGTTCCGTATCAAAAAATGCAGTTTTTCGGCACAAAGGGAAGAATCGAAGTTCAGATTCCGTTTAACATTCCGCCGGAGGCTCCGACGTTTGTTTTTATTGACGACGGCGCTGATTTATGCGGCGAAAACGTTGAAACAATTGAGTTTCCCGCCGTCAATCAATACACGATTCAAGGCGATTTATTTTCGCAGGCGATTCGAGAAAACTCCGAACAAGCGATTTCGCTCGAAGATTCTTTTGCCACTATGGCGGCAATCGAAGCGGTTTTTCGCGCGGCTGAAACCGAACGTTGGGAAACGCCTGAAACTTTGTAAATACCAGATTATTTTGCCGCGATTAAAACATAGAATTTTCCTTTATAAAACCGAATTCCTTTTTCGTCGCTTGCCATCATCAGTGGGCGCGGACGTTTCATTTCAGCATCATTTACCGTAGAAACTGAAAGAATTTGCTTGCTGCTCAAATCAAAGATATTTACATTTCCGTCATTTGAAAATCCGAAGCCGTAAGCTCCCGTTTCGAGTTCCTTGTCGCCGATTTTTATTGATGAATCGGTGATAAAAAAGCCTTCGTATTTTCCGCTGATTTCGGTCGAATATCCCGAAGTGTCAACCAAACCGGCGATGATATGACGATTCTCGCCGATTGTTGCCGCCGCTGCATTTCGCATCTGCGTTTCCGCGCTTTGTCCGGCGAAATAGAAACTTGTCGGAACGATTTTTTTCAGACTGTCGCCGGTTAAAACTGCCGGTTTCGTTTGGGTTTGAGCCGCCGTTGTCAGGCTAAATGCTAAAATGATTGAAAATAGCCAAAACGTAAAAATCGTAATTTTTTTTGTAAAAATCATACTGGTTCTCCGCTTTCAAAGTGTATCGAAAATTTTTGTTGAAATATGGAACAAACTATTTATATCAGAATTTGAAGCGGCTTGAAAAATTGTTTTGGCAGAATTTAGATATAATTTGGTGTTAAAAAGTTTGTTTAGGCAACATATTTCAAAAAAGAGTATTTAATAAATCTTTCGATAAACAGGCTTTGTTAAATCAAAAACATCAAAATAAAAGTTTCAAAGAACGCTTAAAAATACAAAACATTAAATTTTTTCTTGAAGAATTTGAAAGGATAAAATAGAATGTATCCACAGCTTTTCAAACAAATCTATTCTTTAGGACAAAAAACAAGATGAAAATTAAGGCTCTAATTCTAACATTAGCGTTTCTTTTTAACACCTTTTGCCTGTCACTGCAACAAAGTTTTGCGCAGACAAACGCCGATTTTCCCGACAGTCAGGTTTATTTTCAAAAAACGGTTCAGCGACCGCCGCTGCGAGATCGTTCACGTGAAATTGAAGCGTTGTTGAAAAAAATGACCGTCGAAGAAAAAGTCGGACAAATGACGCAATTGACGATGGGAATGTTCGTTTCCGGTCAGAGATCAGGATGTGCAGATTGACCGGGAAAAATTGGATAAAGCCGTCGGAAAATACGGTGTCGGTTCGTTTTTGAACGTCAGCGATCAAGCATTGAGCGTAGATAAATGGCACGAATTGATCGGCGGGATTCAGGACGCTTCGATGAAAACGCGTCTTAAAATCCCGAATCTTTACGGCATTGATTCGATTCACGGCGCAAATTACGTGCAGGGCGCGACGCTTTTTCCGCAGGAAATCGGAATGGCGGCAACCTGGAATCCGCTTTTAATGCAGAGAGCCGCAGAAATTACGGCGATGGAAACGCGGGCGGCGGCGATTCCGTGGAGTTTTTTGCCGGTTTTGGATGTCGGGCGCAGTCCGCTCTGGGCGCGTTTTCGGGAAACTTTCGGCGAAGATACTTACCTAGCCAAAGTAATGGGCGGGGCATTTGTGCGCGGTTTGGAAGGCAGCGATGTCAGCGACGATAAAAGAGTCGCTTCGAGCCTGAAACATTATGTCGGTTACAGTTTTCCGCTGACCGGACGCGACCGCACACCGGCTTGGATTCCCGATAATTATATGCGCGAATATTTTCTGCCGCCGTTTGAAGCCGCCACCCGAGCCGGCGCACGAACGGTGATGGTCAATTCGGCGGAAGTCAACGGCGTTCCCGGTCATATCAATAAATATCTGCTGACCGATGTTTTGAAAACCGAGTATAAATTTGACGGTATTATCGTTTCCGATTGGGAAGACATTAAGAAACTCGTAACTTTTTGGAAGGTTGCAAAAGACGAAAAAGAAGCAACGCGAATGGCGATTATGGCGGGAATTGATATGTCTATGATTCCGCTCGATTACAGTTTCGCCGATCTTTTGATCGAACTCGTCAAAGAGAAAAAAGTTCCGATGACGAGAATTGACGATGCCGTTCGGCGCATTTTGAGAGTTAAATATCAGCTCGGACTTTTTGAAAATCCGATGCCGAATCCGGCGGTTAAAAATAATTTCGGTAAACCGGAATATGCACAAGTCAGCCTCGAAGCGGCGCGTGAATCTCTGACGCTTTTGAGAAATGAGAAAAACACTCTGCCGCTGGCGAAAAACAAAAAAGTTCTCGTCACAGGTCCGACCGCCGATTCTTTGATTTCGCTCAACAACGGCTGGACTTGGGTCTGGCAAGGTTCCGAAGCCGCGCTTTATCCGAAAAATAAAATGACGATTCAGCAGGCAATTAAAGCTAAGGTCGGCGAGAAGAATTTCAAATTCGTGCAAGGAACACGCATTACCAGACCGCCGAATTCCCCTTCAAATTCAACGCCGACCGATATTGATGAGGAAGTTGACATTAAAAAAGCGGTTGACGAAGCGAAGGATTCGGATGTCGTCGTTTTGTGTCTCGGCGAGGGTTCATATACGGAAACGCCCGGAAACATTACGGATTTGACCTTGCCCGAAGTGCAATTAAAACTTGCCGAAGCGATTATTGCGACCGGAAAACCCGTTGTTGTCGTGATGGCTCAGGGTCGTCCGAGAGTTATCAGCCGGATTGCGGAACGCGTTCCGGCGATTCTGCTTGCGCTCAATCCGAGTAATGAAGGCGGACAGGCGATTGCCGATGTGCTTTTCGGCGATTACAATCCGAACGGCAAACTTCCCTTTACATACCCGCGTAACCCGAATAATTTGATAACTTACGATCATAAGTTATTTGAAACCGAAGCGACCGCATTCGGCAATGCCGCCAACAAACCGCAGTTTGAATTTGGCAGCGGGTTGAGCTACACGACGTTTGCCTACAGCGATTTGAAGCTCGACAAACAATCGGCGGCGATGAACGGCGAGATAAATGTTTCGGTCAAAATCACGAATACCGGACAACGCGCCGGAAAGGAAACCGCGATTTTATTTTTACGCGACGAAGTTGCAACGGTTACGCCTGCCGGAAAACGCGTCAAACGCTTTGCGAAAATCTCGCTGACTCCGGGACAAAGCAAAACTTTGACGTTCAAATTAAACCGTGAAGATTTTTCATTTGTCGGCTTGAACGGCAAACCGATGATCGAACCCGGCGATTTTACCGTGATGGTCGGCAATTTGTCGGAAACCTTCACGCTTAAATAGAGCTAATTGTAATTGATTAAGTCAGATATTCAGACATGGTGAAAAAGTGAAAGTGTGAAAAAGTGAAAAAGTTTATTTTGTCTGATGAACAAACCTTTTTCGGTAAAAGCCGGTTATTTTTCAGAAAAATCGAAGACTGAAAGTATCAAAACTTTTTCACCTTTTCACCTTTTCACTTTTAAACTTTTTCACCAATAATCAAAGACCTAATCAGTTACAGCTAATTAAATGAAGTGTATGCAGCTTGTTTGCACTTCTTTCAAAAAATAAAAGATGAAAAAAATACTGTTTTTATTCCTGATTTTAATTTTCGGCGTTAGCAATTTGCTCGCGCAGAGCATTGCACAAAAACGCGCCGAGACAATGAAATTGGGAATGAATCTTTCGTATCTCGACAATTGGTGGCTCGGCACGAAGGAGAAAAATTACGCGGATTTTATGAAACCGGAAGACGCGGCAAAGCGCGAGAAAATGTTTGCCGATATTGCCAAAGCGGGATTTAAAACCGTTCGCATTCCGATCAATTTCGGCGCGTGGGCTAGTTACAAAATGCCGTATAAATGGGAAAATGCGGAAAGTTTGAAAATCGCCGATAATTTCGTTAAATGGGCTTTGGAGAATAATTTAAACGCGATCATTGATCTGCACCACGTCGAATTTGACGGATCGGTTGAGGGCGCGGCAAAGACCGAAAGAGTGGTCTGGCTGTGGAAGGAACTTGCCGAAAGGTATAAAAACACGAACGCGGAAAAAGTTTTTTTCGAACTTAGAAACGAACCGTACGATATTCCGGCAGAGGATTGGCGGGCGCAAGCCGAAGCGATTATCAAAGCAATTCGCCTGATTGTGCCGAATCATACGTTGATCGTCGGTTTTCACGACTGGAATTCGCGGCAGGCTCTGCTTGAATCAAAGCCTTTTGCCGATTCTAATATTATTTACACTTTTCATTATTACGATCCATTTTTATTCACGCATCAAGGCGCAACTTGGTCGGGTGAAGGTTTACCTGATGTCAAAAATGTTCCGTTTCCGAATTCAGAAAAGATAAAGATCGTAACGCCGGAAAGCGCAAAGGGAAAATGGGTTGAAGGTTTGATCAAATCCTACAAAGAAGACACGAAAACGGAAAAGATATTTAACGATCTGAAAGCCGCAAAAGATTGGTCGGTTAAACATAAAGTGCCGATTTTCGTTGGTGAATTCGGTTCTTACGGTCAATTTGCTTCGCCCGAATCGCGCTGCCGCCACGCCGAAACTGTTTATACGGCTTTGGGAAAATTAAACATTCCGAATGCGTGGTGGGAATGGGATCAGGGTTTTAATATGTTCAAACCGGGAACAAACGAAATTTCCGATTGTATGCGAAAGGCAATTGATTTTAAATAAGTCAGAACCATCTGCGGTAGCGGATGGTTGAAGATTAAGGTGTAAAAAAACGATTTTACAAATTAAGTTAAACCGCCCGCTACCGCAGACGGTTCTGACACATTTTCATTTATGAGCAAATTTTTAATAACTTCGATATTCATTATTAGCGCAATCTTAACGATTTCAGCGCAGGAAAAAGATTCGTCAATATTAAAAAACGAACGGCGACACTTGATGCCCGTTCCGGCGAATTTGCAGTGGAAACAAGGCAGATTGCCAGTAACGAAAGATTTTACAGTGGCGGTAACAGGCAAAACGGATGAGCGTTTAAAGAATTATATTTTTCGCGTGATGCGCCGTCTCGAAGGTCGGACTGTTTTTGAGTTTTCGCGTGATTTGCCGGAAAATACGGCAAGCGCACAACTTTTGATCGAAACCGCTTCGACCGGAAATGCAATTCCGCAGCTCGGCGACGACGAATCTTACAAACTCGAAATCACGAATAATCAGGCAAAAATAAATGCTGCGACAACCGTCGGCGCAATGCGTGGGCTTGAAACTTTTCTCCAGCTTTTAGAAGGCGATAAAGACGGTTTTTATTTTCCGGCGGTTTCGATTGACGACAAACCGCGTTTTCCGTGGCGCGGGCTGATGATTGATTCGGCGCGGCATTTTCAGCCGATGGAAGTTATTAAAAGAAATCTTGACGGAATGGCAGCAGTCAAATTAAATGTTCTGCACTGGCATTTGACCGAAGATCAGGGTTTTCGCGTTGAAACGAAAAAATATCCCGAACTTCATCTGCAAGGTTCGGACGGCGATTTTTACACACAGGAACAGATCAAAGAAATCATAAATTACGCGGCGGTGCGCGGAATTCGCGTGATGCCGGAATTCGATATGCCCGGACACGCGACTGCCTGGGTTGTTTCGCATCCCGAAATCGCATCCGCGCCGGGACCTTACAAAATCGAACGCCGCCCGGGAATTTTCGATCCGACGCTCGATCCGACGAATGAGCAAACTTACAAACTTCTGGAAGGCTTTTTTGCCGAGATGACCGCGCTTTTTCCCGATAAATATATGCACATCGGCGGCGACGAAAACGAGGGCAAGCAATGGGACGCGAATCCGAAAATTCAAGCATTTATGAAGGAAAATAATATTAAAGATAATCACGAACTTCAGACTTATTTCAACAAACGAATCTTAAAATTTCTGCAAAAAGGCAACAAAATTATGATGGGTTGGGACGAGATTTTTCAGCCCGATCTGCCGAAGGAAGTCGTCATTCATTCGTGGCGCGGACAAAAAGCTCTTGCCGAAGCCGCGCAGAAAGGTTTTACCGGCGTGCTTTCCAACGGTTATTACATTGATCTGATGTTTCCGGCTTCGTCGCATTACGTTGTTGATCCGGTTCCTTTCGATTCGCCTTTAAGCGATGAAGAAAAAAAACGCGTTCTCGGCGGCGAAGCGACGATGTGGAGCGAATGGGTAACGCCCGAAACGATAGATTCGCGTATCTGGACGCGCACGGCGGCGATTGCCGAAAGATTCTGGTCGCCGCAGGAAGTCAGAAATCTCGATGATATGTATCGGCGGCTTGAAATCATCGGCATTCAGCTCGAAGAATTAGGCTTGACGCACAACAAAAATCAAGCGATGCTGCTCCGCCGTCTGACCGGAAATCAGGATATTTCCGCGCTTCAAATATTGGTTTCCGTGATCGAACCCGTCAAAGAATATCGCCGTTATCAGCAGCGTCAGCAAACGATGCTGAGTCCGCTCACGGGTTTGATTGACGCATCGCAAGCCGATGCGAAAGGCGCTCGAATGTTTAATAAATTTGCAACGGAAATTCTCGCGAAAAAAGACGTTTCGGCAAATTCGGCAAAGTTAAAAATAATGTTCACCAAATGGCGTGATGCCGGAGCAGAACTCGAACCCGTTATTCAAAATTCGCCTGCGCTTCACGAAGCGCGGCAGCTTGCGCCGGATTTGAAAAACTTGGGCGAAATCGGTTTGGAAGTTATTTCTTATTTGGAAATATCTGATTATTTAATGGAAAAAGGTGCGAAACCAACGGCTCAATGGCGCGATTCAAGATTAAAAATGCTCGATGAAATCGCCAAACCGAAAGCGGCGGTTGAATTTATGGTTGTCGAAAATTTGAAAAAAATGATCGCGGCTGCCGGAAAATAAGAATTAAACGATTAGAGCGACTGGAGCGCGGGGCAGCTCGCTTGCACAAGCGCGGGTAGCGTTTGAAAAACGTTTGAAATCAAATCAAGATTTTTGAAAGCACAGGCTTTTGCGCGCTATCGCGCTCATTGCAAGCGAGGAAACGCCCCGCGCTCCAGTCATTTATGAAAATGAGTGAAAATGTTGTGGCGGCAATAGACGTCGGCGGGACAAAAATTGCTGTTGCTCTGCAAAAGTTTGATAAAGAAATTGTCGGCGGCGGCGTTTCGATGGCGGGCGAAGTTTTGCTTAAACCTTTGCGATGTTACATTTCGCAAAACGTCAAAATGCTGCCGATTGAAAAAGTGAAAATTTTGCAGACTTCTCCCGGCAGCGAAAGCGGAATCTACGGTGCTTTACTTTTGGCACAACAGGCAATTGATAATCATTAAAACATTTATGAAAAACAAATTTACGCGACGGGAATTTTTAACGATCAGCGGCATCGGAACAGCCGGAATTTTGCTGGCAAAAACGGCTGATGCGTCTTTTATTATGGATAAAAAATCAAAGGAAATGCTACTTTATGTCGGAACTTATACCTCACAGGGAAGCGAGGGAATTTACGTTTTTAAGTTTAATGCGGAAACGGGAAATTTAAGCAAACTTCATACGGTCAAAAATGTCGTCGAACCTTCGTATTTAACGATTGATAAAGGGCGGAAATTTCTTTACGCCGTCAATGAAACCGCAGAATACGAAGGCAAAAAATCGGGCGCGGTCAGCGCGTTTGCGATTGATCAAAAGACGGGAAACTTAACTTTTTTAAATAAACAACCGAGTTTGGGCGGTGCGCCGTGTTTTATTATTGTTTCGGAAAATGAAAAATTCGTTCTCGTTGCAAATTATCTCGGCGGAAATGTTTCCGTTTTTCCAATCGAAGCGGGCGGCAAGATCGGCGCGTCGGTTGATTTGGCGCAGCACGGCGGAGCAACCGGACCGAACAAGGATCGGCAGGAAGCGGCGCACGCCCATTCGATAAATTTGGATAATAAAAATCGTTATGCGATTGTCTGCGATCTCGGCGTTGACAAGGTTTTTATTTATGAATTCGACGCTTCAAACGGAAAATTAAAACCGAATCCGGCTCAGTCGGTTTATCAGACAAAACCCGGCGCAGGTCCGCGTCATTTCGCTTTTCACCCGAAGGGCAAATTCGCGTTCTTGATCAACGAACTCGATATGACGATTTCTTCGCTTGAGTTTGATGAAAAAAGCGGAACTCTCAAGGAAATTCAATCCGTGCCGACTTTGCCGGAAAGTTTCAAGGGTTCAAACACCTGCGCCGACCTCCACGTTTCGCCGAACGGGAAATTTCTCTACGGCACGAATCGCGGACACGACAGCCTCGTCGTTTATAAAATTGACGAAAAAACGGGCAAATTGGAATATGTCGAACACACTTTGACGGGCGGAAAAACGCCGCGCAATTTCACGATCGCGCCGAACGGCAAATTTCTGCTTGCGGCAAATCAAAATTCCGATTCGATCATCGTTTTTAAAATTGACGAAAAAAGCGGAAAACTGACAAAAACCGAAAATAAAGCGACGGTTTCAATGCCGGTTTGTTTGAAATTGATTCCGGCGTTTTCGTAAAAGAAAAAATCAGTATAGTGAGCGGTAGCGAACGCCTTGATTAGATTAAAAGTTACCTGTCGGCAAACCTGCTCACTATCGTTTGCTATACTGATTACTTCAGTAAAAATCTGTGTTTATCCGTGTTCATCTGTGGATAAAAAAAGCGTTAAATCTATGAGCCGAATTTTCCAAAAAATCCCGATCGTTTTTTTATTTTTCGCCGTCTTGTTTTGCGATTCGATCTCGGCGCAGGCGCAGGTTGTTTACCGCAAACTTGCCTTTAAGGATGAATTTAACAAATCCGCGAATTCGCCGGTTGATACGAATAAATGGACGGCGGAGATCGGCGGCGGCGGTTGGGGAAATCAGGAACTCCAATATTATACGAATTCCATAGAAAATGCATTTTCCGCAATTTTACGGGAACTTTGATCAGCATCATTGTTTTGATCGCAACAACTGTTTTTCTCAAAAAATTCCGGTATGACAATCTTCTGCGCGAGGAAATTATGATGGGCGAAGCGGTAGAAATTGTTGAAGATAAAAAACTTTCGGGAGTTTTAACTTAAAAAAATGGTGTTTGATTAGGTCAGATATTTAGACATGGTGAAAAAGTGAAAGTGTGAAAAAGTGAAAAAGTTCATTGTTGTCTGACGAACAGACCTTTTCGGTAAAAGCCGGTTATTTTTCAGAAAAATCGAAGACAGAAAGTATCAAAAACTTTTTCACATTTTCACTTTTAAACTTTTTCACCAATAATCAAAGAACTAATCAGTTACAAAAAATGAAAATATCTAAAGCTAAATCAAAAAATTCGGTTCGGCGGTTTTTATTTACGGCAACGGTTTTATCAATTGTTGTTGTTTCCGGATTGCAATGGCAAACAACGACCGCGCAGGAAAATCCGCCGTATAAAAACGCGAATCTTTCGATTGATGAACGCGTCAAAGATTTACTGGGGCGAATGACGCTGGAAACGAAGATACGAATAAAGAAGCCTGGGCGGACAATCATCTCGGCGACCGCGATTCGCTCGAACTCGTCGGACGGCAAAACGATCTGGTCAAAGCGATTTTGGCAACCGGAAAACCGACCGTCGTTTTCCTGATAAATTCCGGACCGCTGGCTATAAATTATGTGGCGGAAAATGTTCCGGCGATTCTGGAAGGCTTTTATCTTGGTCAGGAAACCGGAACTGCCGCCGCCGATGTGCTTTTCGGCGATTACAATCCGGGGGGAAAATTGCCGATCTCATTTCCACGCGTCGTCGGGCAATTGCCGCTTTATTACAATCAAAAACCGACGGCAAAACGCGGTTATTTATTTACGACGACCGCGCCGCTTTTCCCGTTCGGTTTTGGTTTGAGTTATACGACATTCAAATATTCAAACTTGAAAATCACCAGACCGAAGATCAAAGCAAACGAATCAACGACCGTAACTTTTGACATTACAAATACCGGAAAAGTGCGCGGCGACGAAGTCGCGCAAATGTATCTCCGCGATGAAGTCAGTTCGGTTACGCGTCCTGTCAAAGAATTAAAGGATTTTGCCAGAATTTCGCTTAATCCGAATGAAACGAAAACGGTTACTTTTACAATTACGCCGGAGAAATTACAATTTTATAATCGGGAAATGAAGCGCGTCGTCGAAACCGGAAAATTTCAGATTATGATCGGCGGAAATTCGATTGATCCGACGAACGCGGAACTGGAAGTAATCAAATAGAGAGGATTTATAAAATTATGGAAAAAAGAGCAGCGGCAATTGATAATTCGCCGAAATATGACGAAAGACCGTGGGGAAGTTTTACGGTTTTGGATGAAGGCGAAGGTTATAAAGTCAAGCGAATCGAGGTTTTGGCGGGAAAGCGGCTGAGTTATCAAAAACACGCGCAGCGCGCCGAACATTGGTTTGTAACTCAAGGCGTTGCAAAAGTTACGCTTGACGGCGAAGACATTTTTCTAAAAAAAGGCGAAGCGATTGACATTCCGCTCGGCGCGGCGCATCGCGTCGAAAATCCGGGCGAAGAATTGATGATTTTTATCGAAGTTCAGCAGGGTGATTACTTGGGCGAAGACGACATTGTGCGGATCGAAGACGACTTCGGGCGCGATAAAAAATAATTTAATCTGTGAATTTTGGAAAAATAGAAAATTTTCGCAACGAAATAGAAACCGAATGGCGCGAACATATTTCTCCGATTTGGCTCAAACACGCGCCGGACGAAAGACACGGCGGTTTTCACGGCTTTGTTTCCAACGATTTGCAAAAAGACGAATTTGCCGAAAAAGAAGTTATCCCAAATTCAAGAATTCTTTGAACTTTTTCTCAAGCCTTCCGGATTTACAAAGACGAAAATTATCTCGAAATTGCGAGACGCGCTTTTGATTATTTATCCGAACATTTTTTCGATAAAGAAACGGTCGGCGTTTTTTGGACAGTTGATTTTCGCGGAAATCCGCTCGAAACGAAAAAACGTCCTTACGCGCAGGCTTTTGCGATTTATGCTCCGGCGGAATTTTTTGCCGCCGCAAATGAACAAAAAGCTCTTGATACAGCCTTCGAACTTTTTGAAATTCTCGAAAATAAATGCCGTGCTACGGAAAATGACGGTTATCTGGAAACCTTCGAGCGCGATTGGACGCTTTCAAAAGATTTGCGTCTCAGCGAAGTTGATCAAAATGACGCGAAATCAATGAACACGCATCTTCACGTTTTGGAAGCCTGCGCGAATTTGTATAAAGTTTCGCAAAATCAAGCAGTTAAAGAAAGAATTCGCGCTTTGATCGGGATTTTTCTCGAAAAAATTATTCATCCGCGTAAATTTCATTTGCAGATGTTTTTCGAGAAAGACTGGACTCCGAAATCCGAAGCTTCATCGCCCGGACACGACATTGAAGCGAGTTGGCTGTTGTGTGAAGCGGCGGAAATTTTGGGCGACGAAGATTTATTAACACAGATTCAATCTGCGGCGATGAAAATGGCAAATGAGGTTTATGAAAACGGTTTAGCTGATAATTTCAGTTTGCTTTACGAGATAGACGGGAGCAAAATTATTGATTCTGACCGTGATTGGTGGGTTCAGTCGGAATCCGTTGTCGGTTTTACAAATGCTTTTACTTTGAGCGGCGACGAGAAATTTTTGACGGTGGCATTTCGCGTTTGGGAATTTATTAAAGAAAAGATTGTTGATAAAAAAAACGGTGAATGGTTTTGGAAAATAGACGAAACCGGTGATTTTGCCAAAGACAAGCCGAAAATCAGTCAATGGAAATGCCCGTATCATAACGGGCGAAGGTGTTTTGAAATGAATCGCCGTCTGAAAATTATCGAAAATTAAAGTCTGCAGGTATTTAAAATATCGAATTGAAAATATATTTGATAAAATGTAAAGTTAATAAATTGTTGGAAAAATACTTAGTAAAACGATTTACTTCGTATTAATGTTCATTTGAGGCTAGTGAAAAAATGGCTAGACGAATAAACTTAAAAAGTGCAAATGTCGCCCGATCCAATACGATTCGCGATATTAATCGTCAAATCATCCTTAACTATGTGCGCGAAGGCGGTCCGATTTCGCGTGCGGAAATTGCCCGTGCTACCGCGCTTCAGCGTTCGACCGTTTCGTTGATCGTTGACGAACTTCTGAAATCGGATTTGGTTGAAGAAGTTTACGGCGAATCTTCCGGCGGACGACCGCCGCAGTTGCTCTCGCTGAAAACGACCAATGCCGTTGCGCTCGGCGTTGATCTCGGAAAGAAAAGAACGATTGTCGCGACCAGCGATTTGAGCGGCAGACTGCTCGAACAACTGGAATTTCCGACCAGCCGCAATTTTTCCAAAACGATTTCTCAGATCATTGATGCCGCCCGGTATTTTATTAAAAAGCATAATGGTTCAATTGAAGGAATCGGCATCAGTCTGCCGGGTCTGGTCGAATCCTGGAACGGCAATGTTTTGCTGATTCCGCATCTCGATTGGCATCGTCCGGAAATTGTTAAAAAAATCGGAGAAGCAACCGGACTTCCCATAAAGGTCGAGAATGACACGAATGCCGCCGCGCTTGCCGAACTCTGGCTCGGGCGACCGGAAATCAGCAATGTTCGTGATTTTATCCTTGTTTTGATTGATAACGGTATCGGAACGGGCGTGGTTTTCGACGGACAGCTTTATCGCGGAAAAGGTGGAATCGCCGGAGAATTCGGACATATGACGATCGGAAGCGGTGCGCCGATTGCGTGTGCTGCCGGAAATTACGATTGTTGGGAAGCCTTTGCTTCGGAACGCTCGGCAATTGCGAGATATGCAAAATTAGTCGGAAATACCAACGGGAAACATAAAAAAACTTTTGTTCAATTGGTCGAAATGGCTTTAAAGGGTGATGAGAATGCAATTCAGGCGTTAAAAGAAACCGCGCATTATATCGGCATTGGAATTTCCAATCTGGTTCAAGGATTATCGCCCGAAGTGACGATTGTTGCCGGAACAATCGTCCAAGCCTGGGATTTAATCAAAGATGACTTGATAAAAGCCGCGGAAGGCGCGGTCTGCCAGGGTTATCCGTCAGTTAATATAATGCCTTCGACGCTCGGTGCTTACCCGACTTTGATGGGAGCTTTCAGCTTGATTCTCGCCAATAAATTTGCTTCGTTTTCTATCAATTAACTGATGTTACGCAAAAAGAGAAAAATGACTGGAGCGCGAGCGTCCCGTTTGCATGAGTCCGAAAGGACGCGCCAGACATTTCAAGTAAAATCAAGATTATTGTAATCAAAGGCTTTTTCGCGCTCTCGCGCTCATGCAAGCGGGGACGCTCGCGCTCCAGTCGTGCGTAACATCAGTAATTAAAATCGAGATTCAAAAATTTTATTTCTTTTGAGCGATAGATTTGTTTTGTTCGAGAATAATCCGCGTATCAATCTTTTCAACCGGAAAAACTTCCGTCTGCCCGTTTGCCCAAACTACTTCCAATTTATCTATTTTAGCGGCGTTGCCCAAACCGATGTGAATCGCCTGATCATTATTTGAAGCGTAGCTTGAGCCGCTGATGATATCGAAACGCTGGCGCACTTTTCCGGTTGTGACAAAAACGGTCGAACCCGTTGCATCCTTCGGCGTTTTTTTGGAAACATCGCCGATCAATTTGACCGACAGCCAACGGTTTTTATCTGCGCCGACATTTCGCATAATTGTCGGCGCGGAATCAACATTATTAATAACGACATCCAATTTTCCGTCGCCGTCCAAATCTGCAATTGCCAAACCGCGTGCCGCAATCGAAACTGCCAGACCGCCGCCGACCGCCGCCGGAACGCGCTCGAAACGCAGCTGTTTGCCCGCTTGCGGCTGACCGTTTTTGAAAAGCAGAACTTGCTGGGCATAACTCGTTCCCCATTGAAATTTGTCAACTACGGGATAAACGTGTCCGTTTGCAACAATTACGTCCTTCCAACCGTCGTTGTCAAAATCAAAAAATGCCGTTCCCCAACCCAAAAACGGGATCGAAGATTCGCCTAAACCGGCTTGAAATGTAATATCCGTGAAATTTCCTTCGCCGTCATTACGGTAGAGCGTGTTGGAATCGTCGGAAAAATTCGTGATATGAAAATCAACCAGTCCGTCGTTGTCAAAATCGCCGACTCCCAAACCCATTCCGGCTTGTTCGCGCCCGTTTTCATTAAGCGCAATGCCCGATGGATAACCGAATTCTTCAAATGTGCCGTCGCCTTTATTGATATAAAGCTGTTTCGGCGTTGAATCGTTGACGACGAGTAGATCGAGGTTTTTGTCGCCGTCTATGTCAATAAAAACAGAGGAAAAACCGTAATAATTGCCCTCGTCGGTAACTCCGGCTTTTTCGCTGACATTTTCAAAAGTGCCGTCCGGTTTTTGCCGGAACAGCGAATCTTTTGCGCCTTTCAAACCGCGTGGTCCGCACATTACGGGCTGACCGCGAAACTGGCAAAAATTTCTGCCCGAAGCCGTTCCCTTTTCAACTTCGACCGGACTCGGCGGCAGTTTTTTCAGATCGAAATCGAGATACGCCGGAATAAATATGTCGAGCAAACCGTCTTTATCATAATCGCCGAAGGTCGCGCCCGTGTGCCAGCCTTTTACGTCTAAACCTGTTTTCGGCGCAACATCCGTAAATGTGCCGTCGCCGTTATTTTTGTAAAGTCTTGACGTGCCGTAATTACTGACGAAAATATCCGGGAAGCCGTCGTTATTATAATCTGCGACGGCAACGCCCATTCCCCAGCGTTCGTTCGATACTCCGGCTTTTTCGGTTACGTCTTCAAATTTCCAGTTTCCGAGGTTGCGGTAAAGTGCGGATTTCGGGGCTTTTTCCTTACCGAGTTCGGCATTGATGGTCGAACCGTTGAGCATAAAAATGTCGGGTTTGCCGTCATTGTCAAAATCGAGAATCGCCACCGTGCAGGCAGTTGCTTCGAGAATATATTCTTTTCCGGCAGCACCCGCGACGCACCGAAAATCCTTTAACAAAGTTTGCGCCGTGACATCTTCCAAAACCATCGGTGCGTCTTTTTCGATAATTCCGGTCGTGCGTTTTGTCGTGTAGGTTTTAGCCTCACCCGTTGAAACGCCGCCCATCGGCGGGTCTTGCGCCAAAATTACAACGGAATTGAAAAAAACCAAAAATGCGATTATAAGACTTTTCTTTAACATTTGAATAAATCCTTATCTAAACCAAAATTGAATTGCTATAACGAACGAACATAATTAACCAGAGAGGTTATTTCCCTGTTACTTAATTTTTTGCCGAAAGCCGGCATTCCGCCGACACCGTTTCGGATGATTTGCGTCATTCGCTTTTTGCTCATTCGCTTGACTTTGCGCGTTGTCAGATTGCTCGAACCGTATAATTTGCCTAATTCCGTATCGCCTTTACCGTCCGCCCCGTGGCAGCGGGCGCAGTTGTTTATATAAAGACTTCGGGACGAGCTTTTTTCCGTCAACTTAATTTTATTTCCGGCGGCATTTGAAGCGAAGTCCGTTCGCGTGGTTAAAGCGAAGACTCCGCCAGCCAGAAAGACCGACAAAATACTGATTTTTAAAACTTTCTGCATTTATATTATTTTTCTCTTTATTTTTGAGTAGTTTCGGACAAATTTTAATTTTAAGCCATTGAATAAAGGCGGTCGCTAGACCGCCGATCTTATAGATTTTATAGGTTATTGTATCCGCACATCAAAGACTTTACTTAAATTATGTATTTCCTGCGGCTTTGATGTTAATTAAGGCTGGCAAGGTTTATCGGAAAAGTAACAATATAATTTTCCTTTTCCCAGACAGCTTGAAAAGATTTCAAATCGTGCGTGTGAAACGGCAAACTCTCATTTCCGATATGTGCATTTATTTGTAAAAACTCACTTGCCAGCGGAGTCGTTTGCGGGTCTTCCTTCAAATCCTGAAAGATTTTCGCCGATTCTTTTGCCTTGTCGCGCAGACCGAGTTTTTGATAAAGCAGCATCGAATTGTAATGCGCTCCCAAATCTTCCGGGTCAATTGCCAGAATTTGATCGTAATAATCGAGAGCGATTTTAAGCTGGTCTTTTCTTTTTTCGGGCGCGACCGATTCGCTTTTGATTTTAGCGAGTTCGCCGAGCTGCTGAATCGTTATTCGATCACGCGGATATTTTGCCAAAACCTGTTTGAAATTTGCTTCCGCTGCTTCCAGATTGCTTCCGACACGCTTGATTCTGCCGCGCTGAAAAACCGCCCGCAAATTTTGTTCGTCGAGTTTCAAAGCTCTGTCAATCAGTTTTTCCGCGTCCTTCCAATCCGCTAATTCCATCAAAGCCAGAGCTTTATTGGTATAAGCAAAAGCGAGATATTCATTTTTGAAATCCATTACTTTATCAAAAGCATCGGCGGATTCGGCAAATTGCCGGTGATCGAAAAGGGCGATTCCGTAATTGTTCCAACGCCGCCAATCGGGCATCGCTTTCGGGTCAACCGGTTCTTTTTTATTTTCTTCGGCGATGTTTAAAACACGCTCGGCGGTCGCCATCGTTACGATCGGCAGATCAACCGATTTACCAAGCGCGTAATCGCTGTAAACTCTTGTAAAACGGCGATATTGCAGTTTTGCTGTAAGTTTGAGCTGCCCGCCGACATTCGGCGGAATCGTAAATTTATAACGCGCCACATCCGATCTGCCCGAAGCAATCGCCGCGTTTTGCGCGACGACTTTTGTTTTCCAGATAAAATGCAAAACATTATGCGTTCCGTCTTCTTCGACGAGATGCGTTTTATAAGCGTGCGCGGCTTCATCCAAAGTGCCGTCCGGTTTGATAAATCCTGATTTATAGAGCGGTTTGCCGCTTGTATCGGAAACCGTGAATTCGATATATGCTTCGTAAAAATCACGCAGTTCGGGCGGAAATGAATGTCCGATATTCTTGTTTGTGACAACGACATCAGCCGTGATTATGTCGTTTTCTTTAAGTTTGAAATTTTCGCGGTTGATCGGCGCAATCAATTCTTCTTTATCGGATTTTGATTTTTGGCGGCGAAGCGCGAAAATATCAACGCCCATTTTGTCGTCCTGCAAAAATTTCGTAACTCGGTCGAGTTGTTCTTTATAACCGTAAAACGCCGGAATCGCCGTATTTGCCGCCGCCCAATGATGCGACGAGATTACGCCGTCTTTTGCCGAAGCGTCGAAATATTTTGCTTCTTCTTTCGGCATATGGCAGGAATTACAGGTTTCTTTCTCACGGACATAAAAAGGATGCGGCGATTCTTTTGAAAAAGAAGACATCTGCAATTCATCGGCAACGGCAAATGCGCGGAAAAATTTGTAGTCGTTTAATTCTTGCGGAACTTGCGATTTATGACACGCGCCGCAAAATTCGGGTTGTTTTAAAACCGGACGCATCATCGCGCGTTTGTGATCTTCGACATTATCGAGAATCTGCTGATCGGTTACGTCAATCAATTTCGTTCCGTCCGTTTTTTGCAAAAGCGCGGGTTGTCCCATCACATAACCGCCGATTCCCTTGCCCGTCACCGATTCAATCGAATGGCAAACCATACAGGAAACGCCTTCCTGATCGAACGGACGGTTTTTAAATTGCGGCTGATCGGTCAGCGCGCCGGAGAAAAGCGCAGGCGGATTATGACAGGATTCGCAATGCCGCGTAAAGGCGATGTTTCTCTGCGAAATCAAATCATTGACGTTTTTCGTATAAAACGGTTCACGAAACGAATTGCGATGCGCCGATTGCAGCCATTGCGGGTGCATATCGGTATGACAAGTTCCGCATCTGGCAGAGGATGTAAAATTCTGCGGATCAATGAATTTGCCGTTATAAGTCGTCGCGTTACTCGGAGAAAACGGTTTGTCTTTGCCGAACCGAAAATCGTATGTTTCGGTGATCCAATTATCATATTCTTCTACTGTTAATTTATTACTGTTGACGTATTTAAGACTGAAAAACGATACAGCTAAAACAACAAAGAAAGACAATACAAAAAATTTAAAAACATACATTTTCATAAGATTTTCCCTTCGATCAATGACTTTGTTTTTTTTATGAACAAACAGTAGATGTTCATATTAAATGTTTTTGGCAAATTAATCAATAAATACTTCGGTGTTTATTGATTAATTTGCCGGGTTTCAAGTTCCTCGATCAGGTAAATTAATCCATTTATCACGTTAAGTTTCTCTAATGTTTTGCACTGTTTATTTTTGCGGTGATTAAATGTTACTCTAAACTTAAAATGAAATTAAAACTGTCAAAATTTGCAAAATATGCCTGCTTCGTATTGGCTTATAACATTGTCGTCATCCTTTGGGGCGTTTTTCTCCGCGCTTCGAAATCGGGCGACGGTTGCGGACAGCATTGGCTGACGTGCCACGGCGAGATAATTCCGTCCGCGCCGGAGATGAAAACCGTCATCGAATTTTCGCACCGAATTACGAGCGGTTTGGCGTTTATCGCGGTTTTGATTCTGGTAATTTGGGCGTTTCGCGCTTTTTCAAAAGGCGATATTTTGCGGAAAACCGCCGTGATTTCCTTTATTTTTATAATCACCGAAGCCCTCGTCGGCGCGGGACTCGTTTTAACCGGAAATACGGCGGAAAACTTGACGGCGGCGCGCCCTTTCTGGATGATCGGACATTTGACGAACACCTTTATTTTGTTGGCATTTTTGAGTTTGACGGCGTGGTTTGCCGGCGGCGGAAAACCCTTTAATCTGAAAGTCGAACCGAAAATTTTAGTATTGTTAAGTTTAGCGATTATCGGAATATTTTTTGTCGGCGTAACGGGTTCGATTGCGGCTTTGAGCAATATGATTTTTCCTTCGCAAAGTTTGGCTGAAGGCATTCAGCAGGATTTTTCTTCCGGCTCGCATATTTTACTGCGTCTGCGCGTTTTTCATCCGATTTCTTCGATTGCCGTCGGCGTTTTTCTGATTTTTCTCGCCGGTTGGCTGAGAAAAAAGGAAGAAAATGATTTATGGATAAACCGCTGGTCAAACGCGCTGTCGCTTTTGATTTTGATTCAACTTGCCTTCGGCGCGGTTACGCTTTTAACGGGCGCACCGATCGTTATGCAATTGATTCATCTGCTTTTAGCCGATGCGGTCTGGATTGTTTTTGTTCTTTTATCGGCAACTTTTTTGGCAAAACAAAACGAAAAAAGCGAATTTTTATCGCGTGATTTAGCCTAAAAATTTAGGTTTTGGTTTATGTTAAGGCTAAATCGGCAAGCAACGATTTAAGTGTTTTCGGCAATCTTAAACAAACGCGGGGGGAATTTTTATGCGTTCAGGATTTTATCTTTTAGTATTTTGTTTGATTTTCGGCAGTAATGCGGGTTTTGCTCAAAAAAGCAAAGCGGCTTCGCAAACGGCTTCGAGAAGCGTGACGGTAATCACCCAGCCGAAGGCGACCGTCTGGCTGAGAGGCGTTAATTACGGCACGGCGGACGAGAGCGGAAAACTTCTCATCAGGCTGATTCCGCCCGGCGCACACGAATTGCGCGTGCGCGGCGACGGTTATAAGCAAGTAACCCAAAATCTGACCGCCGCGCAAAAAGGCGATGTCAAAATTCCTCTGACCGAAAAAGCCGATGAAGCCGAACTTGCCTTCCAGGAAGCCGAAAAAGCATCGGTCAGAGAAAAAGAAAAAGCCCGCGAGCTTTATAAAAAAGCCATCGAACTGCGTCCGAAATTTTTTGAAGCGTATATCGGTTTAGCCCGCGTCTATGCAGATGACGGCTTTATCGAAGAAGCGCACGAAGCTGTTGCTCAGGCGCGAAAACTTCGTCCTGCCAATGCGGAAGCGTCGGCGGTCGAAGGCAGAATTTACAAAGCGGAAGATGACGGAGAAAAAGCCGTCGAAGCCTTTAACCGCTCGATCCGCGAAGGCAAGGGTTTTCAGCCCGAAGCGCATACGGGGTTGGCTCTGTTTTATAAAGAAAAAGCCGAATTTGCCGGAAATTCGGGCGAGTTTCAGGAAGAAGAAGCAAATTATGAAGAAGCCGCGAAATGGTTTGCGCCCGCCGTTAAACAATTGTCCGCTTCGCCCGATGCAATCGTCGTTTTTCAACTTTACGGCGTTGTTTATGAAAAAATGAACAGACATCAAGACGCGATCAAAGTTTATGAAGATTTCCTGAAGGTTTTTCCCGACATCACCGAATCAACCGCCGTTCGCTCGTTTATCGTTCAGCTCAAAAAACAAATGAGCGAACAACAGCCTTAAATTCGGATTAATCAATGGATTCGATAATCCGGCTTTTGACCGGCGACGAAAGCACGATTGATGTCGTCGTAATGCCGTAAGGCGTTAATTTATCAATGATTACCTGAAGATGTTCGATTGATTCAACCGCAACTTTTAAGATAAACGAATCGCCGCCCGTTCCGCGATGACATTCCAGGACTTCCTTCGATTCTTTCGCAACCGCGACAATATGCGAATAATCAACGCCGGAAATGCTCATCCGCACAAACGCCGTGATCGGCAAACCGATTTTTGCCGTGTCAATTTCAACGCGGTAACCCGTGATAATGCCGGCATCTTCGAGCTTGCGGATTCTTTCAATAATCGCCGGCGTTGTCAGACCGATTCGGCGGCTCAGTTCGGCATAACTCGTCCGCGCATCTTTTTGCAGTTCGAGAAGTATTTTCCAGTCAATTTCATCTATCATTTTAGATTTTAAAGTCAAAAGCAGTAATTTCCTTAGATTATAAAG
Source organism: Pyrinomonadales bacterium (assembly GCA_038246645.1). Lineage (GTDB taxonomy): Bacteria > Acidobacteriota > Blastocatellia > Pyrinomonadales > Pyrinomonadaceae > JAHCHG01. The sequence goes on from JBBRVS010000063.1 coordinate 24,379, forward strand.
TTTTTCCTGCTTAAAAACTAATCAAGCCTATTCAAAAAAAAGCTTGAATCCGATAAAATATTTATTCACGTATAAATCAAATTTATAACCGAGATATTTCAAAAAAGGAGATTGCCGAGATGTTGAGCGAACAAACTTTAACGACCAAACCCGCGACGATGACCAATTACGCCGTAAATGATGAGGATTTGCCCGATTTTACCGATATGCCGTTTGAGGACATCAAGGAACTGCCCCTTGAACATCCGGGCGCGACTGACGCTGAATACCGCAAACGGCGCGATTATATTGCGAGTCTGGCAAAAAAATTCCGCGAAACCGGGAAAATCACCGATGTTGATTATAATGAAGACGAACAGAGCGTCTGGCGGTATGTCGCCGGCGAACTCGAAGAACTCCACCAAAAACGCGCTTCGCCATTCTATCTGCAGGCAAAAAAGAACTTGGGCATCAGCAACGAGCGCATTCCCCAATTATCGGAAATGACGAAACGCTTGCGGGAAACGACCGGATATCGCCTCGCGCCGATTGAAGGATTGGTTGACACACGCGCTTTTCTGAGCTGGCTGTCGTGGCGGACGATGCTTTCGACGCAGTATATCCGCCATCATTCGCGCCCCGGCTACACGCCCGAACCCGACATCGTGCACGAAGCGATCGGTCATATTCCGATGTTCACGAATCAGGCATTTGCCGATTATTCGCAATTTATCGGACACGGCGCACGAATTGCGACCGATCAGCAGATCGAAGAATTAGGCAGACTCTACTGGTTCACGGTCGAATTCGGTCTGGTCCAAGACAAGGGCGACATCAAGGCTTACGGTGCGGGACTTCTGTCATCTTTCGGCGAACTCGAACACGCATTTTCCGATCAGGTGACGCGAAAACCCTTTGATCTGGAAGAAGTTATCAATACGCCCTTTACTTATTCCGATATGCAGCCGCTTCTTTTCATCGTTCCGAGCTATGCGGAACTCAAAGAGCAGACGCGCAAATATATCGAAAGTTTCGGCAAAAAGTAGTATTTTAGTGTTGAGGTGACAAAAATGACTTTAACAATAGAAATCGAACCCGAAATTGAATCCAGACTCGAATCGGAAGCAAAACGTAAAGGTTTAAAAAAGGAAGAGTTTGCAAAAATCATTATTGAGCAAAACCTTTTACCAAAA
>JBBRVS010000064.1:0-25443 GCA_038246645.1 Pyrinomonadales bacterium
CGCGACAAAATGCTTTCGGTCGAAGCGGCGGCAAATGCAGTGTTTTTCGCCGCAACACAATCCGGCGAAGGCGTAATGTCGGAAATTGTTCTGATGCCAGAATCTCATCAACTCGTTTAATTCGATAAAATATTGCACGCAACGAAAGAATAAATGCACGCAGTATTTTAATTGAGGGATGCAACAAACGAATTGTCGCGTTCCTCAATTTAGGTGTGAAAGACGATATTTATGTTTTCCTGTCAGTAAAAAAAGCTCAAGTTTTTAATTATTCGGTCGAAAAGTATTGAGGAAGAACAAATCTTTTTTATCAGCACCTTTTTAAAATCCGACAAATTATGAACTTGCAGACAAATTCCTTTGTTGGCGAAAGACCGCCCGCGAATATAAAAATTGATTTGGATGCGATGATCAGGACGAAATTGCCGCCTTTGCCCGGCAGCGTCGTGCGGATTTTGCAGCTTCTGCAAGATGTCAATATTACGACGCGTTCGCTGGCAAATGCCGTCGGCTATGATCCTTCGCTGGCGACACGGATCTTGCGTCTGGCAAATTCACCGATCTATTATTTGCAGAGAGAAGTTACCTCGATTCAGCAGGCGATTGATATTATCGGTCTGCGGTCGCTCTACGATATTCTGATGCTCGGCGTTGCCGCCAACACTTTTTCCAAAGAAATCCGGCATTCGGTCATCGGGCGCATTGTCTGGGAACATTCGCTGACGGTCGCGCTCTTTGCCAGAGAACTCAGCCGGATGATGGGAATGCGCGGGGCGGAAGAGGTTTTTATCTGCGGGCTTCTGCACGACATCGGCAAAATTATGCTGCTTCGCGCCGACAGCGAAAATTATGCCGATGTCCTGGACAAGAAAAGCGAAAGCGAAATGCTCAAATGGGAATTTGAAACTTTCGGCTACGATCATTCGCAGGTCGGCGCGATTGTCGCCCGCGGCTGGAAATTGCCGGACGAAGTTTGCCAGGTAATTCTCGATCATCATAAAGCGGCGCAATCGGATCAATCCGTTATGGTTCTGCACCTGATCAACATCGCCGATATTGTCGCCAATTATAACGGCTACGGTCTGCGCCTCGAAGACGCGGAAACTCTCGAAAATTCCGAATCAATGATGTTTTTGAATCTTAAACACGAGCAGCTCGAAAAAGCCTGGCAAAATATCGAAGACAGTCTGGACGAAGTGATCAACACATTTATCTAGTAAATTTCAAAAAAAGCCTAAAGTTTAAAATGTTTCTGCCGAAATGGAGAACGGATCGGTTTTTAAAGATTCTTCTCTTTTCCCGCGATTAAAACAAAAAAATGCTGAACACCATAAATCAACAAGCCGCAATCAGAGAAATAAGCACGTCTCCCAAAAACAATATCGAGAAAATCTTGAAAGAAAATTTGCCGCCTCTGCCGGGCAGTGTTTTTCGGGTTTTGGAACTGCTGCGCGACATAAATGTTTCGACTCAGGCTCTCGCCACGGCGGTCGGTTATGATCCATTATTAGCCGCACGGCTTTTGCGTCTGGCAAATTCTTCGTATTATTCGCGGCAGAAAAATGTGACGACGATTCAAAAAGCGATTGACACGATCGGCACAAAAGCTCTCTATGACGCGGTGATGCTCGGCGTTGCCGCCAATACGTTTTCCAAGGAAATCAAAGATTCGGCAGTCGGTCGTGCGGTTTGGGAACATTCTTTGGCGGTCGCCCTTCTTGCCAGAGAGTTGACCGATATTTTGCAGATGCGCGGCTCGGAAAACGCCTTTATTTGCGGACTTCTGCACGACATCGGAAAATTTATTCTGCTGAAAGCCGATCCCGATCTTTTCAAACAGCTTTCGGAAAAAGACGAAGAAGACGAAATGATCAAATCGGAAGAAAAACTTTTCGGCGCAAATCACGCCGAAGTCGGCGCACTTTTAGTCAAACGCTGGAATTTGCCCGAAGTGATTTCATCCGTCATCCTCCATCATCACGAGCCTTCAAAGTCGAATCAGGCAATTTTTATGGCGCATATTATCAATGTCGCCGGTACGATTGCCGAGGTTCACGGCTACGGCGTTTCGCTGAATATTGAAAACGATTTACTCGATGAAGAAGTTAAAATGCTTCAATCGGAATCAATTATTACGCTGCGTTTATCCCAAACTCAGATGTTTAATGCGTGGCAAAATATCAACCCGAATTTGCAGGAAATCGTCAATTCGTTCAGAGGACACTAAAAAAACATTCCCGAAATTTCTATAAACTGCCGCTAAAGTATTTCAAAATGCGGACGAAAAGAAAAAAGCAGATATTTTTCTCAAATCGAAATTTGAGAAAAACTGCCGAAGAAAAAAAATATGATTCCACATACCAATCAATACGAACCGCCAACTCCGGTCTTGAAACCGAAGGTTGATATTGAAACGCTTTTGATCACGAAATTGCCGCCGTCGCCCGGATCTATAATGCGGATTACGACGCTTTTGCGTGATTATAATGCTTCGATGCGCGAGGTTACGCAGGCTATCAGCTACGAACCCGTCTTGGTCGTTCGTATCTTGCGGCTTGCCAATTCGCCGGTTTACGCGCTCGAAAGAAACGTTACTTCGATCCAGGCGGCAATTGCGGCGGTCGGCGCAAAAGCCGTTCACGACATCGTCATGATCGGCTTGGCTTCGACGACTTTTTCAAAAGAAATCAAAAATTCACCGATTGCCAAAAAGATTTGGGAACATTCGCTCGCCGTGGCGATGACGGCGCGGGAACTCAGCAAACTTCTCGGAATGCGCGGAACGGAAGAAGCCTTTACCTGCGGACTTCTGCACGACATCGGCAAGCTCATTCTTTTAAGCAACGATGTCGAAGGCTATAATTCGATTTTGGATTTTACCGAAGAAAACGCAATGCTGCGCGGCGAATATGATTTATACGGTTATAATCACGCCGAAGTCGGCTCACTGATTGCGAGGCGCTGGAATCTGCCGGAAGAGGTTTATTATTCGATTCTGCATCACCACAATCCGTCGCAGTCGGATCAGGGAAGTCTGGTCACGCATCTCGTTGACATTGCCGATATAATGGCAAACATCAAAGGCTACGGCTTGCGCCTCGAAGATGAAGCGAAACTCGAAACTTCGGAATCCGTAATGAAGCTCGGTTTCAGCCCGGCGCATCTGGAAGCCGCCTGGCAAAACTCCGAAAGCAATATCAATGAAGTCATAAAAACCTTCACCTAGAATAAATTTCAGAATTTTATTCGCAAAAAAAAATCCGGCAATTTCGGTTTGCCGGATTTTTTTTGTTTAATATTTTCGGCGAAATAATCAAACTTTGGCATAAGTCAACCCGGTTTGCCCCTGATATTTTCCGCCGCGGTCTTCGTAGGAAACCGAGCAGTTTTCGTCCGATTCAAAAAATAAAATTTGTCCGATGCCTTCATTGACATAAACTCTGAGCGGCAGATTTGCCAGATTTCCGATCTCGACAACCAGCCGACCTGTCCAACCGGCTTCGAGCGGCGTTGTGTTGACGAGCAGCCCGGCGCGGGCGTACGTGGACTTTCCCAGCGCAATTCCTGTTACGTTGCGCGGCATTTTGAAGGTTTCGACCGTTACGCCCAAGCCGTAATGATGCGGCGGGAGAAGATAATATTTCGATCCGTCCGCCGATTCGTGCAGAGCGGGTTCGATCAGAGATTTTTCGTCGAATCTTTTCGGGTCAATTTCCGAGCCGTAAACGGACGAAAAAATGCGAAAACCGTCGTCCGCCAGACGCATATCGTAGCCGTAGCTGGAAAGTCCGGCGGAAATTATCTTATTTCCGTTCACTTCTCTGACGAGTTCGGACAGAAAGGGCGAAATCATCTGGTGTTCTTCAGCCATCCGGCGAAGCCATAAATCCGATTTAATAGTCATAAATTAAAAAGTCCGCAAAATAAAAATTGGAAAGTGATAAGAAAAAATAACTTACCACCTTCCAATTGTAAAATTCAAAACCGCGGGGCGGAAAAAATTAATTCAGAGGCTGACCGATTGCGCCGAGTTTCAGTACACCGTCGCCGAGCGTAAAACTCAAAGATGCGCCGCCGCCGCCGGCTTTGGCTAAGATTATTTTATCGGTAAATTCGGTACGATCGCGCTTTTTCAAGGCTTTCAAAGTATTTTCGATTTGCCCTGTTCGCAAAACCGAGGCGTCTAATTCGGCGTTTATGTTCGGCGACATTTGAACATTCAGTGCGCCGCTGATCAGCTGGATGTCAACATTTCTGCCGCGCCAGGTGCTGGTCGGAATCCGGATATCAACATTTCCCGTGCCGAACGATGCCATCACCATTCCGCCGATCAAATCGAGTTTGGCATTTGTTTCCAAAACTTTTATCCGCATCGAACCTTCGACCTTGGACAGCGTTAAATCGCCTTTTCCGCCGTCAATTTCCAGATCGCAATAGGCGGGAACTTTGATTTTGTAATCAATCCGAAAAGGCATTTCGAGCAGATGTTTCGGGAATTTTTTTGAAATTTGCTTCAGATATTTTTTATCGTGTGTCCCGGTGCTGATAATGCGTGTGTGAATAGTTCCGATGTCCGTAATAAATCCGACGACCGCAGCCAGTTGAGCCAAATCGCTCTCGTTTGCCGCTTGAACTTCGATTTCCGCCGAAACTTCGATTTCGTTTTTTCCCCAGCCTTCGATTTCGATTGAACCGTTCGGTGCACCGATGATCGAAACCGTTCCGCCTGATCCGAATTCGACCGTATCGGTTTTGTAAGTCGTGCGTTTTAATAATTTACCTTGCGCGTGGCAGATTGCGCTGAAGCTGAATAAAATGGCGACAAAAAGAAAAAGATGGAATAGTTTTTGATTTTTCATTGTTTTTAGGGGAAGGAGAAAAAAGGAAAGTTGGAATTGATAAAGCCGTTGCGATTAAAAAGCCGAAACCGGGGCTTTTTAATCGTAGCTTTTTACAAAGCGTTTGGTCAAGGTTTTTTATTTAGCGGCGGATAAAAGCGATGCTTCCGCGCTGGTTGGTAACGGTTAAGGTCGCGCTTCCGTCGCCGTTTTTCCCGACTATGCGCCGACCGTCGCCGAGGAAACTCATCGAAGCGTTGGAAAAATCTCCGAGCGAAATGTTGCGCGTCGAAGGTGCGGTAGCGACTAATCGAAAAGAAGCATTGATCGGAATTCGCAGGTTTATATTTCCGCGGGTCGAATTAAAACGGTAATTGCCTCTCGATTGAATTACGCCGTCGAAAAAAATATCACCGATGATATTTGCCGCCGAAACCGTGCTTGCGCCGATATTGGTTAAGGTGATATCGCCTTCGCTGGAAATGTTGGCACTGACGAGTGTTCCGCGAACATTGCTGACACTCAAATTTCCTATCCGGGTTTCGATGTCAACTGCCGATGTAAAGGGAACTTTGATGTTGAAATTAACATTTCCGACATCGTTTCTGCCTTGATTATCTTCGACTAAATTTATAATAATAGTGCCGCTTTTGCTTTGCGGATTGATATGAGCCGCCGGCGGTTCCATATACGCCGAAATTTGAATTTCGTCTCTGTTCCAACCTTCGACCGTGACCGTGCCTGTGCGGTTTTTTAATTGCAGACGGACATTTTGGCTTGCCGGATAAGTTTTTGAAAACTTTTTCTGTGCGGAAACTTCAGTTGCCGCAGGCGCAAAGAAAAAAACTACGCTTAAAAGTAGAACCGTAGTTTTCTTAAACCCCAAAAGATTAAATAAATTTTTCAATCTTACATTCATTGCTAAAAACTTCTTCGATATTATAATTCTGAAAATGCCCGCAAGAGATCCATTTTTTCCTTCATTGCCGCATCGAGCATTTCGCCTGAGAGATTATCCTGCGGATCTTTTTCTAAAATCGTGTTGTAATCATAAACAACCTGATCAATTTCTCTTAAATTTCGGTCAAAGGTTTCACGAACCTGCCCGTTCCAATCCTGCCGCCGGAGTTCGACTCTTTGTTTCCAGTAATCAATAACTTTTTGCTGTTCTTCAACGCGTCTTTTTCGGGCTTGTTGCGGCGTTTCGACCAGACCGATTTTGCCTAAAACTTTATCAAAAATCGTTTCCGTAACCGTTGCGCTTTCCGCTGAATTTTCGGTTACGGCGGAAAAATTCTTAAGTCCGACAATCGTCAGCAGAGAACTGATTAAAGCAATTCCCAGAAATGAAGCGAAAACCTGCGAAAAGGACATCTGCCAGTTATTTTTCCAAATTTTCCCAAACAAACCTTGATCTGCCGTTTCCGGTTCGGCTTTTTCCTGCTGAAGTTCGGGTTTAACTTCGGTTTCGATAATGTTGTTAATTCTGCACCAGAGAGCATTTGAATTCGGCGAAAGAACCGATTCGGCTTCGTCTTCGATACAAAAATCAACAATCAATGCAAGGTCTTCGCAAACCTTGGCACAATCAGCGCAAATTGCCAGATGTGTTTGGACATTTGCCGAACTTGTGTGATCAAGATCATTGTCCAAAAACGCACTGATTTGTTCTTTGCATTGTTCGCAGTTCATCAAAAATACCTAATTAAAATGGATGTTTTTTTTATTAAATGCCAAATGTTTGACTCTCTTGATATAGATTGCCCGAAAAACCTTTTGGTTGCCTTGCAAAAATTTATTTGATTTTAATTTTCTTCGATCAACAAACCGCGTAATTTCAGCCGCGCCTTGTGAAGTTGGGATTTCGACGTTCCGACGGAAATTCCCAGAATGCGGGCGACTTCCGTATGTTCATAACCCTGAACGTCGTGCAGCGTAAAGACATTTCGATAACCGTCGGGCAGTTTGGCAACCGCGCGTTTCAGGGCAATCCGGTCAATTACCGGCATTTTGTTTTGATCTTTTGTTCCCGGCACGATTTGTTCGGGCGTTTCGCCGTCTTCCGAAGTTTTTTCATTCTTAAAACTCCGCTTTCTAAAGTGCATCAAAACCTGATTAACCGTCATCCGGTGCAGCCACGTCGAAAACGCCGAATCGCCGCGAAAACTTCCGGCTTTTCTAAATAATTGGATAAAAACTTCCTGCGTCAAATCTTCGGCTTCCGTCTGATTTTTGGTCATCCGCAGGCAAAGACTATAAGTTCGGCGATGATAGCGTTCGTAAAGAATTTCAAAAGCCGCCATATTTCCCGAAGACGCTTTTTGAGTCAATTCAAAATCCGGCGCATCCGGCGCAATTATTTCAATTTGGTCGGATACGGGTGAATACGCACGAATAGCTGCATTTTCCTCAATCGGAAATGCAGATTCACGCTCCATAGTTGCCGAGCTATAATCCATATTTGCTCCTAAAAGGTTGACGTCAGAATTTAGAATGCTTTCTTGGTCTATGATGAGCCACCTCCAAACATTGGTTGCTTTAACCGCCGATTATTTATGACAAAATGCAAAAAAAATTAAAAATCTAAATCAATGCTTCGGTTATATTGGACGAAAATATGTGGAAAAGTCAATGTTTTCAAAAAGATTTAAAGAGATTTTCCGTAAATATTCAGGCTTTTGATTATGGGTGAAAAAGTGTAAAAGTAAAAATGTGCAAAAGTTTTTGACACCACACGGCTGATGGTTTTCTGAAAAATAACTGAAATTTACCGGAAAAGATTTGTTTATCAAACAAAAATAAACTTTTTCACTTTTTCACTTTTTCTAAGCAGGTAAGCAAAAGTTTTAGGATATTATCAAAATTCTAAAAACTCTTTTAACTGACAGATTTACAATAATTTAGGAGTTTTCTGACATTTTCCATTATCCATTATCCATTATCCATTTTCCATTTTCCATTGGTGCTTAAAAACTGTCTCAAAAAATGACAATTTTTAAAATAAACCTGACATTTTTTGAAAAATCTGGTATAAAAATGAAAAGTTTTATCTCAATCTCAATTTCTTACGGAAAAAAATATGCTCTTCCTTACTCAATCTGCCGCCGTTTTCGGCATTGATGCTCTTATCGTTGATATAGAAGTAAATTTGCAGCCCGTCAAGGGCGAAGCCGATACTTCGCCTCCCGTGATTATTGTCGGTCTGCCCGATACCGCCGTGCGCGAATCGAAGGAAAGAATCCGCGCCGCGATTCAAAACAGTTCTTACTTTTTCCCGTTTCACAAAACGACGATCAATCTTGCCCCGGCGGATGTTCGCAAGGCAGGCGCAAGTTTCGATCTGCCGATTGCGCTCGGCATCCTCGGAGCAAACGGCGATTTGGGAAATCTCGATGCTTTGAAAAACACCTTGAGTATCGGCGAATTATCGCTCGACGGACGCGTGCGCCCGGTGCGCGGTGCGCTTTCGATTGCGCTTCAGGCGCGGGAAAACGGCATTACGAATCTCTTGATTCCCGAAGAAAATGCGACGGAAGCGGCGGTCGTCGAAGGAATTGATGTTTTCCCGGTTCGTGATTTGCGCGATGCGGTCGAAATTGCGCGAAGTTTGCAAGAGGGAAAAGAGCCGCCCGTTTCGCCTCTGAAATTAAAAATCGAAGATTTAACCGAAAACGAAGATAAATATCACGTAGATTTCGCGGAAGTTCGCGGACAGCAAAGCGCCAAACGCGCTCTCGAAGTCGCCAGCGCGGGCGGTCATAATATTCTGCTGATCGGTCCGCCCGGATCGGGGAAAACAATGCTTGCCAAGCGTATTCCGACGATTCTGCCGCCGCTCGAATTTGAAGAATCGCTCGAAATCACAAAGGTTCATTCGGTCGCCGGTTTGACCGGAAAATCAGGACTTGTTACCCAAAGACAATTCCGCTCGCCGCATCACACGATTTCAAACGCCGGACTGATCGGCGGCGGAACTTTTCCGCGTCCGGGCGAAGTGTCGCTCGCGCATAACGGCGTACTTTTTCTTGACGAGCTGCCGGAATTCGACCGAAGTGTTCTCGAAGTCTTGCGTCAACCGCTTGAAGACAAACAGGTGACGATCAGCCGCGCTTCGATGAGCCTGACATTTCCGGCGCATTTTACGATGGTCGCTTCGATGAATCCGTGTCCGTGCGGATATTTCGGTTCTTCCAGAGAATGCAAATGCTCGCCGATTCAGATCCAAAGATATGTCGGCAAAATTTCGGGACCGCTGCTTGACCGGATTGATATTCATATAGACGTTCCGGCGGTAAATTTTAAAGAACTGCGCGGTCGCGGCGTTCCCGAAGGCGATTCTTCCGAGAAAATTCGCGAGCGTGTGATAAATGCCCGAAAAATTCAGCTTGAAAGATTCAAAGGCAGCGGAGTTTTCTCGAATTCGGGAATGTCGCCGACGCAGATTCGCAAGTTTTGCGCACTCGACGCGGAAAGCGAAAATTTGCTCGAACGCGCAATGCTCCGGCAGGGACTTTCCGCCCGCGCTCACGATAGAATCTTAAAAGTTTCGCGCACCATCGCCGATTTATCCGCGAGCGAAAATGTCGAACCGAATCACATCAGCGAAGCGATCAATTATCGCTCGCTCGACCGAAATTATTGGACGTAAAACGTACCGCCGCCGTCCCGGCGGCTGTCACGAGAGCGTCCCGCTCTCGTGTTTTCTCTACGTTTTGAAACAATTATATTTTTATTTGTGCAAAAGAATCGGCAGCGGGACGCTACCGGGACAGCCGCCGGAACGGACGGCGGTACTTTTTAAATTTCATTTGTAAAAGTTTTGTAATTTTCCCGAAGTGAAAATTTTTGCGGAAAAGTTTATAATCAAAAAGTTTGACTAATAGGGGAATAAAAAACTTTTATAAATGACAGCAGAAAACTTAATCGGATTCGAAAATTTGCCGCAGACGATCCCGCATTATTGTATCGAGGCGTTTCGCCGACACAAAAAAGCGGACGCTTTGAGTTTTAAGATCAATGAAGCGTGGATACATATTTCGGGTGAAGCGGTAGTTGAAAGAATCAAACGAATCGCGCTCGGACTGGCGGAATTGGGCGTAAAAGCCGGCGACCGGATTGCGATTATTTCCGAAAATCGTCCTGAATGGTCGCTCACGGACATTGCGATCTTGTCGCTTCGCGCCGTCAATGTGCCGATTTATACGACGCAAGCCGTCGAACAAATTCGGTATATTCTGGAAAATTCCGGCGCGAAGATGCTTTTTGTTTCGGGCAAAAAAATCTGGCGGCACGCCGAAACGGCGGTTCAGAGCGTCGAACGTCTGGAAAAGCTCGTTTTCTTTGATGAAGACGCGGTTCCCGAAAATCAAACCCGCGCGATGACTCTCGCCGAAGTCGAAAAACGAGGGCTTGAATTGGAAAAAATCGAACCCGATTTCTTTGAAAAACGTCTCGCCGAAATTAAAAAAGAAGACCTCGCGACGATCATCTATACTTCCGGCACGACCGGCGAACCGAAGGGCGTGATGCTCTCGCACGAGGCTTTTGTGACGAATATTGTCGCAGTTTCCAAAGCACTGCCGATCAAATCAACCGACCGTTCGCTCGCGGTTTTGCCGCTCTCGCATATTTTTGAACGCACCGTTTTTTACGTGCTTTGTGCCAACGGCGTTTCGATCAATTATTGTGCGGCGTTTGACCAAATTGCCGGACATCTTCAAGAAGTCAAACCGACGATTATGACGGCTGTTCCGCGTCTTTTCGAGCAGGTTTATCACAAGATCGTCAAAAAAGGTAAAGCGGCGGGCGGCTACAAAACAAAACTTTTCGATTGGGCTTTAGAGGTCGGGCAGGATTACTGGTCGGCGAAGGATAATCACCGGACGGTTTCGCCCGTTCTCGCGGCAAAACACGCGATTGCCAGTAAATTAGTCTTTTCAAAATGGCGGATGGGCGTTGGTGGTTCATTGAAATTTTTCGTCTCCGGCGGTGCGCCGCTTTCAAAAAAACTTTCCTACGCTTTCTGGGCTGCCGGAATTCCGATTCTGCAGGGCTACGGAATGACCGAAGCGTGTGTAACTTGCGTCAATCGTCCCGAAGATAACAAAGTCGGCTCGATTGGAACGCCGTTTGAAGGAATCGAGATGAAAATTGCCGAATCCGACGGTGAGCTTCTCGTGCGCGGCGCGAATGTAATGAGAGGTTATTACCAGAATGACGAGGAAACCGCGAAAGCGATTGATGAAGACGGCTGGTATCACACGGGCGACATCGGCTATAAAGACAAGGACGGACATTATTTTATTACCGACCGCAAAAAAGATTTATTTAAACTCTCGAACGGAAAATACGTTGCGCCGCAGCAGGTCGAAAGTCTTTTGAAACAATCGCCGCTCGTCGCGCAAGCCGTTGCCGTCGGTTCGGGCAGAAAACAGGTCGGTGCGCTCGTCGTTCCCGATTGGGACACGCTCAGGCAGACTTTGCAGGAAGAAGGAATCGAAGCGGAAGGCTCGCGCGAAGAGCTTTGCGAAAATCCCTACGTTATCAAAAGAGTGCAGCGCGATGCCATCGAATTTACCCGTGAAATGAATGATTATGAAAGGGTTAAAAGAGTTTATCTGCTGCCGCGTGAGTTTTCCATTGATAAAGGCGAAATGACTCCGACGCTTAAAATTAAACGCGGCGTGATTGATGAAAAATACGAAGAAGCGATTGATGAAATCTGCGGAAGCTGAGACGATTTTAGATTTTAGATTTTAGATTTTAGATTGGTCTGAAATTTGGATAAATCCGTTTGTTTAGAGATTTTATAAAGCTCGAGTTACTGTAATGTTTTTGAGAATCTTATTTGAGCGACAGTCTTTCATTTAGATTAAGCATGGCGTCAAGCGTTGAAAAGTCTTTGTGTTTATTGCCGAGAAGGGCTTCGGCAAGCTCGAAAAGAGGTATCGGAATCTCGACCGTGGCGACTGTTTCTTCGGATTGCGGATAATTGGCGTAAAATTCTACTTCCGCCTCGCAAAATTCACAAAAAACTAAATGTTCTTCGATTGCATAGGACTCTTTTGCCGCCATTTCTTTGTTTTGAAATGCCAGCAATTTCTGGGATGAAGGGCAGTTTGCGTTTTTGCAAAAAGTAATCATTTTTATCGAAAACATACAAATTATAAAACAGTCTTAAAATCATCGCGCTAAAACAAAAGCGAAGATACACATCCGTTATATCTAAAAATAAAGCGATAATGCCCGCTTTCTTCCAAAAATAATATTGGTAAAAATAAAAAACATTCTTCAAAATCACTCACTCATTGAGATTAAATAACTTTAATCCCTTAAAATAAGGTGTTTAACATAATCGTTAAACAAGTTAAAAAAACACAAAAAATTGTTGCTCAAATGTGGAATAATTGTTAATATCTTAAATGTAGTTAGTTGAGAGCGTTTAACTTTCACTAACAATTCTCTGAAATAACTGCGAAGCTCGGCAGATATGTTCAAAAAATTTTCTACCTGTCTTACAAATTGCGAAAAACCTGAGAAAAATAATTATTACTTACCAAACGTGCGGAATAAAAATCTCAATCGGGAAGAGATTTCCGTATGTTTGGAAACGGTGCAGGCACATTTTTTCTTAACAGACCGAAAATCGCAAAAAAAAACTGAAATAACCTAAAAGGTTTAATTATGAGTGCAATTAAAAAGAAGGCACATCTGCCTAAATCAATCAGAAACCAACGCATCAATGTCGGAAAATGGAACGACTATCTCAAAAAATCCGATGTCAATCAGATTTGGACGGAGCTTCACCGAATCGTTTGTTCCCATCCGCTGGTGCGTGCTTCAAAGCGTGCCGGATTTCTTGTCGAAGAAGGTAAATATAATGCTTACACGGATTTAACTCAGGAACTTTTTGTTACTCTCTTGAGCAAAGAGCGTTTTCAGCATTACCTCGATGCGGAAATGTCCGATACCGAAATCGAAGCGGAAATCAGTCAGATCGAATTGACGAATATGCTGACGGCGGAACTCCGCAAACGCTATCCCGAATCTTATCGTCTGGCGCGCCGGGTTTCGACGCTTATTCAAGGCAGTAAAAGATTTAAACGGTTTGATAACACGGATTTTCATACGCGGCTCGTTAATCGTTTATACGGTTTGGCGGAATGGAAGGATGAAAAAATGAGCCGCAGTTCGCAGGAAATGCTCGAACGCGTCAAAGCGGTGGCATTTTATAATCGAGATACGCGAATGGTCGGCTGCACGGGCGATTCGCAAATCGTCATCGGCAATGTCGAACTGGAAAAATTGATCGTCAAAGTTTTCAAAGCGATTGATTCTCCCGTTGACGTACGCTCGCTCAGATCGTTCGTTATGTCGCGCCTGCCGATTATGGATATTTATCTCGTTCCGGTCGGCGGTGTCAAAGACGACGACGATGATCGCGCAACTTTCGAACTTTCCGACACGCGCGAAAACCCGGAAGAAAGCGTAATGCGAATCGAAGGCGAAAAGGAAGCCGCCGGTTTTGTTGATGCTTTTTTGGGAAATCTGCATAAATCGGTGCGCGGAAAAGCCAAACAATATGACCGGATGATCAATGTTTTATGGATGTGTTATCTGGTAACGGACGGCGGAACGCAGATTGAAGTCGCCGACACGCTCGGCGTTTCCGATTCCCTTGTTTCCGATTACCGCAAACGCATCGAAACCAATTTGCAGGAACTTTCCTTTAACGGCGTAAATGAAGCCCGCCAATTTGAAAAAGCCTTGAAACATAAAGTTCGCGGTTTGATCTCGGTTGAAAAAGAAGAAATGACGGCTTAAATTGATCTGAGGGGAAATTTCCGGTTTTTATTCAAGGCATCAAGCAAAGAGGGGAAATTAAGATTTCCCCTCTTTGCTTGATAACGGGAAACTTATTAAAGTGATAAATATCAAGATAAATCATTTGTAAATTAAACTTTTTTCCAGAGCCTCGTAAATAGTTTTTCTTTATTCCCAAAATATCTTTGGTAAATCAACTTAAAAATGAAATCATTACTTAGAAAAACATACGGTTTCGGAAAAAGAGTAATTATTCCCGGGTTAAAATATTCGCAGCAAATTTTTGAAGAAGTTCTGGAAGAAACTGTTCCCGGAGATGTTAAATGGTTGGATTTAGGATGCGGACATCATCTTTTACCGCCGTGGCGTTTGGAAGAAGAAAAAAAACTGGTTAGCCGGGCTAAAGATATTGTCGGAATTGATTATGACAGCCCTTCATTAAATAAGCATAAAACAATAAAAAAAATCGTTCAGGGAACGATCAGCGAATTGCCCTTTCCGAATTCTTATTTTGATATTGCCACCGCCAATATGGTTGTTGAACATTTAAGTAATCCGGAAGAACAATTTAGTGAAATAAATCGTGTATTATCAACAAACGGTTTATTTATTTTTCATACGGTCAATGAAAACGGTTATTTTGCGGTTTTAAGAAAAATGATTAGTGGAAAAACGGCGAAAAGATTAGCCGCTTTTCTTGACGAAAGAGTTTCGGAAGATGTATTTGACGTTCATTACAAGGTTAATTCAAGAAAAAAAGTCGAGGATTTAGCGCGGGAAACAGGTTTTGAAGTAGAAAAAATAAAATTTATAAGTTCCGACGCGGTATTTGCTTTGCTTCCGCCGCTCTCGTTTCTGGAATTGATTTATTTGAAGATTCTAATGAGAAAATCTCTTGAAAACATCAGAACCAATATGATAGTTATATTGAAGAAAAAATAAATAATAATGCGAATCAGGAGTTGAAATCTGGCTTTGTAAATCAACAACTTACGAACCTAATTTTAGTGATAACGATAAACTAATTTTATAAACCCTTTGTTTTCAACATTGGAATTTTTTAACTCCTGATTGGCATTAATAATTGAAATGGCATCGGAAAAAAATACAAAAGAATATAAATCCCTAACCTCATCGAAAGCGAAGAAATCAAAATCCGGGGAGTATTCTTCTTTGACTTCGGGTAAAAAAAAACGAAATGCCGATGACGTTACAGATGAAACAAAATCTTTTTCGCCGAATGACGGAAAACAACTAAATCCGGCTGAAAATAATGATTTAAGCCGATCAATTCCGAATTCTTCAGACAAAAAAGATTTTGAAATCAAAGAAGACATCTCGGAACTGAGTTTTTCCGAAAGAAAAAAATTAGATAAAGAAAATAAAAAAAAACAAAAAGCCGCAAACTTACTTGATAATGAAACCTGGATCATCAGAAACGGACACACCTTAACTTTTATCGGAGTTTTCCTATTTAGTTTTTTTGTATTTTTCCGTCCGTACGAACTCATTCCCGGATTAGCCTTTCTGACAAGTGCGACTTTTTTTATTGCTCTGGCAACCATCGCCATTTATATACCTACTCAATTGACTACCGAAGGAAATCTGACGGTTATAACCACGGAAATCAAATGCGTTTTAGCCATTGTTTTGCTTTCAATTATAACAATACCGATTGCCCGTAATCCCGGACTCGCGTGGGAAACATTTAACGACGTATTTATCAAAGCGGTTTTGATTTTTATCGTGATGGTAAATGTCATCAGAACGCGAAAACGTCTGATGGCGATTATGTGGATTGCGATTTCCATCGGCATTTACCTGAGCTATGCTGCCGTTGACAATTATCAAAAGGGAAACTTTACCGTTGAAGAATATCGTGTCGGGGTGGATGTGCAGGGATTATTCGGCAATCCAAATGAAATGGCTTTGCATCTCACGACGCTGGTACCGATTGTTTTAGCCCTGGGTTTTATAACAAAAAGCAAAATTGCCAAAATATTTTATTTTGTTTTGAGCGGACTTTTTGTGGCGGCAATAATAGTAACTTTTTCTCGTGGCGGTTTTCTTGCTTTTGCTATTTCAATGGTGCTTTTCGGGTGGAAGATCGGCAAAAATAATCGTCTTAAAGTTTTGGTGGTTTACTTGTTTGTCGGCGGTTTAATCTTTTTATTAGCGCCCGGAAACTACGGAATCAGACTTTTGTCTATTTTCATTCCCGGACTCGATGCGGTCGGTTCTTCCACTCAACGACAGGAAAATTTAATACTGTCCTTGCTTGTGACAATTCGTAATCCATGGGGAATCGGGATGGGAAACTCGGTAACTTTCGGTGTGAGAAATCTACAAACACATAATGCGTTCACGCAGATTTCATCTGAATTGGGTTTACTGGGAATTCTAGCTTATTTGATCTTTCAAATAAGTCCGATTCGCAAACTCGGTGCGATCGAGCGAATATTTTTTGAAAAGAAAGAATACGGTTGGTTTTATTATATGGCAATCGGCTTGCAAGCCAGTATCGTCGCTTTTATGGTTGCCAGCTTTTTTGCTTCGGTTGCCTATCATTGGTTTGTTTATTACATAATAGCGTATGCTGTAGTTTTTAGAAGAATTTATCAGATTGAAAATAATTCGGGCGAAATAAAAAATAAATTTTAGCAGAGTCGGATGTCGGGTATCATAAATGATTTATGCAGCGGTAGAAATAATTTTTTGGTTAAGCGCGGGCGCATTTTTTTACACCTATATCGGGTATCCGATATTTGTGTATTTAGTCAGCCGGATATTTCCCCGCCAGATAAAAAAAGATATGTTTACGCCGAATGTGACGGTTTTGATTACGGCTTATAATGAAGAAAAAGACATCCGCGCCAAACTCGAAAACACTCTGCAAATTGATTATCCGAAGGAAAATCTGGAAATTTTGGTGGCTTCCGACGGCTCGACCGATAAAACCGATGAAATCGTCCGCGAATTTTCCGCGCGAGGCGTGAAACTTTTTCATCAGGAAGGCAGAGTCGGCAAGACCGTCACGCAAAATAACGCCGTTGAAAAAACCTTCGGCGAGATCATTCTTTTCTCCGATGCGACGACAATGTATCAGAGCGATGTTTTAAATGTAATGCTTCCGAATTTCGCGGATGAAACGGTCGGGTGCGTTGCCGGAAAATTGGTTTATGTTGATTCCTCCGCATCCGGCGTTGGACAAGGCGCGAAAAGTTATTGGAATTATGAAACCTTTATCAAGGAAAATGAAAGCCGCGCCTGTTCTTTGATCGGCGCGTCGGGTTGTCTTTATGCCGTTCGCCAGTCTGCCTATCAGCCGATGTATGCGGAAGCGTGTTCGGATTTCTTGATCTGCACGATTCTTTACCGGCAAGGCTTGCGGTCGGTTTATGAGCCGAACGCGGTCTGCTTTGAAGAGACCAATCAGCGCACGGACAAGGAAATGCAGATGCGCGTGCGCGTGATCAGCCAGACTTTTACCGATCTGTGGCGCAATCGTGAAATGATGAATCCGCTGAAAAGCGGTTTTTATGCAATCGAACTTATCTCGCATAAAGTTTTGCGCTATGCCGTTCCGGTATTTTTAATTGCGGCATTTATTTCGTCGGCG
Organism: Pyrinomonadales bacterium; assembly: GCA_038246645.1. GTDB lineage: Bacteria > Acidobacteriota > Blastocatellia > Pyrinomonadales > Pyrinomonadaceae > JAHCHG01. The sequence goes on from JBBRVS010000064.1 coordinate 17,281, forward strand.
GTTTTGATATTTTCGAGTTTTTTTTACGAAATTGTATTTTTATTGCAGACGGCTTTTTATTTTATCGCTTTTTTGGGCTGGATTTTGGAAAAATCGGTCGGAAAAATCGGGATTTTTGCGATTCCGCATTATTTTGTGCTGGCAAATCTGGCTTCGGTTTTGGGATTTTATAAATTTCTTCGCGGCGAACGCTATGCCAGTTGGGATCCGATTCGGGAAATTTAAGTTCTTTACTTACAAATGCAGGAAAACTCGGTAAAAAACAGACAAAAATTTATCGGTGAATCGGTCGTTTCAGATGCGCCGAAAGTAAGTGTAATTATACCGGCGTATAATATTTCCGAATTTGCTTCGGAAACGCTCGATTCGGTTTTTGCTCAAACATTTCAGGATTTTGAAGTTGTTTTAATCAATGACGGTTCGCCCGACACGGAAAAGTTTGAAAAAGTTTTAGAACCGTATCTGGAGAAAATTGTTTATTTAAAGGTTGAGAATATCGGCGCGGGCGCGGCGCGGAATGTGGCGATTGAAAATGCGCGCGGAGAATTTCTGGCGTTTCTCGACGGCGATGATGTCTGGAAGAGCGAATATCTAAAGTCGCAGCTTACATTTCTTGAAGAAAATCGGCTTGATATGGTGTATTGCGACGCTCTGCTTTTCGGAGATTTGGCTTCGGCAGAAGGAAAAACGTATATGCAGACATCTCCTTCAACCGGCGCGGTTACGTTTGAAAGTGTGCTTGATCTGCACTGCAATTTTATTACGTCCGGCACGATTGTGCGGAAAAACTTGGTGATCGAAGCCGGAATGTTTGAACGGGAAAGGGTGCGCGCCCACGATTTTCATTTATGGCTGAGAATGTTGAAAAACGGCGCGAAAGGAGCTTATCAGCGCAAGGTTTTGCTTAAATACCGGGTTCATCTGGCAAGTCTTTCGGGCAATTCGATTCAGCGGGTTGAGCGTGAAATTGATGTTTACGACCGGGTTTTAAAGAAAATAGAATTGTCTGCGAATGAACAACAAATTGTCAGAAATCAGATTGAAAGATTAAATGCCGAATTGGAAATCGAGCGCGGAAAGTCGTTTTTGTTAAGCAAAGATTACATTTCAGCCGAAAGATCGTTTTCAAAGGCAAACGAATACAAAAAATCGGTTCGTCTGAAAGCAGTTATTTTTTTAACAAGGGTCGCACCGCAATTATTAAGCAAGGTCTATCGGTTTCGCCGTTCGGATGAGATCGGTTTTATTCCCCAAAACGAAGTATAAATACGTGATTTTTATGTAAGTTCTTCACATAAAAAAATAAAAAAACAACAACGAATGGAGGGAAAAATGGAACTGAACGGTTCTACGCCGAAGCAGCAAAATTTAATTTACGATGTCGGGATGCACAAAGGGCAAGATACCGATTATTATCTGAAAAAAGGCTATAATGTCATCGGTTTTGAAGCAAATCCGGGAAATGCGGAATACTGCAAACAGCGATTTGCCGAAGCGATCAACGACAATCGGCTGAAAATTGTCGAAGGCGCGATTGTTGAAGTAAAAGCCGGCGAACAAAAACCCGATAAGGTGAAATTTTATCGAAACGAAGATCATTCACCCTGGGGCAGTACGAGTGAAGATTGGGCGTACCGCAATGAAGTGATGGGAACTTCGAACAAATTAATTCAGGTTGATGCCGTAGATTTCGGCGAATGTCTGAAAAAATACGGAATTCCGTTTTATCTGAAAGCCGATATTGTCGGTTCTGAAATGATTTGTTTAAGGACTTTGCTGAATTTCGAGAACAAACCCGATTATCTTTCGATTCGCTCTGAAAAAGTGATTTTTACCAAATTACAGGATGAATTCGATGTTCTCGAAAATCTCGGGTACGATAAATTTAAGGTCGTAAAACAGTGTTTCGATCATTTAAAAATTACGGTTGATGATTCGGAGAAATTTTATGAATTTGAAGAAGGCGGATCGGGTCCGTTCGGCGAAGATACCGAAGGCGATTGGAAAACTCGTCAAGAAGCTTTGAAAAAGTATCAGAGGATTTTTGTTTTATACTGGCTGTTCGGCGATTATTCCTTTTTGATTCAAACCCGGAAAGGTAAAAAAATGATCGAATTTCTTGAAAGAATTACCAGAAAACAAGTTCCCGGTTGGTATGATACACACGCCAAACATTCCTCATTAAAATAGTAGAAAATCATTTGTGATAATTCAGGAAAAACCCAAAAAATCATTAAAATCGCAAAGTGCGTGGCTGCTGTTTGCCAAGCTGGTCGGCTTTTTCCTCAGCTTTTTACTGCCTTTGATGATCGTGCGTTTTCTCACACAGGAGAATGTCGGGCTTTACCGCGAAGCCTTTCAGGTGATAATGAACGCCACCGCGATTTTGCCGCTCGGGTTTTCGATGAGCGCGTATTATTATCTCGCGCGCGCGAAGGAAAAACGCGGCGCGGCGATTTTTAATATTTTACTTTTTAATTTTGTCGTCGGTGCTCTGGCGTGTCTGGCTTTGTTTTTGTTTCCGCAAATTCTCGGAAATATCTTCAATAGCGAAGAAATGACGCGGCTTGCGCCGAAAATCGGGATCGTCATCTTTATTTGGATTTTTTCGACATTTCTGGAAACGGTGGCAATCGCTAATCAGGAAGCAAAAGTTGCGACGGTTTTTATAATTTTGGCGCAATTTACCAAAACCTCTCTGATGCTTTCGGCAGTTTTTCTCTTTGCCACGGTCGAATCATTTTTGTATGCGGCAATTATTCAGGGAATAATTCAATCACTGATTTTATTTGCTTATCTGAATTCGAGATTTCCTAAGTTCTGGCAAGATTTCAAGCCGAAATTTTTTGTCGAACAATTCATTTATGCCGTTCCGTTCGGGTTTGCGGGAATTTTATGGACATTGCAAACCGATATTCATAATTATTTCGTCGCCCATAAATTTACTTCGGCGGAATTTGCGATTTATGCTTACGGCTGTTTTCAAGTTCCGTTGATTGCAATGCTTGCCGAATCGGTTACGTCGGTTTTGATTCCGCGAATGAGCGAGCTGCAAGCTACTGAAGATAAAGACGAAATGATTCGCCTGACAGCGCGGGCGATGCAAAAATTAGCGTTTTTCTATTTCCCGATCTATATTTTTTTAATCATCACGGCGCAAACTTTTATTATTACGCTGTTCACCAAAGATTATCTTGCCAGCGTCCCGATTTTTATGATTAATTTGACGATTCTGCCGTTCAGCATTTTGATCACCGATCCGATTGTCCGCGCTTATCAGGAACTCGGAAGATTTTTGCTGATCCTGCGAGTTTTCGTGCTGATCGGTCTGGTTACGGCACTTTATTTCGGAATCCAGCATTTTAATTTAACGGGTATGATAACGATTGCCGTGATCGCTCTTCTGATTGAAAAAATGATTGCCGAAACCGTCATTGTTAAAAAACTCGGAGTCGGGAAACAGCATTTACCGTTGCTGAACAATGTCGTAAAAACAACGGTCGTTTGTCTGATTGCCGGAGCTGTAACTTATCTTGTGTATGAAAATACAAAAGATTTTTTTCTGGATTTCGGTGAACATTTTGCCGAAGACACGTTTCATACACAAAAATTAAGCGTACTGAATTTCTTCGGCGGCGGTTTGACGCTTCTGATTTCAGGCTTGGTTTTTACGCCGATCTATCTGGTCGGAACATATTTCTGGGGCGTGATCGAAGTTGAAGAAAAAGAGCAATTTAAGAGCGCGGTCAGAAGAATATTTTCGATTTTCAAAAAAGATTCCGGGCAAAAATAAGAACCGGAAACCTTAAAATAAAATGTGCGGAATCGCCGGATTTATTAACAAAGAAAGAAATGCTTCGGAAGTCGAGCGCGGGATGGTGCTCGATAAAATGTGCCGCGTCATCACGCATCGCGGACCTGATGAACAAGGTCAAACCGTCCGGGGACGCGCCGCCCTCGGAATGCGCCGCCTTTCGATCATTGATCTAAAGAGCGGACAGCAGCCGATCTATTCCGAAGACGGCTCGAAATTTATCGTCTTTAACGGCGAAATCTACAATTACCGCGAACTGAAAAAAGAACTCGAATCAATCGGCGTAAAATTCAAAACGAATTCCGACACCGAAACGATTATTCACGCCTTTGACCGGTTCGGCGCGGATTGTCTGGAAAAACTGCGCGGAATGTTTGCCTTTGCGATTTGGGATTCAAAAGATGAATCGCTTTTTATCGCCAGAGACCGCGTCGGCGAAAAACCGCTTTTTTATTCGCTGACCGAAAACGGCGATTTCGTTTTCGGTTCGGAACTCAAATCCCTGCTCACGCACGGCGCAGTTTCCAAAGAAATTGATCACGGTGCGCTCGATGCGTATTTAACCTTCGGTTATGTGCCGGAAGATTTTTGTATCTTTAAATCGGTCAAAAAACTCGCGCCGGGTTCTTTCTTGACGTTTAAAAACGGCAAAATCGAAACCCGAAAATACTGGGATTTCAAATACGAAAAAATCACCGAAATAAAAAGCGAAGCCGAATATATCCGGCAGCTTCGGGAATTATTAAAGGAATCGGTCAAAATCCGCCTGATTTCCGAAGTTCCGCTGGGCGCGTTTCTTTCGGGGGGCGTTGATTCTTCGGCAATTGTCGGCTTGATGTCGCAGATTTCGGAAACGCCCGTCAAAACATTTTCCATCGGTTTTAACGAAGACAGTTTTGACGAATTAAAATACGCCCGCATCGCCGCCCGGCATTTTAATACCGAGCATCACGAATTTATCGTAACTCCCGATCTGGTTGATGTTATAGATGATCTGGTCTGGCATTTCGACGAACCGTTTGCCGATCCGTCGGCTTTGCCGACGTTTATGGTTTCAAAAATGGCGCGAGATTTTGTGACAGTTGTCTTATCGGGCGACGGCGGCGACGAACTTTTCGCCGGTTACACGCGCTATGTCGTGGACAAAAAGCGCAGCGGAATCGGAAATCTGCCGAAAGCCTTGCGGAAGGGAATTATTCAGCCGATCAGCAAAGCCCTGCCGCACAGCGCAAAAGGCAAGAATTTTCTTTATAATATCTCTCTGGATGCGCTTGACCGATATATTAATTCAGTTTCGCATTTCGGGAAAATGGCGAAAGCCGCGCTTTATTCCGATAGTTTCCGGCAAAAGTTAAACAGCCGGTTCGGAGAAGCGGAAGAAAATTTTAAGCGCATCGCGCAGAGCGTGGCGACCGGAAATCCGGTGGATAATCTGCTTTATCTCGACAGCAAAACCTATCTGCCGGGCGATATTTTGACAAAGGTTGACCGGATGAGTATGGCAACATCGCTCGAAGCGCGGACTCCGCTGCTCGATCATAAACTTATCGAATTTGTCGAAACGATTCCGACCGAGTTAAAGTTGAAAGGTCTGGAAACAAAATATATTTTCAAAAAAGCAATGGAAGGCGTGGTGCCGAATGAGATTTTATACCGCGAAAAACAGGGTTTCGGCGTTCCGATTGGTGATTGGATCAATTCCAAATTGCGCGAACGGATTCACGGCGATCTGATGGAAAACAAAACTCTCGAACGCGGATATTTTAATAAGTCGTATCTTAAAATGCTGATCGAGGAACATTCGACAAATCGCCGCGATCATTCGTATTCGCTATGGATTTTATGGATGCTCGAACTTTGGCATCGCCGATTTATGGATAAATAGTAATTGATTAGGACAGGTTTTAGAGGCAAGTTTAAAAGTGAAAGTGTGAAAAAGTGAAAAAGTTTTTATTAATTTACCGACAAATTTGCTCAAATATAAAGGTTTTCCTGTTTTTCCTAAACCTAAAACCCGAAAACACCAAAAACTTTTTCACATTTTCACTTTTAAACTTTTTCACTAATAATCAAAGACCTAATCAGTTATGATAAATAAAACTATTAAAAGTATTTATTACAATGAGTTATTTGGAATACGCGCAGGAAATCATTGGAAAGTATGCCGAAATTGACGCGAAAAAACGCGATCAACTGGTTGACTCGGTCAAAAACCTTGAAGTTAAAAGAGTTTTGGATGTCGGCTGCGGTGCGGGACAGCAATTGATTCCTTTTGCCGAAAAAAAAAATGCGTTTTGTGTCGGAATTGACATCGGCGAAGAACTCGGTCAGGTTGGCAACGCGTTTATCGAGAGTTTCGGTTTTTCCGGTAAAATTTGTTTTGCGCGGGCAAAAGGCGAAGAATTGCCGTTTGAAGATGAGAGTTTTGACGTTGTTTTATGTCTGGTTGCTCTGCCGTATATGCACAACAAAAAAACCCTTGCCGAAACAGCCCGAGTTTTGCGACCGGGCGGTGTTTATCTTCTGAAAACTCACGCGCCGGCATTTTATTTCGGAATGCTGAAAAGACGATTTCGGACATTTGATCTCCGGCAATACGCTTATCCGGTAATTTGCTTGATAAACGGCATTCGGCATCAATTGACCGGCAGACAAGCGCAGGACGGATTTTGGCGGGGCAAGGAAGTTTTTCAAACGAAAGGTTTTTTAACCAAAGAGCTGAAAAAACATAATTTAAGAATCGAAGGCACTTTACCCGATACGAATATTCAATCACCGTCGTTTTATATCGTCAAAAATTTGAAATGAGCAGCACGAAAAAAATAATTTACAACAAATTGAAATGGAATTTGCCCTGGATGACGCGTTATCCGTTCGTCCGTTTGAACAGTTTTCTGCAAAGTAAAACGGATCAACCGAAAAATCTGATTTTTACGATTGCCGATCATTTTGAACCGGCGTGGTGCGATAGCGGTCTGCTTGATCTGGACGCGCAAAAAAGGGCTTTGGACGATTATCACAAATTAGCGCGAAAAACGGGCGAAGCCGTTCGTGATGCCGACGGAACGAAATTTCGCCACACGAATTTTTATCCGGCGGAACAATACGACCGCGATATTTTGGAAAAAATGGCTGAGATGCAGGCGGAAGGTTTGGGCGAGGTCGAAATCCATCTGCATCACGGGGTTGAAAAACCCGATACGGCTGAAAATACGCGCCGGAGTTTAACGGAATTTCGGGATATTTTAGCCGAAGAACATAAATGCCTGTCGCGTTTTGACGGCACGGGCGAACCGAAATACGCCTTTGTTCACGGCAATCTGGCTCTGGCGAATTCGGCTGACGGAAAATTTTGCGGCGTTGATGAAGAAATGCAGATCTTGCAGGAAACGGGCTGTTACGCCGATCTGACGATGCCTTCCGCGCCCGATATTACGCAAGTTCCGATGATTAATAAAATTTATGAGTGCGGTTTGCCGCTGACCGAAAAGATTCCGCACCGCAGCGGAACATCTTTGAGAACCGGTAATAAAATCAAGCAAACACCGATAATCTTTACCGGTCCGCTGGTTTTTAATTGGACGCGAAAGATCAAAGGAATTCCGTTTCCGCGTCTCGATGACGGCGCGTTAGCTGAAAATCAACCGAAGGATCTAGCGCGGCTAAATCGCTGGATTTCGGCAAATATTACCGTTCAAGGTCGCCCCGAATGGATTTTTATAAAACTTTATTGTCACGGCTTTTTTACGCACGACCAATCCGCCTGTATCGGCGAAAAGGCGCGGAAATTCTTTAGCGAAATAATCGAAAATGGCGAAAAAACTAATGATTACAAGGTTTATTTTGCTTCCGCCCGCGAGGCGTTTAATATGATTTCGGCGGCAATTGACGGCAAAAAAGGAAATCCGGGCAATTATCGCAACTATCGTTTACAGACGATTATGAATGAAACCTCGAAACAAGTTGAAAATAAAGAACAAGTGAATATAATATCTTGACACAAACAATAAGCAGTAAAGGCAAAAGTAAGCAGGTGAGCATAAATAATCAGGTGTTTTGAAAAGTTTGGAGTCCCGCCTTTAGGCGGCAACCACCAGCGAAGCGCGGCGGAAAACCGCCTAAAGACGGGACTCCAAACATAAGTCGAAAATCTTTCATTTCTTTTGCTCACCTGCTTAAAAAGATAAAAGGCGAAAGTAAGGAATTGGTTTAGAATATGGAAAACCTTTGAGTTCAGGTGATTTTAACAATTGCGGTAATCTGTGCAAAAATATTTCCTGTCTGCTGACGAACTCCGGCTAAAAAAGAAAAAAAAGATCGAAAACATGTGTTTTGAATTTGGTTCGGGA
>JBBRVS010000065.1:0-25300 GCA_038246645.1 Pyrinomonadales bacterium
AATCAGCTACTTTTGTCTAAAGTCGAGTTTATAAGAAACTTCAGTCGGTTTTATCTCAGAGGATGAATTTTGAATAAGTTCATTGATTTTCGCCTTCAAAATATCCGTCTTAACGACACCTTGATGAGCGTAGGTAATTTCGCGTTTTTCATTATACAAAACCGTAAAGGGAAGTCCGCCGCTCCACTCTTTCGAGATCGCGCTGATCACTTCGCTTTCCTTTGAAGTGTAGAGCAGATAAGTCGGCATTTCGGCTTTCATTTCGGCTAAAAACTGCGGCACGTCGCGGCTGAGTTCCGCCGGATCGTCGAGCGTGATGGTAATAAAATCAATTTTGCCGCGATATTCTTCGTCAATTTTCACCAGATCGGGAAATTCCTCGCGGCACGGCACGCACCACGTCGCCCAGAAATTGACGAGCAGCGGCTTCGCGTTTTCTTTTTTCACCGCAAAAAGTTCTTTGACCGTGTTTTCGTCAACCTGCGTTATTTTCGGCAGATCGGTTTTTACGCTTGGTTTGTCACCCGTAACTTTTGTTTGAGCAAAAGTATTTGCGCCAAGCAAAAATATTACTGTAAAAAGCGCGAAATATTGGACCGAAAAACTATTTTGAATTCTCATAAAATTAAATACGACAATGATAAACAGGGATAAAAGAATAAAAAATATCTCTGTTTATCCTATTATCCCTGTTAGTAAAATTCCTCGCTTAAAACCGAAATTATTCTGCTTTCTTGATGCGTTTGATCGAACAGCCGAAGGCGTTTTCCTTGGTTCTTTCAACCGCTTTTCCGCTCAAACTGCTGTCGAAGGCGGCACGTGCATAATTGTCGGTGATATTTTTTCCGCGCCGGTCGTTGTCAATCGCACCTTCATAGAGCAGAACGTCTTTTGCATCAAAATAATAAATTTCCGGCGTAACGGTCGCGCCCATTTTGTCAGCCAGAACATTATCTTTGTCAATCAAAACCGGGAATTTGTACGTTGCGGCGGCGTGTGTTTTGATTTCTCCCAAATCTTCGGTGTAATTTGAATTAATGCCGATAAAATTAATGCCTTTCGCTTTATAATCGGCGGCAAGCTGATTGATTCTTTCGTCATAATCTTTGACGACCGGGCATTGAATCGAAAGATAAATGACGACCGCGCCGTTTTCGCCTTTCAAACTTTTATATGAATGCTGCTTGCCGGTCGTGTCGGGCAAAGTAAAACCTTCAAATGTTGTGCCGACGGCTAGATCGCCGCTCGCCCGGCTGATATTGGAAACCGAAATAAACGCGATCAATGCAAATACTGCCACCAATAAAATGCTTTTTTTTCTCATTGAAATCTACTCCTTTTTTTGTATTTTTAAAAATAATGAACCTGAAAAAACCGATATTTTTCGGTTTTATAATTTTTCCTGTTGTTACGCACCTGAAAATAAATATGTTTCGCTAACCGAATTTTATTCCGTTTGACGCAGGGAATAAGTGATTTGTTTGCATAGATTTTTATTAAAAGAGCGTTTTTCAGGAAAAAATGTCTTTCAACTGCCTTAATTTTGAAAAGCGATTTTACAACGATTTTATCTATGGAAACAATTTGGAAAATTTATGTCCGGTGTCAAAAGCCTCTATAATCAAACGTGGCGTTCGACGTAGCGGATGATTTCCTTGGCAATATCTTTTTTTGTTGCCCGTTCGATGCCTTCCAGACCGGGCGACGAATTTACCTCTAAAATCAGCGGTCCGCGCACCGATTGGAGCATATCAACGCCGGCGATGCCCAAACCCATCACTCTCGCCGATTTGATCGCCGCGTCTTCTTCTTCGTCGCTCAGCGCGATCAGTTCGGCAGTTCCGCCGCGATGCAGATTCGAGCGGAATTCGCCCGGTTTCGCTTTTCTTTTCATCGCGCCGACGACCTTGCCTTCGACGACAAAGGCGCGAATGTCGGCATTATCGGCTTCCTTGATGAATTCCTGCAAAACGACTCTGGCTTCCAAACCGTTAAACGCTTCCAAAACCGATTCCGCCGCTTTTTTCGTTTCCGCCATGACCACGCCCAAACCCTGCGTGCCTTCGAGAAGTTTGAGGATGATCGGCGTCGAACCGAGCATTTTGACGACCGATTCCGAATCCTTCGTGTAATTTGAAAAAATCGTCTTCGGCATTCCGAGCCCGGCGCGCGCGAGCAGCTGCATACTGCGGAGCTTGTCTCTGGATTTGACGAGTGCCTGCGATTCGACTGCGGAGAAAATCTTCTGCATCTCGAATTGCCGGACGACTGCCGTTCCGAAAAACGTGACGGAAGCTCCGATGCGCGGAATGATCGCGTCAATTCCGCTTATTTCTTTTCCGTTATACATAATAATCGGATTTTTTTTTTCGATTTGCAGAACGCATTTGGTATGATCCACGACGATCATTTCGTGCTTGCGCTTTTCACCCGCCTCGATCAGCCGGCGCGTTGAATATAATCGGGGATTTGTTGATAAAACGGCGATTTTCATAAAAAATATTAGTGTAATAAAAAACTTAAACGATAAGTATTAAAGGTATGTTACAAAGATTTGAGAAAAACTGTTAGCCGTCAAAGCCAGGTTTTATTAATCCATCGAAAGTTTGTTGGTTTTTTGCATTTGATGGAGATAATTTCTGAGTTGCGGATTGACGATAAAATGATGTTCGGCGAGAAATTTTCTGCCGATCAAAACCGGATAACGCATATCTCCGCGAAAGGTCAGCGAAAATTCCGCCGTGTATAAACGCCAGTGAAAGCGTATTTTAGTTGAAATAATAAAACGCTCTTCGCGCTCGCCGTTCGAACTTTTTATGATTTTTTTCGAGTATTTTTTAAAGAGATAAATTTTCCCGGTATATTTCGGGTCGTCCGGGTCTAAGAAAATTACTTTTAAATTTTGCTCCGGCGTTTCCTCGATTTTGCAGCAGTGAATCGCCGAAGTGTAAGCACCCGTATCAATTTTGACACGAATCCTTTTTAAATTGATTCTCGGAAAATCAGCCTTATCAATTCTGCCGATGATATTTGGGTTGATTTTTGTTTCCATAGATGAATTTACAACTAAGTTACAAAAAAAATGCCGAAAAGCAAAGTTTTTAAAGTGAAAAAGTGAAAAAACGGAAAAGTTTGGAAAATGAAACCGTGTCAGCAGCGTCGCCGTGAGGCGAGGCGTTTCACATTGGGCAACAACTATGAATTTTAACTTTGCGACACAAAAAGTTAAAAAATATCAGTTAAAATCGGTTATAATTTTATTTGCTTGTTCAAACATTCGACTTTCAAATTAAAAAGTGAAAAGCGCGACGCTGACAAAATGGCAATTGACGGAAACCGCCTTTGATAAATTGCTCGCGGCTCTGGCGGAAGACCGCGCGGCGGCGGGCGAAAAGTATATTTTGCTCAAAAAAAATCTCGTACGCTTTTTTGAAACACGCGGTTTTAGTGCGGCAGACGATGCGGCGGACGAGGTTTTTAACCGTCTGGCGCGGAAACTCGAAACCGAAGAACTGGAAAACGTCAATACTTACGCGCTCGGCATTGCCCGAATGCTCACGCTCGAACTGCGCAAATCTCCCGAACAAAAATTTTCCGACGAACTACCCGAAATCGGCGTTTTGCCGTTTGATGAAGAACGCCGGGAAACCGAAGAAAAACTGAAATGTCTGGATAAATGCCTGAGCGAATTGACTTTAGAAAACCGCGAAATTATTGTCGGGTATTACAAGGGCGAAAAACGCGAGAAGATCGAAAACCGCAACCGTTTGGCGGAAAAGCTCGGAATTCCGAATAATGCTCTGCGAAACCGCGCCGTTCGCTTGCGCGATAAACTTGAAAATTGCATAACGAATTGCCTGCGAAAATTATAAAAATTTTCTTTGACGTTTTTGTGCGACACGTTTTGCGTAATTTTGTCAGATATATTTGAGGGGAATGTTTTTATGTGAAAATTCACCGGAAAACATCAACAAAATACTGATGACACAAACTTTGGAAAACAAACAAAAAGCTGTTTCTTACCTGCTCGGAGAATTGTCCGGCGCAGAGCGCGACGCGCTCGAAGACCGGCTTTTTCTCGACGAAGATTTCAGCTCTTTTTTGAGCGATGTCGAAAACGATCTGATTGACGAATACGTTCGCGGCGAACTTACCGCAAGCGAAAAGCTGAAATTTGAAAACGCTTATCTGACGAGTGACACGCGCCGCGAACGAGTTCGCAGTGCGCAGGTTTTGCAAACACGGCTTTTCAGCGAAACGCAGGAAAAACAAATAATTGCAGCCGACGAGAAAGTTTCTTTTTGGGAATCTTTAACCGTGTTTGTCCGTCTGCCGAATTTTGCGCTTGCCGGCGGTTTAGCGGTTATTCTCTTGTTTTTGCTCGGCGCAATCTGGTTTTTGACCGTTGGCGATATTGATAAAGACAGAGTTAAGGTTGTAGAAAATACAAACGAACCTTTTCCAACGCCGCAAAAAACGCCGGAAGATTTGCCGGAAAATGTTCAGAATGCGAATAATTCTTTAGAAAATAATTCGGAAATTAATAAAAATCCGGTTAATGTAAATAAACCGACCATCGAACTTAAAAAGCCTGAAATCAAAAAAACGCCCGAACCGCCAAAAGAAGTTCCGCGTGCGCCGCGCATTTTTGCCTTCACGCTTCTGCCGCCGACGCGAAGCAGCGACCGTCCGGTTTTAGAAATTCCTTCAACGGCAAAACAAGTCAAGTTGCAGATTGTGAACAATTTCGAGAAAAACTTTGTTAAATACACGGTCGAAATTACGAACGAAAACGGCGAAACGGTTTTGAAACGTGATTTTGCCTCGGACGGCAAACGACCGAAAAAATCGTTTTCGTTAAATTTGCCGACCGAGACTTTAACCTCCGGCGGATATGAGATCACGCTTTTGGGAACAAGTGCCGACGGCAATGTCGAAGAGATCAATTTTTATAATTTTACCGTCACCAAGAATTTTTAATCAGTATAACGAGCGGTAGCGAGTGCGTTTAGTAAACTCCAGTCTTGATTAGAAATAAAGGTAGGAATTAACCACAGATCCACCCGGATAAATACTGATAAAAAGGCAGGATAAACCCAACATAATTGCATAAATCAATCGGTTTGATGTTTTTTAACATTTCTGATCTGTCTTTATCTTCTTAGATCTGTGTGAATCTGTGGTAAAAAAAATTACTCGGTTTCTAATCAAGACTCAGGTTTAGTTACAAATCAAGTTGGATTTAATTAAACGCGGTTCGCTACTGCTCGCTATACTGATTTTTAATCAAAAGCCCGAATCTACGGGCTTTTTTTGTTTTTAAAATTATTTTCAAAAAAAGTGCGACACATTTTCGCGGCGTTTTCCAGTTAAAAGTGAGAGGCAAATTTGAAGGTCTTTCAGTGAGAAGATTTTCAAACGGAAATCAACAAAACAAAATTTTAGAGGAGAAAAAAAATGATTAAGACAAATTTGAACACGATTTCAGGAAACGCGAAAACTTTGGTTATAACAATGGCGATGATTCTGGTCGCTCTGGCAGGCACATCTTTTGCCGACGATATCAATCTCGATATGGAAGGCTCGACCGCGACGATTCCGAAGGGAAACACCGTCAGCCGAAAACTTTACGGCATTCCGTCGGGAATTCCCGGAAGCCTGAAAATGAAAATGAAATGGCACGCCGTCAATCTTATTCCGAACACTTTTAACCCGCTCAAAGTCGAACTTCTGCACGGCAACTCGGTTTTGAAAACGACGACTTGTTATTCTTTTCACTCTAACAAAACGCCGAAATGCAGCTTTACCTTCAACGTATCGCAAACGGAAGCCGATAAATCGGGCAACTGGAGTTTGAGAGTTACAAACAACAGCAATGATGAAGTTATCGCTTTTAATATCGAAAAAGGCAGCGACGTGAATCCGATGGTGCCGAATTTTAAGAGCGTCTATACGCCGAATTGTCCCGATACGGTCAATCTCGATATGGAAGGCACGACCTTGACTCTCGGCAAAGGCAACACGCAGACGCGCAAAATTTTCGGCATCGGCAAATCTGCCGGAGTTTTGACTCTAAAGGCAAAATGGCACGCTGTCAATATAATTCCGAATACATTTAACTCGCTTAAAGTCGAACTTTTGAAACCGAACGGACAAGTTGCCAAAACCGGAACTTATTATTCGATCCATTCGAATAAAACGCCGAAATTAAACTTTACGCATAACATCACCGCTGCCGATGCCGCTTTGCCCGGACAATGGAGCTTAAAGATCACCAATAACAGCAATGATGAAGTTATGGGCTTCAACATCGAAAAAGAAAGCGGCGAGATCAATCCGCTGGTGCCGAGTTTCTTCAGTTCCTACAAAGCAAACTGCAACTAATTAAAACCAAAAAAGCGGTGTTTCTTAGATAATGAGAAACACCGCTTTTTTTCTCGAATCTCAAATAAAAACGGGAGAAAAAAAAGTTATGAACGGGAAAACTTTTATCATCGTCGCCGCAATTTTGCTTTTTATCTTCGGATCGAAAGCCGATTTTTCCGAAGCGAAAAACGAAACGATCAGCATAACGGCGAATTTTTCCGAAAAAGAATGTGCGCCGACCGAGCGAATCGAGATGAATCTGAGCCGTGCTTTGACGGCGGAAGACGGCAGAATCGGCGTTTTTATCGGCGAAACCGACATTACTTCGCTTTTAATTTTAGAAAATCAAACAGTCGCCTACGAACCGAAGTTTTTCCCGTTTCCCGCAGGCAAAAATCCCGTTGCGGTTTATTTGATTTCTTCCGCAGGCGAATGGAAAAAACTGGCGGAATTTATTTTGAAAGTGAAATCTGAAAATTCTGTAAACGCCGAAAATCTTGCCGGGAAACAAGTAAATTCGGGCGAAAAATCCTTTGAATTCACGCCGAATGTTTCGATCAATATCAAAGGACAAAATCAGACTTTAACCTTTCCGCGTGAAGCCGCGCCGGAGAGAAATCCGTTCACGGATGTTGGCGGGCAGGGAAATTTTGCATTCAAAGTTACGCGGCGCGGCTGGAATTTCAGCAGTCAGATGGATTTTGTCGGCGCGAGTTTCCGGCAGGAAGCCTTGCGTTTCGGCGAACTTGCCGATAAAGCTCCGCAGATTGATCTGTCGAGCTATTTGATCGAACTGGGCAAAGGGCGATTCAAAGTAAATTTAGGACACGTTTCATTCGGCTCGAACCGTCATTTAATCAGCAGCTTTTCCAGTCGCGGAATTTCGGCAACAATTCCGCTCGGCAAACAAAACGAAGTAATTTTGTCCGTCGCCAACGGAACTTCGGTCGTCGGTTACGACAATTTTATCGGCATCACGCGCCGCAAACATTCGGTGATGAGCGCGACCTTTGCCCGGGAATTTTTTGAGGAACGCCCCGCAGGATTGCGCGTCGAAGTCGGTATTTTGCGCGGTTCGCTTCTGCCGCTCAGCGATTTTAATCAGGGCGAGATCAACGATGCGGAAAAGAGTTTGGGTTTCGGTTTGCGCGTCATCGGAAGCGATAAAAATCAAAGACTGCGCTACGAAGCCGGATTTACGCGCAGCCGTTTTACAAATCCGCGGGACCCGAATCTCGAACAAGGTCTTAATGTGACGGAAATTAGAGAAACATCGAAAAACGCGCAATACGGCGAGATCAGTTTCGATTTTCTGCAAGGCTTAAAGGTCTGGAACGAAAAGAAATTAAAACTGACCGGAACTTTCCGCCACGAAGAAATCGCGCCGCTTTTCCGCAGTATCGGCGCGTCAACGCAGGCTGATCGCCGGCAGAATCAGTTTGAAGTTTCGGGCAGTTTCGGCGAGCTGAATTTTGCTTTCGGAAACCTGCGCGACCGCGATAATTTAAACGATATTACTTCGATCTTAAAAACTCTGAATCGCCGGAACAATGTAATCATCGGCATTCCGCTCAATTCGTTTTTCACGCCGGCAAAACCGAAAAAATGGCTGCCGGTCGTTTCTTATACTTATGATCACACGCATCAGTTCGGCGCGTTTCTCCCCGTGAACGGCGAATTTGCCGACGCGTCGCAAGTTCCCGATCAGCATAGTTTTGCCCAAGCGTTTAACGCGCAATGGCAGATTTCCGAAAAATTCAGCGTCGGTTACAGCTATAACCGCGCCTTTCAGGACAACCGCCAACCGGGACGCGAACTCGCTGATTTTTCAAGCGCGGTCAATGCTTTGACGCTCAGTTATAAACCGTTTGAAAGTCTTGATTTGAATTTCGATCTGGGGCACGAACGGCAGAAAAATTTTGAACTCCCGCGCATTGACCGCACGTTTCGGCTTGGTTCACGTGCAACCTGGCGCACGCCGTTTTTGAAAAATTCAAATTTCAGCGGCGGTTTTTCGACGACGCTGGCGGGCGATACAGGAAATTTGAACGATTCGCGCAATGCCGAATTTGACGCGCAATGGGCGTATCAATTCACGCTCGGCAGCGAAAAATTCAAAAAAATGTCAACGCAGTTTTTCATACGCTACGCCAATCGCTACGGCGACACCGTTGACCGCCAGTTTTTCGTCAATAATTTCAACAAAGCGCAGACCTTTAATATGGGTTTGACCTTTAATTTCTTTTAGAAATTATTTCAAAAGTACCTTTATAACCGTTAAGCCAGCGGTCTTTGACCGCGACATTTTTTCAAATTCGGCGAAATCCTGGTCAAAGACCGCTTACTAAACTTTGATATGAGTTTTGGAAAAAACGGAGAAAAATTATGAAAATCATTCTAACAATCGCAATTTTATTGATAAGTTTTGCCGCTATCAACGCGCAAATCCGCGTAAATCCGACGGGCGTAAATGTCAATTCGCAAAATCCGACGACAGTTTTTCTGACATTCGGGCAGATTCCCGCCGATTACGTTCCGGCGGAAGCGATCTGGTGCGGCGAGCTTATTCCGGCGAATGCTCCGGCAATCGGAAATCAATGCCGACCCGACACGATTTACGGCTCTTTACCGTCGCGCTACAATCGCTCGACTTCAAGCGGAAACGGCGGTTTTACGGATATTATGGCGATTCCCTCGTCAGTTGTCCGTCGCGCTTATCAAGCGGCTGTAAATGGCGCAAGTGCGGGATTTTTCTATGTCAGGCGTTTTGTTTCGACCAGCGGTCAGCCCGATCAATTTGTTGCCGTAACGTGCCGGATGACGGGCGGCGGTGCGCGTGTGCCGTTTGCGTTGACGAATGTCGAGATCAAAACTCCGACCGAAACCCCGGTTCTTTTTATCAAATCCGGCGCGGAATTTCCGAAAATCTCGGCGCAGATTCAATACAACGGAACGGGACGCTTGAAAGGTCGTTGGGAAATCGTCCAGCCGGGCGAAGAAATACCGGAAGACAGAGATCTTTTGACCGAAGCAACTCTCCCGATCGAGCAGCGCGGTTTGCAAAAACGCTACACGCAGATCGCGCGGTTCAATCATTTCCTGCCGCCCGTCGGAAAATTTGAACTGAAACTCGAATTAACCGACCGCGTTCCGACGCTTGCCGAAGGACAATATATTCTGCTTCTCCGCATCGAGGCGAGCGACGACAAGGAATCTGATTCAAACCTGGAAATTCTCGGCGTTGGCAACGGCATCGTTCACAGCGGCGCGGTCGCTTCGTTTCCGATGCCGACGCTCAAATTTTTTGTTCAAGGGAAAAATTCAAACGATATTTGGACGGAAAACGCGCTTGTTTTGCCGCAGAAAGATTTAACGGTTGATATGGCTAAACCGCTGATTTTCACCTGGAAAGAGTTAGAAAACGCAGCGGCGTATCGGCTTGAAATTTTAGATGAAGCGGAAAATCCGCTGCTTTCCGCGATGCTCGTTTCGCCTGTCACGAGTTATCGTGCGCCTTCCTGGTTTTGGGAAAGATTTACCGAAAGAGGCGCGAATTGGCGCATCGTTGCTTTGGATGAGAACGGAAAAATAATGAGCCAAACCCAAACACGGAAAATTATTATCGGAAAATAATCGAAAGAAAATTAAACATTTGCAAATTCAACTTGCTGTTTTTGTTCGGCTAAATAATTTTCCGGCAGATCGCCATTATCGGCTCGCAAATATTGCAATTGCTTTGGCTTCAAAGTCGCGATCAATTCTTTACGATTCAATACTTTGATCGGTTTGCCCGTATATATTTTGCCCATTTTTGCCAGACGTTTTTCCGACATCATGCCACTGAACATCAACAGCGGATAAGTAAAATTCGGACCATTGAGCTTGCGGAGTTTATAGAGCCACATTCCCAAAGAGCCGACGCGCCACGCGGTCGGTCCCCACCAGCTGTATTGTCCGGGGCGCAGATTTATCTTCCAGCATTTCATCATCAATTGCCATTGCAATTCGGAAAGCTGTTTCGTCTGCGTAACGCCTTTTTCCATCTCCA
Organism: Pyrinomonadales bacterium; assembly: GCA_038246645.1. GTDB lineage: Bacteria > Acidobacteriota > Blastocatellia > Pyrinomonadales > Pyrinomonadaceae > JAHCHG01. Next base: position 10,415 of record JBBRVS010000065.1, read on the forward strand.
TCCGCGTGTCGTGAAGCGGCGTAAAAATCGAAGGAATCAGAAAGGCGAAAAGCCCGCGACGCTCCATTTCATAGACTAAATCGAGCGTTTCTCTGATGTCTTCGTCGGTTTCGTCCGGGGTTCCGATGATCAGCGTCATTGCCGGAAACCAGTTGTTTTCATTCAAAACGCGTAAACCTTCCAAAACGACGCTCTGCCACTCGTCAATCGAAAACGGCACGCCTTTGCTTGCCATAATTTTCTTTGCCATCCGCACCGAACCCGTTTCCAGACCGATCAGCGGCGCAAGAGCCTTTTTTTCGGGATGACTGCTCAAATACGGAAAATGAATCGGACTTTTCGGCAATAACAGATCGGAAAGTTCTTTTATCAAAATTGGATCAACGACCGCCGGAGCAATCGTCGCGTGGCTCAAAACGTGCTGTTCGACCCCCGGCGTATTGACGATTTCGCCGTAAAGATCAAGCAGAGCTTCGCGGTTCGGAAAATAAAAAGGCGTGTCCGTGTGAACTTGTCCCCAAATAAACATATCTTCGGTCGCCAGCGAAATTTGTTTATTTCCCTCGCGCACATTGGCGCGAACCGCGTCCATAATTTTATCCTTCGGCAGATCGATCTGCGGGTTCAGATCCGGCAAGCAGAATTTACAGCGGCGACCGCAGCCCGTCGTCATTTCGACCACGCCGAACGTGGTGCGCGTATCGGGAAACATAATCGCCTCGCGCTCTTTCGGATGCTGAACTTCGATCTCGCGCGGCAGCGTTTCGCCGCGCACCGCTTTGGCAAAAAGTTCGAGCGTGTCGTTTGATTCGCTGCGACCTTCGACGACGCAGTCCACGCCTAATTCTTCGTAAGAATCGGTTTGAATGATCTGCCAGCCGCCCGAACCGCCGACGATCACTTTGTAATTTTCGCGGTGCGGATTTTCCTTGATCTGTTTAAAAAGTTCGCGTGAATAATGCGAATTGATCGGCATTTTCGATGAACCGAAGATCGAAGTATAAACTCCGGCGGCAAATGTTACGCCCAAAGGATTATGCGTCGAAACGGCAACAACGCGCGTTCTCGGTCCGATAAATTTATCTAAATCTTCGGGAAAACACGAAACGATGTCGTCCTGTGAATACGCGCGCAAAAGCGATTTTTCAACCAGGCGAACTCCCGCCGGCATATATTTTGCCGAACCGTCTTCGTATCGCTCGACTTTTCGCCAATCGGGATATTTGCGGTTTAAGACTCCTTCGAGCCAGATGGGAAGCGAAGCCATTGCCATTTGAATAAAATATCCGGCGTGGTCAATCGCTTCGGTCAGCGGCGCAGTTAAGACAATTAACTTACCGCCGTTTTCAGGGGCTTCGTCAAGTTTGGAATTTGGTTCGGTTTCAGTTAAAACTTCTTTGCCGGCAACACTCATAAAAATTATAACTCCTCAAAAAATTGTTTTTGGTAAACAAAAATCAGGTTAGTGCAGTAACTTTTTTTATTTTGAATAAATGAATTATCGGATAAATTAACAAAGTTAAAAACTTGCCGTATTATTCCTGTTGTTGGAAAGATATTTTAGCAGTAAAATTTTTATTTACAAATTCTTTTTTAGTGTCAGGGTTTATTTTAACGTATTTGTGAGTGAATTAAAGGAGTTTGAGATAAGAAATGAGATTTAAAATAAAGATAAGTTCTTATCAATGAATAAATTACACTTCATAAGAACTTACCTTTTTTGTTATTTGATTTTAGAATCTGATGACCGCGTCGGGACCGCCTTCGACGTGGACGGTATCAACAAACCGGATATTTCTTGAATCGCTCGTCATGACGACCGAATGGGTGCGTTTACCGGCGCCGAAAAAGCGTACGCCGCGCAGCAGAGTGCCGTCGGTGACGCCCGTGGCGGCAAAGATAATTCTCTTTCCGGGCGCGAGATCGTCGGTGTCATAAATTTTGTCCGGGTCTGTAATGCCCATTTCCTTGAGTCTTTCCATTAATTCTTCCATCGGGGGAATTTTGGATTTATCAACGCCCAATCTTTCAGGATCAAAAACGAATTTTGCCTGGATTTCGCCGTTCAGACATTTCATCGCGGCGGCGGTTATCACGCCTTCGGGCGCACCGCCGATGCCCATCAGCGCGTGAATATTCGTTCCGGCGACCGCCGCCGAAATTCCGGCGGAAAGATCGCCGTCGGAGATCAGACGGATTCTGGCACCGGCGGCGCGTACGTCGTCAATCAGTTGTTTATGACGCGGGCGATCAAGCGTGATGACGGCTAAATCGTCAATATCGCGCCCAAGTCGGCGGGCGATATTTTTCAAATTATCTTTAACGGGCGCATCAATATCAACCGCGCCGCGGCACGAAGGTCCGACGACGATCTTGTCCATATAAATATCCGGCGCGTTTAATAACCCGCCGCGTTCCGCTGCCGCGAGAACGGCAATCGCATTGTTTGCGCCGAGCGCACACAGATTCGTGCCTTCGAGCGGATCAACGGCGATGTCAATTTCGGGCAATTCCGCGCGGGCTTCCGGTGAATAATCGCCGCCGCCGAGTTCTTCGCCGATATAGAGCATCGGTGCTTCATCGCGTTCGCCTTCGCCGATCACAATGCGTCCGCGCATCGGCACGCTGTCCATCACTTTTCGCATCGCTTCGACCGCCGCTTCGTCCGAGAGTTTCCGGTCGCCCTGCCCCATCGTGCGCGCCGATTCAATTGCCGCCGCTTCGCAGACACGCAAAAAATCCAATGACAAGTCTCGTTCTGATTTCAAATTTTTCATATTGTTTCCTTAACTGAAATTATGTTGGTAAAACTTTTGATTATGCGGTCATTCTATCACTTGTCTAACCTGCTTTGACAAGTTATGATTCTGCATATTACGTTTTTATTTTAATATTTTTATCAGAAACAGGAGAATTTTAAGAAATGACATATATCGTGACCGAACCGTGCGTTAATTGCAAATATACCGATTGCGCGGCGGTTTGCCCGGTCGAGGCTTTCCACGAAACGCCCGACCGACTTTTGATTAACCCCGACGTTTGCATTGATTGCGACGCGTGCATTCCGGAATGCCCGGTCGAAGCGATTTTTTCGGATATGAGTGTGCCGGAAGAATATATGGACTGGATCGAAAAAAACGCCGAAGCCGAAAATTTCCCGATCATCAGCACCAAACAACCCGCGCTTTACAAGGAAAGCTGTTCAGGTCCGCCGGAGTAGATTTTATCGTATCGCCGCCGTTCCGGCGGCTGTCACGCCGGCGTCCCGCTGGCGTGTTTTTTTGTGATTGAAATATGTTATTAAAATTGAAGTAATTTTTTAACATCGAAATTGTCCTGAGTGCGAGACGCACTCAGGACAGCCGCCGGGACGGCGGCGGCGGTACGTCGAGTTAATTCCATCTCACCCCGATTCTACCGTTGATCGGCGAACTAACGGTGCGAATCGGCGTTCTGCCGACCGAATAGCGTGAGTTGAAGACATTTTCAACCGCGACGAAAATCTGCAAATTCCCGGAAAATCTTTTCGCGCCGAACGCGTCGAGCTGAAAAAACGGTTCAAGCCGGAATTGATTTAAATCGTCGTCAAACTGCTTTGAGGAAGCGCGACCCTGAAGCGCGAAACTCCAGCCTTTGCGGTTGGCATAACGGGTTTGAAACGTAAATTGATGACGCGAGACGAGCGGAACGCGCAAGCCTTCCAACTGCATATTTGCCGGAAATTCTAAAATACGTGAATCGCTCAACAAATATCCGACCGAAAAATTAAAATTTCTAAATCTCTTTTCCGCTTCGATTTCCAAGCCCGTTGCGCGGGTTTTACCGATATTTTGCCGCTGCCGCGTAATTAAATTCGGCGTAACCGACAAGGTTACATTGGCAATCGGATCAGAAATTTCCGTGAAGAAAAAATTGCCGCGCAAGTAAAATTCCCGAAAATTAAAACTCGCGCCGGTTTCAAAATTCAGGGCTTTTTCCGCGCTTAAATTTTCATTCGGATTTGTGGCGACATTGCCGACGCGAAAACCGCGATAGAGTTCGTTCAAAGTCGGCGCGCGGAAACTTCTTGAAGCCAGAAAGTGAAATGCCAGATTTTCCGTCGCCTGAAAAAGAACCGAGCCTTGCGGGCTGAACGCGCTTTCCGTTCTGTCAGGAAAAACTGTTGTATTGACAACATTCGTCGAAAGCGTTCGGACGGAACTGAGCGCGGCGAAATTTCGCCAGAAATCGTAGCGAACACTGCCCGATAAAATCAGTTTTGAATTTATCCGCGCGAAATCTTGTAAGAACGCGCTGAAAGTTCTCTCTCTGCCGCCCGCGCCGCTCTTTGAAGTCGCGCGATTATTAAAAAATCCGGTTTCATTGCTCGCGCCGCGAACTTCTTTGGCTTCAAAGCCGAAAACGAAGGTTTGATTTTCTTTGAAGACGGTCGAAAATTGGCTGGAAAATCCGACGGTTTGCGCCGGAACTCTTTGAAAACGAATGAGATTTTCGCTGTTTCGATCAACTCCGACGGCGGAAAACGTCTGATCGAAAACCTGCGTGCCTCCGTAAAAACGCCAGTTGATGTTCAAACTTTGAACTTTAAACTTTGAACTTTGAACTTCTGCGTTTCCGCCGACAATAAACTGGCGAATATGAGTTCGATTATTTTGCAGACGCGTGCCGTTTTCGCGGGCTTCGCCGAAATACGAAGTTTTAAAGAAAATACCGGCAGTTTCGCCGAAATCTTTGCCGATTCGCGCCGAAAAATTGGAATTGCGCGAACCGGCAAAATTATCCGCCGCGCCGCGCACTCGCTTTTCAATCGGAATATAGCCGCGCGTTTGAAAATTGGCGGCGACGAAATCTGCGCTCCAATCGCCTTTTTTGAAACCGAAAAACGTCGAAGCCGAAAAAGTTCTCTGCGAACCGCCAAAGATTTCAGCGGAAAAGGCGTATTTTTCGCGTGTTTCGCGCGGAATAATATTGACCGTTCCGCTCAAAGAATTGTTACCGTAAAGACCGGACGCGCCGCCGCGCAAAACTTCGATTCGTTCAACCGCAATCGGCGGAATTCTGTTCCACTGCGTCCAGCCGCCGAAGGCATCATTGAGCGGAACTTCGCCAAATAAAACGAGTGAACGCCCCGCGCCGCTCGCGCCGACTCCGCGCAAGGATACGCCCTGCGTCGTCGGATTCGCGCTGCGGCTTCCCGAACGGCGAAAAAGCGAAAAGCCCGGAACCTGCCGCAGCACGTCGTCAATCGTCGGCGCACCGCTCGTTTGAATTTCCTGTCTGACAAGCGAAACGACGCTTGCCGCCGTTTCGCCGATGCGCGTTTCGGTGCGGTTTGCCGTCACGATCACCCGTTCGCTCAGCGGCGCGGGCGAAAGCGTCAGGTTCACTTCTTTTGAAAAATCTTGCGAATTGTCAATAGATTGTTGTATAGTAGAAAAACCTTCTGCTTGAACGGTCAGCAGAAAATTTTCTTCAAATTTTATCTCGCAGCTAAATTTTCCCTGATAATCGGTTTTACAAAAGGTCTTTTTAAGATTTGAAGCGATTTCGATTTTCGCGCCTTCTACCGGCAAACCATTCGTATCCGAAACGATTCCGCGTAAAACCTTTGACTGCGATATTTGCGGAAACACTTGGCAAAAACAGAGCAAAATAAATATTATGACAGAGAATTTTTTCATTTGAAAAATATTACAGATATTGATTTTGAATCTAAAGTCGATTTTATAAGAAGTCTTTGAAAAACTATCAATTACCAACTCTAAACTATCAACTGAAATAACAGGTTATTTACTGAAAAATAGTGAATAGTTGATAGTGAACAGTTAATAGTTTCGGCTTGCAACTTCACGGATTCAAGCGAACGAAAAACTGATTTTTATTCCGAATCAAGATAGATGAAGAATTTAGCCGGTTTACTGCATTTGAAACAAAAAACAAATTTCCGCCGCCCGAAAAAATGCTGAATATCAATCAATCAAACGAACAAAACACGAGCGAGCATCAAAGTTTTTCCGAAAAAACCGCGTTTAAGATACTCGTGCTTTTCGGCACGCGCCCGGAAGCGATCAAACTCGCGCCCGTGATTCGTGAACTCAAAAAACATCCAAAAATCAAAACGACGGTTGTTTCTTCGAGCCAGCACACGGATTTGCTTGTTCCGGTTTTGCGGATTTTCGAGATCGAAACCGATTACGATCTGCGCGTAATGACCGCAAATCAAACGCCGAATCAGGTTTGCGCCAGAGTTTTAGCCTCTTTGGATACGATTTTGCAGGATGAAAAACCCGATGTGATTCTGGTTCAAGGCGATACGACGACCGCGTTTGCCGGAGCTTTTGCGGCGTTCAACCGCAAAATAAAGATCGGACACGTCGAAGCCGGTCTGCGTTCGGGAAATCCTTTGAGTCCTTTTCCCGAAGAAATGAACCGCCGTCTGATTTCGCAGATCGCCGATTTTAATTTTGCCGCCACCGCAAACAATAAAGAAAATCTTTTACAGGAAAAGGTTAATTCTGGTAACATATTCATTGTCGGCAATACGGTTGTTGACGCGCTTCATTTTATACTCGAAAATTCTTCGCCAAGCGATAAAATAGGCAACCTGATCAAACGAACCGAGGGATTAAAACGTCTGCTTCTGACAACTCACCGCCGCGAAAGTTTCGGCGAAACGATGAGCGGAAATTTGAAGGAACTGCGCAGCTTTGTTGAAGAAAATAAAGATGTTTGCTTGTTTTTTCCCGTTCATCCGAATCCGAATGTCAGACAGATAACAGAAGAAATTTTAGCGGAAAGGGAAAGGATCCATCTTCTCGGACCGCTCGATTACGCCGATTTCGTCGCGCTTATGAAGAACGCCTGGCTGATTGTTTCCGATTCGGGCGGCGTTCAGGAAGAAGCACCGAGTCTCGGCAAACCGCTTTTTATTCTGCGCGAAAATACCGAACGCCCCGAAGCGGTCGCGTCGGGTGTCGCCAAATTGGTCGGCGGTAACTCGGAAACTCTGGCAAAAATGCTTCGTCAAAATTATAAAAACGAAATCTGGTTAAATTCCGTAAAAGAGATCGAAAATCCCTTCGGCAACGGCACGAGTGCCGGACAAATTGTCGAGATTTTAGAGAATTTTTACGCAAAATCCGAAAAAATAAAATAAAAATGAACTCAGAATCCCCGAATAAAAAACATCTCTTAACCGTTCTGGTGGAAGATTATTTCCACGTCGGCGCGTTTGAGAATCTGATCAGAGAACAAAATTGGACGCGCTTTGAGCCGCGTTATGAGCAAAATACGCATAAAGCCTTGGATTTGCTCGATGAATACGGCACGAAAGCGACATTTTTTGTTTTAGGCTGGATTGCCGAGCAAAATCCGAAATTAATCAGGGAAATCGTCGCACGCGGACACGAAATTGCTTCACGCGGTTTTTATCACCGCTCACTGCGGCAATTAACGCCGGACGAATTCCGCGAAGACGTGCGAAAAACAAACCGCATTCTGGAAGACGCTTCGGGGCAGAAAATTGTCGGTTATCGCGCCGCCGAAAAACTCAATTATGAAAAGGATTCGTGGATTTTGGATGTTTTAGCCGAAGAAGGTCTGGCGTATGACGCTTCGTTTTTGCCCGTAAAAAAAGACGCAAAAGCCAAGCGATTCAGGCATCAGCATCACACGGACGGCAGAATTATCCTGGAATTTCCGTATTCGACGCGCAATCTCGGAGTCGGGCTTTTGCCGATTTCCGGCGGAAATTATTTCCGGCAGTTTCCCTATACATTGATGCGCCGCGCCGTTAAAGACTGGACAAATCGTTATGACGAGCCGTTCGTTTTGTATTTTCACGTCTGGGAACTCGATCCCGAACAGCCGCGAATTTCCGCCGCATCGCGGTATAATCGCGTTCGCCATTACCGCAAATTGGACAAAATGGAATGGATCTTGAAGGAAAATCTCGAACTTTACGATTTTTGCGATGTCGCCGAATATCTGGGTTTAAGAGATTCTTTAAGCGTCGAAACGAAGAAAGAGAAAATTCAAGAAGCGGTTATCGAAGTTCGGGAAGCAGAAAACGCCGAGCCGCATACCGAAATTTCGGTCGTTATTCCGTGCTATAACGAAGTTGATAATCTCGATTATCTATCAAACACTCTGAAAAGCGTCGAAGAGAAATTAAATAAGATCGGTTATCATCCGACATTTATTTTTGTTGACGACCAAAGCACCGATAAAACCTTTGAAAAAATGCACCAGCTGTTCGGCGAAACGGAAAACGTCACGATTCTCCAGCACGAAAAAAATAAAGGCGTGGCGGGCGGAATTATGACGGGCATCAAAGCCTCTAAAAACGAAATCGTCTGTTCGATGGATTGCGACTGCACATATGATCCGCATCAACTTGTCGAGATGGTTCCGCTCTTAACCGATGACGTGGATATGGTTACGGCGTCGCAATATCACCGCAAGGGCGAAGTGCGAAATGTTCCGAAATGGCGTTTGGTTTTTTCAAAAGGCGCGTCATTTTGTTATCGCCGCGTCTTAAAGACGAAACTGGCGACTTATACGAGTTGTTTTCGCGTTTACCGAAGAAGCGCGATGATTGATCTGAATGTCGAAGACGGCGGTTTTCTGGGCGTAACGGAAATGCTCGGCAGACTCGATCTGAAAGGCGGACACATTATCGAATCTCCGGCGGTTCTCGAAACGCGCCTGTTCGGTGCTTCAAAAATGAATACTGCCAAAACGACGTTCAAACATCTCGGCTTGCTTTATCGCTTATCAAGAGAGCGGTTATTCGAAAAAAACAAAGCGGTTAAACCGGCTTTGGCGGAAAAAACTTCGGATCAGACCGAGTAAAAAAATAATTTTGATTTTTACAATATTTGTTAAATCTTTGAAAATAAACAATAAATTATTATCAGATAACGAAAAAGTTTTTGCTCCGCAGGAGCTATTTGAGAATAGCCCAACGATTTATCGTTGGGAAATTTGAAATTTTGCCAAGTTCCGTAGGAACGAAAGAAATATCCGGTCGTCCCTACAGGACTGAAATATTGTTATTCAATTCCCAACGATAAATCGTTGGGCTATTAACAAAAGTAGTCCCTTCGGGACAAAATAATTTAATGGATAATTCTTCATTTTAAAATTGAAGATCAAAAATCAAAATTCGGTTTTTACGCTCATCATAAAATTTCTACTTGTAATGAAAAACAATAAAAATGAAATATGAACTTTGGGCAAACGAAGATAAATCAAGCCTTTCTTTCTTCCGCGTTGAATATCCGAACTACGAACAAAATTTACAAATGCTGAAAGATGAAGATGAGTTTGAACTAATCCGGACAACCGAAGCCGAAACTTAGAACGAAGCAATGCAGAAATATTACGATTTTATGAAGTGGGGAAAATATAAAGAAATTGATGAGTAAGAAAAAATCCAAAGTCGCCATTGTCGGCAGCGGTTTTCTCGGGTTGACGCTCGCTCTGCGGCTTTCCGAAAAAGGGCATAATGTCACTGTTTTTGAATCCGCACCGGAGATCGGCGGTTTGGCAAGCGTCTGGCAGATCGGCGATCTGACGTGGGACAGACATTATCACGTCGTGCTGCTTTCGGATTCCTACACGCGGAAAATCATCGAAGAAGTCGGTCTGAAAGATGAATTCGAATGGGTTGAAACGAAAACCGGATTTTATACCGACGGCAGATTAGTTTCGATGTCGAACACGATCGAGTTTCTGAAATTTCCGCCGCTCGATCTCATCAGCAAGCTGCGGCTCGGCGCGACGATCTTTTATGCTTCGCGGCTGAAAAACTGGAAATCTCTGGAAAAAGTAACGGTCGAACAGTGGCTGACGAAACTTTCCGGCAAAAAAACTTTCGATAAAATCTGGCGACCGCTGCTGAAAGCAAAACTCGGCGAAGCCTACGCGGAAACCTGCGCGGCGTTTATCTGGGCGACGATTCAACGAATGTATGCGGCGCGAAATTCCGGTTTGAAAAAGGAAATGTTCGGCTACGTGCGCGGCGGTTATGCGAATGTTTTAAGGAAATTCTCGGAAGTTTTAACAGAAAAAGGGGTTGATGTCAGATTGAGTTCGCCGGTCGGAAAAATAGAGGAAATCGAAGGCAAAATAAATTTAACTTCGCGTGAGCAAAGCGAAGAATTCGACAAGGTAATTCTGACCTGTCCATCGAATATCGCGGCAAAAATTCTGCCGCAGCTGACGAGTGCGGAAAAGGAAAGGCTCAATAATATCAGATATTTAGGAATCATCTGCGCTTCGGTTTTGACGAAAAAGCCGATTTCCGAGTATTACGTAACGAACATTACGGACGAAACGCCTTTTACGGGCGTGATCGAACTTTCCGCGCTTGTTGACAAAAAAGAATTCGGCGGAAATTCGCTGATCTATCTGCCGCGCTACCTTGCGCCCGATCACGAATTGTTCGATAAATCGGACGAGGAGATCAAGGAACATTTTCTTTCATCTCTGGAGAAAATGTATTCGCATTTTGACCGCAAAGACGTTCTCGAATTCAAAATTTCGCGCGTCAGGCAAGTTTTTCCGCTGCTGACGCTCGATTATTCAAAAACCGTTCCGCCCGTTGAAACTTCGCTCGAAAATGTGTTTATCGTCAATTCGTCGCAGATCGTCAACGGAACTTTGAATATTAACGAAACGGTTCAATTAGCCGAGAAATTTCCTTTGGAAATAATTTGATTTTTATGAAAACGATTGCAAGTTTAAGCCTTGATCTCGATAATAAATGGGCATATATGAAAACGCGCGGTGATGCGGGTTGGGAAGATTTTCCGTCGTATCTCGACACGGTTACGCCGCGAATTTTGGATTTTTTGAAGGAAAGAGATTTGAATATCACGTTTTTTATCGTCGGGCAGGATGCCGCACTGGACAAAAACCGCGAGGCAATCGGGCAAATTGCCAATGCCGGACACGAAATTGCCAATCATTCATTCAGGCACGAACCGTGGCTGCATCTTTATTCAAAAGAAGAATTAACGGAAGAATTTCAAAAAACCGAAGATGCTTTGGAAAAAATTACGGGACAAAAACCGAAAGGTTTTCGCGGTCCGGGATATTCGCTTTCGACGGCGGTTTTGGAAGTTTTGGCGGAAAGAAATTACGAATATGACTGCTCGACGCTGCCGACCTATATCGCGCCGCTCGCGCGAGCTTATTTTTTCCTGAAATCGCCGAAAATGCCGCCCGAAGAACGCGAAAAGCTCAAGAAATTATACGGCAAATTTTCCGACGGTTTTCAATCCTTAAAACCCTATAAATGGCAGATCGGCGAAAAGAAACTGATCGAAATTCCCGTTACGACCTTGCCGATTTTCAAAACTCCGATTCACGCGACTTATTTGATTTATCTTTCGACGTTTTCAAAACTCGCCGCGCAGGTCTATTGGAAAACTGCCGTGAAAATGTGCCGGGTGACGGGAACGCAGCTCAGTTTGCTGCTTCATCCGCTTGATTTCTTAGCGGCGGAAGATGCGCCGGAACTAAAGTTTTTTCCCGGAATGAACTTGCCGCTCGAAAAGAAGCTGGAACTTGTCAGCGAGATTCTGGAAACCTTCGGCAAGGATTTTGAAATCGTCAATATGCGCCGCCACGCGCAGAAAGTAGCGGAAGACGAATTGCCCGTAATCAGCGTAAATCAATCAGCGGAAGCACGCGGCTGAAAAATTGTTTTGGTGTCGAGGCGGGTAAAAGTTTAGATAGACAAATTCCAAATAAAGTCATTGAATAATGACGGTATATTTGTAGCCCATAGCGCAAGCTATGGGGAAAGATCGAACGAAATAATTAAAGTTCTCGAAGAGAACGGCATAAATTATGCCGCCATTTTCAACGGCTCAAACGGTTTTATGATTTATTTCCCATAGCTTGCGCTATGGGCTACAAATATGCCGCAAACGCGCGTTTGCTTTTATTTTGAAACAGATGACAAAATTGCTTGATCCGGAAAAACTCAAAGAGAATTTTTATCTGCAATACGCCGCACTTTTCGGTACGGTTTTTCTGCTTTGGGGAAAACCCGTGCCGTACAGCAACGAATATAATTATCTTTTGCGCCTTGTAAAAACCTACCGCCCGGATTTTTTGCTTAATGATCTGACTTTTTCGACACCGGCAAATGAACACTGGCTTTTCAATCATCTTTTCGGATTGCTGACGTTTGTTTTTTCAACCGAATTTATCGGTTGGGCGGGCAGATTCGCGTGTTGGGCGGTTTTGATTTATGCCTTGATGCGGCTCGGACGACATTGGAAAATTCCGCTCTGGATGATCTCGCTCTCGATTTTTCTGTGGGTCTGGATGGGGCAGGCAATCGTGGCGGACGAATGGATGATCGGCGGTTTCGAGGCGAAATGTATCGCGTATATTTGCTTTCTGTTTGCGCTTGACGGATTTTGCCGCGAAAAGGAAATTCTGCCGGCGATTCTGCTCGGTTTGACCTTCAGTTTTCATCCGGCGGTCGGGCTTTGGGGAATTCCGGCAACGCTTTTTGCCTTGGCAATCAGTCGTCGGGATTTTTTGAAACTCGTTAAAATCACTTTTATCAGCGGGATTTTTTCGCTTTTCGGCTTGATTCCGATGTTTATTTCTCAAGTTGCGGAAAACGTAAATTCCGCCGAAAATTGGAAATTTGTCGTTCTGGTCGTTTATCCGTTTCATCTCGACGCGGTTCTTTTTGCCAAAAGCAGTATTATTTTAGTTTTTGCTTTAATGGCATTTTATCTGCTTTTTTATTGGCAAAACCGCAATGAAGACCATGACAAAACGCAGCGATTTTTCACGGCATTTTTGACGGTTTTGTTTATTTTTTTCTGTGCCGGAATTTTTCTGAGAATTCTCGGACAATTCGAACTCCTGCGGTTGATGCCGATGCGTCTTTTTCCGCTTTTCGCGCCTTTATTTTTTCTGTTTGCGCTGGCAAAAAGTTACGAAAAAAAGGTTTTCGCACCGCCCGCAAATCTTTTGATGATCGTCGGTTTGTTTTGTCTGCTCGGCTGGCTGAGTCCTTTTTCGACGGGATTTGCGAGTTTCCGAGACACGGTCCGCGAATGGCGCACGAGAAATGATGATGCGGCGCAGACATTTGTCTGGCTGAAAAATAACACGCCGAACGGAACTGTGGTTATTGCTCCGCCGTGGCGCAAGGATTTTTGGTATTATTCGCACCGCGCACAAGTAGCTAATTACGGCACTGCACCGTATGCAAATTTGAACGAATGGCAGACGCGGCTCGATTTATTGATCGGAAAATTTCCGCTCGAAAACGGCAGACGTGAATTTGATGAAGTGGCGGAATTTTACAATAATTTACCGGCGGAACAAATCGTTGAAATTTCCCGAAAATACAACGCGCAATATCTGGTCAGCGAAGCCGAATACGCTTTTCCGGTGGCGTTCCGCAGCGGAAATTTCAAGGTTTATCAACTAAATCCGGCGGAATAAATTTGCTGCCGTTTTGGCAAATCGACGAAAGCGCATTAAACTATTGAAAGAAAAAAAAGGACAGATGAGGAAAAACGAAATGGTTGAAGAACTCGACCCGAAAATCACGGACAAACCGCCCGCCCGATGCGCCGAATGCGACCGCCTAACGGATCATTATAATGTGCAGCTGAGTCCGACGAATATCGAAAAAGTCGTCTGCTGGCAATGTATGAACCGCGACGAAAAAGGCTTTTTTGCCAAACGCGATTTCAGCCGCCGTTCACGGCGCGGCGTGATTCCGAGATAAAATTAGTGAGCAGAAAGCAGTGAGCCGTCAGCAGTTGAAATTTGATATTGAAAGTAAAATTTGAAACTGCTTACTGCTTACTGCTCACTCAAGAATATGGCTATCAGAAAAATCACCGAATACCCGGAAGAAGTTTTGGCAAAGGTCGGAAAACCCGTCACTGTTTTTGACGAAGAACTCGAACGCTTGTGCGCCGATATGTTTGAAACGATGTATGACGCGGAAGGTGTCGGACTCGCCGCGCCGCAGATCGGTCTGAATCTGCGTCTTTTCGTAATGGATTGCGAAGGAATTAAATTAATCGCGGCAAATCCCGAAATCATCGAAACGAGCGGCGAGCAGTCAGGTCAGGAAGGCTGTCTGTCGGTCGGCAAAGTTCCGGCGGTCGTCGTGCGCCCGGATGTCGTAAAACTCAAAGCGCAAAACGAAAAAGGCGAATGGTTCGAACGCGTTGCGACAGGCTATGCCGCGCGCGCTTTTATGCACGAAACCGATCATTGCAACGGCAAGCTTTTTTTAGATCACCTGCCCAAAATGCGGCGCGAAATGGTTGTTAAAAAGTTTAAGAAAGAAAAGAATTGGAAATAGGATTTCGGAAGATCAAGCGGTATCAGTCGGACTTCTCAAGCCCAAACGATGTTGATTCAGAACGTGAATATAAATCATCGTCGTTGTCAATTCTTTATGTCCGAGCAATTCTTGAATGGTGCGAATATCATAGCCGTCTTGCAAAAGATGTGTGGCGAAAGAATGACGAAGCGTGTGCGGACTGGCGTTTTTGTTAATCCGGCTTTTTCGCATAATTTCCTTGAACGGTTTTTGAAGACTCGCGGGCGAAACGTGGTGTCGTCTCTTCAAACCCGAACGCGGATTCACGCTCAAACTTTTTGACGGAAAAACGTATTGCCAACAAAATTCCGTTTCGGCGTGTTCGTATTTTCTCGCTAAGGCAAACGGCATTTCAACCCGTCCGATTCCGTGCCGCAAATCTTGTTCGTGAAATTTTCTGACTGTTTCAAGTTGTTTTTGAAGCGGTTCGATCAGCTTTGTCGGCAAAACTGTAAATCTGTCATTGCCGCCTTTGCCGTCGCGCACTGTAATCTGCCGATAGC
>JBBRVS010000066.1:0-25173 GCA_038246645.1 Pyrinomonadales bacterium
AAATACGGCGCACGCCCGTTGAAACGCGCTTTACAGAGAAACGTCGAGGACGAACTTTCCGAATCTTTGATTCAAGGGAAATTGAGTAAAGAAAGTCTGGTCGAAGTTTTCTGCGAAAATGATAAATTGGCATTTCGCCCGGTCGGTTTGGAAGAAATAGACGAAATTTTTCTGGAAAAAATATAAAATTTTACAAAATTTCAGTTTAAAAGCGCGAAAGTTTTCAGTTAAACCTTTTGCGCTTTTTCCTTTTTAATGATTTATCTGTATAATTCGGAAGTTTGCAGGCAAGGACAGTTCGCTTGAGGCAACCAAGCTCAGATTCAACGAATCAAAGTTCGCGTATCTACACCAGCAAAAATACAGCCCGATATTTATAGTGTTTTATTTAGAGTTTACGGGGCAAATTTACGTTAAAAGGCTTTTAAAAAGCCGCAAATCTATTGCAATTATTAAGGAAATCGGTTTTATGCAAGTTCTTCGCATTTTCATATCTTTATCTTTGATTTTTATGTTTTCCGCTTCGACCATATCGGCGAAAACATCTGAAGAAGCGAAAGATAATCCAAAAACTGAAAAGGTTACGGAAAAAAAATCGGCGGCAGCTATTAAGGAAACTTCGGAATCTGCCGTTCAACAACAATTGGTCGAAACGGTTGATATTCAGGGAAATCGCCGTCTGCGTGATGAAGACCTGCTTTATTACATCAAAACCCGTCCGGGCGATGTTTATAATCAGGCGCAGCTCGAACGCGATTTGCGCGAACTTTTATCGCTCAATTTCTTTGACAAAACCGCGACCCGTGTTTTGACCGAAGAAGGTGTGCGCGGCGGTGTAAACGTGATTTTTGAAGTCAGAGAACTGCCGATCATCCGCGATTTGCAGTTTGAAGGCTTAAAAGCCGTTCCCGAATCCGACCTTTTGAAGGCTTTCCGCGAGCAGCGCGTCGGTATTTCAAAAGAAGCGGTTTTCAATCCGGTCAATGCTCAAAAAGCGATCCGCGTCATCCGCGAACTGCTTGCCTCGAAAGGATTTCCGAACGCCAAAGTATCGGTCGAAGAAGAGAAAGTTTCGGCGACTTCGGTTGCCATAACTTTTAAGGTCGAACAGGGTTATCGTTCGAGAATCGTTGAAATTGATTTTGAGGGAAATGAAAACTTTTCGGACGGCGAGCTTCGCAATCAATTGCAGCTTGTTAAGGAAACCGGACTCATTTCGCGTTTTCAGGGACAGGATATTCTCGATGTCAGAAAGCTGGAATACGATCTGCAAAAAAATGTGAAGTCGTATATGTTTTCAAAAGGATATTTTCAGGCACGAATCGGTGAACCGGAAATTGTCGGACTCGGCTATAAGCGCACGGGATTCTTGCCTCTGATTACGCTTCCGATTCCGCTTCTCAGTTCAAAAGACGATACCTTGAAAATCATTGTTCCCGTAACGGAAGGCAGAGTTTTCCGCGTCGGCGAATTAAAGGTTGAAGGAAACTCGATTTTTTCCGAACAGCAGATTTTAGGATATATCGGTTTGAGAAAAGGTGAAATTGCCGACGGAAAACGCTTGCAGGACGCGGTTTATGAAGATTTGAAAAAACTCTACGGTTCCCAAGGGTTTGTTAATTACAACGCCGAATTCAGTCCGGAATTCAAAGAAAATCCGACTAATCCGAACGAGGGAATCGTTGATATTACGATTACCATCGAAGAAGACCGGCAATTTCGTCTGCGCCGTCTGGAATTTACGGGAAATACATTTACCCGCGACCGCGTTTTGCGCCGTGAATTTTTAATTAACGAAGGCGATATTTACAACCAGATTGCGCTTGAAAGATCGGTCTTAAGAATCAACCAAACACAATATTTCGATCCGGTTGACAAAGATAAAGACGTAGAAATCCGCACCAATGAAGATCAGGGCGATGTTGATGTGATCGTCAATGTTCGGGAAAGAGGCAGACAGCAGATTTCCCTGAACGGCGGTGTTTCGGGCATCGGCGGTTCGTTTTTCGGTCTGGAATACTCGACCAATAACCTCTTGGGGCGCGGCGAAACGCTTTCACTTAATTTCGGCATCGGAAATCGTCAACAGCAATTTTCATTCACCTTCCAAAATCCGTATTTCCGCGACCGACCGATTTCCGTCGGATTTACGCTTTTTGCCAGCCGCTCTAAATTTTTCGGCGAAGGAACATTTCTTTCGCAAAACCCCGATTTATTCCAAGATATTCTTAATCCGCTCGGGTCTTTGACGACAAGTGAAGACAATCTTTTCACGCAAAGCTCTTACGGTGTAACTTTTTTTGCCACATCATCGCTGGCGGAATTTTACAGAAAAAGCAGATTTTCGCAATTTTCACGCATCGGGTTGAGTTATCAGTTTTCAGCGACAACCATTACCGATCCGCCGGTCAATCAATTGGGTAATCCCGATTTGGCAATTCCCGTAATTTTTGCCCAGCCGAATATTATTACCAGCCGGATTACGCCGACCTTTGTTTATGATACGCGCCAACCATCGGCAAACGGAATTGATACTTTAAGAGGAACACAGCTTGCCGCATCGTTTGCTCTGGCAGGTCTGGGCGGCGATGTCCGAACTTATCAGCCGAGCATTACATTTACGCATTTTATTCCGGTCAGAAACAAAAGATCTGACCGCGCCGAAGTTTTCGGTTTCCGGCTTCAAGCCGGAACGGTCGGAAGTTTTGCCACGAGTGAAAAAATCAGAAACGCCAATTCTCTTTCATTTGTCGGCGGAATTCCGATTTTTGAACGCTACTTTTTAGGCAGTGAATATGATATTCGCGGATACAACGTGCGCTCGGTCGGTCCGATTGCTCCATTTAATTCATATGTCACCAGCCGGAACGTCGTGGTCGCCACCAACGCCTCCGGCGATCCGATTCCCGTTCCGGGTTTAAGCAGTCAGGATGCTTCGGAAATTGCTTCGCTCGGATTACTGACGGGCGCGGGCGGTGAAAATTCGGCTTTATTGTCAAATAATTTCCAGTTTGTCGGCGGTGATACCCAGTTTTTAGGGAATTTTGAATATCGTGTTCCGATTTTCGGACCGGTTGCTTTGGCGGCATTTGCCGATGTCGGAACGGTTTTCAATCTACGCAAAACAGGCACACAGGAAATTAACAGTAATTTTTTGGATGACGACATATTTATCGGCGCGGGCTTGCTGACGGCATTGGCAGTCAGAAACAGACCTGAATTTAATAATTTCAGTAGTCTTTTCTTGCGAAATAACAGTCCGTTGACGACTGCTGAATACGCGGAGGCTTGCAATCTGGCAGGAATTATTTGCCCGAGCAGTATTCCTCCCGGAATCAGACAAGTTTTTCTGCGCGGCGAAGCGCAGACCAACAGATTATTGGAAGTTGATAATGCCGCATTTAATAAAATCGGCGATTTTCGCGCCAGCATCGGGCTGGAGCTGCGGGTTCAGGTTCCGGTCGTTAATGTCCCGTTTCGTCTGATTTATTTTTATAATCCGAATGGTAAATTCGGAATTACAGATGAAGTTCCGGGATTGTTTTTACCCGGCAAACGAAGCGGTTTCCGCTTTACGGTCGGAAGAACTTTCTAAATTTTTTTTGACATCCGGACAATTTGAACCGTCAGTAATAAATTGACATTACCTAATTGATATTTTACTATTGCTTTCCTTTTTTAATCTGTAAAAATAGTAAGCAACAATATTTAGAGAAAAAGTTTCTAAAGGAAAAATCAGATAAACATTTTTGATAAACATTTTCGAATTTAAGGAGTATTACAAATATAATGAAAACATTTCGTTTTATTATCGTTAATTTTATTTTTGCCGCCGTTTTTGCCGTCTCGGTTTTTGCTCAGGCGCAACCGGCAGCGAAAATTGCTTTAATTGATACCGAGGCTTTTTATGATCAAAAAGTAGGTATTACAAAAATTATTAACGCCTATAAAAGTTTAGACACCGAATTTAAAACTACGACGACCGAACTGGAAAACGGAGTAAAAAGATTTCAGACTTTGCAGACCGAAATTCAAGCTCTGCAAGCTCGTGCCAGTGATCCGAACAACAAAGTTCCGATTGATCAAAATGCGGCTCGGGCTAAAGTTGATGAGGCGGAAAAATTGCAGCGCGATCTAAAATTCAAGGAAGAAGAGTTTAAGACCCAGCTTGCCAAACGCGAAGCTGTAATTCTCAATCCGATCAATCAAGATATCGGTAAAGTTTTAAGTGAGTTTGCTACGCAAAAAGGCTATGCCTTGATTTTGGATTCAAGCAAATTGGGTCAAGCCGGAGTTATTCTTGCTCGAGACAAAACCGCGGATGTAACTGATGAATTTATTAAGTTTTACAACGCCCGTCCGGCTGGATCGGCAATTACAACACCTAAATAATCTTATCAGTGAATAAATAATTGAAGTTTGCCAAAGGAGTATTAAAAATATAATGAAATTGTTTCGTTTAACTGTTTTTATCTTTATCATTACAGCTATTTTTGCCGTGTCGGTTTTTGCTCAAACTACTCAGACCGGCAAAGTTGCCGTAATTAATACAAGTGCTTTCGATAATGACAAAACCGGCATTATAAAATATTTTAATGCAATGGATAGTGTAGATAAAGAATTTGCTACCGTTACCACACAGCTTCAAGCCTTAGCAACAAAGTCTGAAAATCTGCGAAAGGAAATTCAAACTTTGCAGGACCAAGTACAGAAAAATCCGGCTGTTCCGATTAAGCCGGAAACAGTTGCTGCTAAAGTTGATGAATATGAAAAACTCGGTCGTGAGATCAAATTTAAGCAGGAAGAAGCAAAAGCCTCGTATGATCGCCGTCGTCAGGTCGTCATGGGACCGGTTCTTTTAGATATTGGCAAAGCGATGGATGAATTTGCCGTGCAAAAAGGCTATGCCTTGATTTTGGATTCAAGCAAATTGGACCAAGCCGGAGTTATCCTTGCTTTGAATAAAACCGCAGATGTAACTGATGAATTCATTAAGTTTTACAACGCTCGTCCGGCTGGATCGGCGACTGCGAAACCTGAATAAACTTATTTTCTAAAGCATTAAAAGTCAGAAATCGGCAAAATAAATTTGCCGGTTTCTGACTTCTGCTATTCTATCGGTAAAGTTTTTCTAACATATATGAGCATTCTTGATTCAAACGCCATTCAAGAACTTCTGCCGCATCGGTATCCTTTTCTGCTCGTTGATAAAATTATCGAAATTGTGCCGCGTGAAAAAATCGTCGGCATCAAACAGGTAACGATCAACGAATATTTCTTTCAGGGACATTTTCCGAATGTGCCGGTGATGCCCGGAGTTTTAATAATCGAAGCTCTGGCGCAGGTCGGGGCGATTCTTGCGTTGCGCGAATTTGAAGACCGTTCAAACAAGATTCCATTTTTCAGCGGTATCGAAAAAGGACGTTTTCGCCGTCCGGTCGTTCCGGGCGATACGCTCCGTTTGGAAGTTACGGCTTTAAGAATCGGCACCAGAGTCCAGAAAATGTGGGGCGAAGCCAGCGTGGACGGGAAAATTGCCGCCGAAGCCGAAATTATGTCAATCATCGGTGAACGCTAAACGGGAAAATAAAATATGGAAATTACGCAAAACGAGTTGATTATTTATGGAGCGATAGCCGGAACAATCGTAGGGTTGGTTCTCGGTTTGATCTTGTTATTCCTGGGTTTTAAGAAAAACAAACGAAAACTCGGTATTATCGCTTTTATAGTTACCTTTTTGGTAGGTCCGCTTTCAGGGCTTTTATCTTTAATTTCAGCCGGCGTTTTTCTCTGGTTGATTTTAAGAAAATCACAGCAGAATATGTCTGAAAATATCTCTTCCGATGCGGACGAAATTTCCGATAACGAAATTGCCTGAAACTTTCTATGTCTTTTATTCACGAAACCGCCATCATCAGCCCAAAGGCACATATCGGCGAAGATTGTTATATCGGAGCATTTTCAACCATCGGCGATGAAGTGGTTTTAGGTGATAAAGTTCATCTCGAATCGCACGTTGTCATTGACGGAAAAACTTTAATCGGCGATGAAACGCGCATTTTTCCCTTCGTCTCAATCGGACTCGCGCCGCAGGATTTAAAATACGGCGGCGAACCGACCGCCACCGAAATCGGCAAACGAAATCACATCCGCGAATTTGTTACCGTTCATCGCGGCACAAAAGGCGGGGGCGGTTTAACTAAAATCGGCGACGATAATCTTTTGATGGCGCAGACGCACGTCGCGCACGATTGCCAGATCGGAAACCACGTTATCATGGCAAATGCCGCGACCCTTGCCGGACACGTTGAGATCGCCGACCGCGCAAACATCGGCGCATATTCGGGCGTTCATCAATTTTGCCGGATCGGTTTTGAAGCCTTCGTCGGCGGTTATTCGGTCGTTGTTAAAGACGCGATGCCGTTTGCGACGATCCAGGGAAATCACGCTAAATGCTACGGCTTAAACCGTGTCGGAATGAAAAGACGCGGCTACGCGAAAGACGTTATCCAAAAACTCAATCACGCTTTTCACCTTTTGCTCACCGCAAAATTAAATACATCGCAAGCTTTAGAGAAAATAAAAGAAGAAATTACGGATTGTGCGGAAGTTGATCTGCTGGTCGAATTTATCGAAACTTCAAAACGCGGCGTGGTAAAGTAAAAATTCAAATAAAATTTAACTCGCTGCCTGAATGATATTTTACCCCGATTCATAAATTAAAATTTATATGCTTTTGAGTTAAAAACTCGCTCCGAAAGATTCCTATAAATTATTAAGAATACAGAAGTTTCTTAAATTTGAACGCTGAAATGATTTCCGAATCAGTGGGGCTGAATCGAATAAATAACTCTGCCCCAGATTTCAAAATCCATCTCTTCGGTAATTTCAATCGGCGCGTAGCACTCATTTTCCGGCAGAAGCCAAATCCCGCCGTCATTGGCGATGGAGAGACGCTTGACGCAAAGTTCGTCGCCGAGCCGGGCGATGACAATATGCCCGTCGGTTGTTTCCAGCGCACAGTCAACGATCAGCAAAGTGTTCGGAAAAATACCGATATTTCGCATTGAATCACCCGTTACGCGAATGTAAAATGTTGAAATCGGATGTTTTATCAATTCGCGGTTGAGATCAATCCGTCCTTCGATATAATCTTCCGCGGGCGATGGAAATCCGGCGGATACACGCGATACGATCAGCGGTCGGGCAATTTTTGTGAATTGCGAAATTCTGTATATTTTGGCTACTTCCTTTAATTTACGCATATTTCTTTCGTGGCGACGTGTTTTATATATGAAACAACTTTACACGAAATTAATATCGTTTGGCAAGGTTTTCAGAAAAATTCTGCTTAAGTTAAGCATTTGATTAATCACGGGTTAGCGTTTTTTAGTCGGATAAAAAGTTTATGAAATACGGTTTGATCGCCGGAAACGGTTCATTTCCATTTCTCGTTGTTGACGGCGCACGCGAACAGGGTGCGTCCATTTGTGTCGTTGCCATCAGGGAAGAAACCGATAAACGAATCGAAGAAGTTGCCGAAAAAGTCATCTGGGTCGGCATCGGGCAGCTCGGAAAAATGATCAAATTTTTCAAAAACGAAGGCGTTGAAAAAGCGATAATGGCGGGGCAGGTTAAGCACGTGCAGATTTTCAGTGGTGCGTTTCCCGATTTAAGAATGGCAAAAATGCTCTGGAATCTGCCGAAACGAAATACCGATTCATTAATCGGCGGAATCGCCGACGAACTGGCAAAGGAAGGAATCGAACTGATTGATTCGACATATTTTATCCAAGATCAACTAGCTCAGGAAGGCGTTCTGTCGAAACGTCCGCCGGACAAAAACGAGCAAGAAAATATCGAGTACGGTTTAAATGTCGCCAACGAAATTGCGAGGCTCGATCTCGGGCAAACAATCGTTGTCCGTGCCAAGGCGTGCGTGGCAATTGAAGCGATGGAAGGCACGGACGCGACGATAAAACGCGCCGGAGAGCTTGCGCGCGGAAAACTGACTGTTGTAAAAGTTGCCAAACCCAATCAGGATATGCGTTTCGATGTTCCGGTCGTCGGCGTTCCGACCGTGAAAACGATGGTCGAAGCCGGCGCAACCTGTCTTTGCCTGAATGCCGGAAAAACTCTGATTTTCGACCGCGAAGAACTGCTCAAACTCGCCAACGATAAAAAAATTGCGGTCGTCGCAGTTAGAAACGAAACAATTCCAGCCAGCGGCGCGTAAAAACTTAACAACATTAAATTGTTGAAAGGCTTCAAATAAAGGAAATTAAAACTGCGAAATGACTTTATAAGTTATTTCGTTTGATTTTTGTTTGCAGTTATAAATCTTTCGGAGAAAAAATGAGGAAAAATTTGTTTAAGAAAAAATTTATTGCATTGGTTTTAACCTTGACGTTTGTCTTTCCGGCTTTCGCTCAAGCGCAAACGGCGACGACGAAGGCGAATTCGCCCGCCCGAAAAGCGGCAGACACGATCACGGCAAAACAACTTAAGGAATATTTATATTTTGTTGCATCGGACGCGATGGAAGGGCGCGATACGCCTTCACGCGGGCTTGACCTGACAGCAGAATTTATGGCGATGATGCTTTCGCGCTGGGGTTTTAAACCGGCGGGCGATAACGGAACTTTTTATCAAAAGATCGCTTTGAATATCAACGGAACAGATACGGAAAAAACGAGTCTGGAAATCGGCGGAGAAAACTTGCGCTACGGCAGAGATTTTTATGCCAGTCCGGCAGCGGCAACTGTCGCCGATTCGGGTTTGGTTTTCGGCGGAAACGGCTGGCTGGTCAAATCGAAAAATATTGATGCGCTCGCCGGTGTGGATGTCAAAGACAAAACGCTGGTCGTTTACAGCGAAACCGATTATCCCGAAGGCATTACGCAGGAAGATTTGTTTTCCGGCAAATTAGGGAGTTTCGGTGTTGATATTATGCCGCCGCAGTTTTATGCGCGGATGAAAGGCGCGAAAGGTTTAATTATTATTGCTTCAAACGATGTCGAAAGCCGTTGGGATCTTTTCCGGCAGGAAACCGGAAAAGGCAGACCGAGCGTTGAAAAATTTGCTGTTCAAGGCGGAGGTCGAAGAGGCGGCGGCGTTCCGACAATAACGATTTCAAAGGAAACCGCGCAGAAAATGTTTCAAGGCGAAGCCAAGAGTTTTACGGAAAATTCGGCATTTGCGTTAACAAAAACAGCTAATTATACGGTTGCGACCAAACCGACTCCGGCGATGACGCAGAATGTCGTCGCGCTCTGGGAAGGCAACGATCCGGTTTTGAAAAACGAAATGGTCGCCATCGGAGCGCATTATGATCACGTCGGCGTAAATCTTCTGGCAAAAGGCGAAGACAAGATTTGGAACGGCGCGGACGATGACGGTTCGGGAACGGTGGCGGTTCTGTCAATTGCCGAGGCTCTGGCAAAATCAGCGAAACGTCCGAAACGTTCGATTCTTTTTGTCTGGCACACGGGCGAGGAAAAAGGTTTGTGGGGAAGTCAGTATTTCAATCAATTTCCGACAGTTGATATAAAAAAAGTTGTCGCGCAGCTTAATATTGATATGATCGGACGCAGTAAGAATGCGGGAGACACGGATCCGCGAAATGCCGAACTTTCCGGCGCAAATGAAATTTATGTGATCGGTTCGGAAATGATGAGTTCAAAACTCGGCGAGGTTACGAAAACGATCAACAGTTCGTATTTGAAGATGGATTACAACTATAAATACGATGACCCGAAAGACCCGAATCGCTTCTTTTTCCGTTCGGATCATTTTCATTATGCGGTCAATGGAATTCCGGTTGTTTTCTGGTTTGACGGCGTTCACGAAGATTATCATCAAGCAGGAGATCATCCCGATAAGATTGATTATCCGAGAATGGAAAAGATCACGCGGACGATTTTTCTGACGATGTGGGAACTCGCCGATTTGAAGCAGCGTCCGGCGGTTGATAAACAACTTCCGAAGGAATTGACACAGCGCAATTAAATTTGTGGTAAAAACTTAAAAAAAGCGGTTGTGATAAATTTATCACAACCGCTTTTTTTCGGCTTTACACGATTAAATATCGCGTTTAGGCTTCTTTTTCCGGAACCGGAACAAAGTTTCTGTCAAGCATAAATTTGAAACGCTTGTCGAAATTTTTGAGCAGAGTGCTTCTGGTTTCGATCATAGTTTTCAATTGCTTTTTAGATTCGGGCGTAGTTTTTGCTTTTTCTTCATTTATTTTTTCTTCCAAGTCAAGATATTCATAATAAGTTGAAGTAAGTTCGGAATCTTCAACCGTGCTGATCAGAAATTCCATAATTATACGCTTTCTTTCAATATCTTCTTTACCGACGCTTTGCATCATATTAAAAGCGTGCATCGCCAGACGCGGTTTATTGATCGAACCGAGAATTACGGAAATTCCATAATCTGCATACTCCGGTTTGGCGGCAAACCACGATTCCTGAAGCATCGGATAAAGCACGGATGAAATTCTTGCTTTTTGTGATTGCGACAAAGTTTTAGCAACATTGACCGTATAAACACCGTAGCCTTCATTGATAACAAAAGGTCCTTGATCTTTGAAACTCGCGTCTTCTTCCTGATACGTCATACCGTAAAAACTGTCGGATAAATCTCTGATGCTGTCTTCGCGCAGTTCCGGTTCTTCGAGGTTTTTAACGATCCATTCGGATAATCTGGCAAGCTGATTTTCTTTGTTTTCGGCAATATCGCGCAGTTCATCCAAACTCTTTTCGTAGATTCCCGATTTTCCGGCGACATCTTTTGCGCCCGAAACATAATCGGAAACGTCGTATTTTCCGGTTTCAGAGTTCATCTTTAAGAAAAACAAGTATTGATTTCCCGTTTTGATTTTTGAAACATCAAAATAATTTTCGTCCATTTGGTGATAATCTTCCACATCACCTTCGGAAACCGGCTGATTCGGGTTTGAATGATATTCGGAAAACATAAACGAAACCGTTTCCAGATCTTTTTGACCTTTAAGAATTTTGATTACAGACAAATTTCGCTCGGATTCTAATGTGTAGCCGTATTCGTCTTCATATGTTTTTTTGCCTTCACCGTTGCTCTCATATTTAGCCAAAATTACAAGATCGCTGTTCATATACAGCGAAAGCAGAGTTTGCGGCGGTTCTTCACAGGCTTTGACGTTTGTCGTAACCAGAAGCGAAACCAAAACCAGAGCGGCGACCATTACGGAAAAGTATAAACGGGATTTTTTCAACATAATAAATAAAGACTCCTTTTTATAAATAGATTCGTGTAAAACCACAGATAATGAACGGTGATTTAAAATCTAATTGCACTAATACTAAAGATTTTTTTGATAAGAAAAGAAATATGTTCAAATGCCTGAAAATCTTTCGGAAATACCGATGTTTACTCGGTAAAAACATATTTACGGTTCAACGGGATGAAGCATAAGTTTTCTCTGCAAATAGAAACAGAGGGAAATCAACACAGAGTTCTGTGGGTACTACGGACAAGTTAGGCGTATGGCTCACAAAATCTGCAAAAATCAGGTGGATTTATCGGTTTTTTCTTTCAGAAAAATTTTATAAGCCGCGGATTTGCTCAAGCCGAATTCTTTGGCGGCATTTTTCAAAGCTTGTTTGTAACCGATTCCGTCTTTTTCGAGTTCGGCGACGCGTTCGGAAATTGATTTATTCTCTGAAATCTGAAATTTCAAGTTTGAAATATTTTCCCGCTCGATAATTAAAACAATCTCGCCTTTTGTTTTGTCTCGAGAAAATTTTTCCGCTAATTCCATTAAAGTTCCGCTGCTGATTTCTTCGTGCATTTTGGTCAGTTCGCGGACGACGGAGGCTTTTCTGCTGCCTAAGATTTCCAGACAATCAACCAGAGATTTGGCAATTCGGTGTGGCGTCTCGTAAAAGACGAGCGTTGCGGGAATTTCCTTAACTTCTTCCAGACGTTTGCGGCGTTCGCTTTTTTTTGAAGGCAAAAATCCGCCGAAAAAAACGGAATCGGTGGGCAGACCCGAAACGATCAGAGCATTGACAAAAGCGACCGCGCCGGGAATCGGAACGACCCGTGCGCCGATTTCATTGGCTTTTTGAACGATGCGGAAACTCGGATCGGCAATTCCGGGCGTTCCGGCATCGGAGACGACGGCGATTGATTTTCCCTGTTCAAGCAGTGCGGCAAGTTCGTCGGCGCGGCTCTGTTCGTTGTGTTCGTGATAGCTGATGAGCTTTTGTTTGATGCCGAGATGTTTGAGAAGTTTTCCGGTGTGGCGCGTGTCTTCGCAGGCGATTAGGTCAACGGTTTTCAGAGTTTCGACGGCGCGAAACGAAATGTCCTGCAAATGTCCAATCGGAGTGGCAACTAAAAAAAGTGTTCCTGTCATATTTTGAAAAATACAACGAAGAGAGTATGAAAAGCAAAAAGCCTGAGTTTTTTGAACTCAGGCTTTTTGCTTTTATAAGCGCGGCTTTCGGGTTGGCTGCCGGAAAGGCTGGAATTTAAAGCCGCCTTTAATTTTGTAGAAGTTTCTTAAAACGGGAAATTTCGGCGATTGTCGCGGCGGTCATCGCGGCGGTCATCGCGGCGGTCATCGCGGCGGTTATCGCGGCGGTCATCATTATCGCGATTATTATACCTGTCATTATAAGCTCCGGCTAAAACGCGAAGTTGACGTTGGATTGAACTCCAGCTGTTTTGAACATTTCTGCCGATGCCCCGGCGTGAAATTACTCGGTCAATTTGTGAACCCAGAGCAAGAACGCGGCGTGCTTCATCGGCACTGCGGTTGTAATCTCTCCGGTCGTCGTATGCGTCATCAAGATCATCAGCCGCTTCTTTAAATCTTTCGGCTAAATCATTGATTCGATCTTCGCGGCGCGTTTCGTTAATACGGCTGCGGTCGAGTTCGCGGTCAACCTGACGCTCAAATTGATTGCTCAAATTCTTGAGACTTCTGATTGTGCCTTGTAAATTGCGGTTGGATTGGTTGTTGCGATTGTTGCGATTATTATCATTATCGCGCCATTGTGCCGAAGCGATAGACGGCAGAGCCAAAAGCATAAGCGAAAATGCAAAAACTGTGACTAATTTTTTGAAACGATTCATATATTTCTCCTAAAAATTCAAAATCTCCGGTGATGCCTGACAAATTCTTTCTTTTTATTTACAAAAGGCATCGCCTTTCTTACAAAACTTTACTTGGCAAAGTGTGTGCCTTAATTTTTCAGAGAGTTTTAAAAATAAAAAAGCCCTGTAAATACAAGGCTTTTTAGTGTTTCTAAGTTGATTTGAAATTTATCAACTAAATAGTTTTAGTAAGTTCTGTTCCAAATGGTTTAGCATTTCACGCAGATTGTCGAAACTCTAGTTTCCCAGTGCCTTCGCCGCATTGATGCGTCCGCCGTTTTCGACTTTTCCGTCAAGAGCATCGAGTTTATCAACCGATTGCAGAACGCGTTCACGAAGCTGGGCGACGGTTAAATCAGGCTCGCTTGCCAAAATCAGAGCCGCAACTCCGGCGACATACGGCGTTGCCATCGAAGTTCCCGACGCTTCACGATATTCGTCGTTCAGCCAGGTGCTTAAAATATCTTTGCCCGGCGCGGCAACGTGGACGGTTTTAATACCGAAGTTTGAAAACGAAGCCATCTGATCATTGCGGTCGAGCGCGGCGACGCTGATGACGTTTGAAAGTTTGTAATTTGAAGGATAATGCGGACGGCTGTCATTATTCGTGCTGTTATTTCCGGCGGCGGCGACAAACAAAATTCCTTCTTCACCGGCGGCGCGAATCGCGTCTTCGAGCGGTTTGGAATACATTGTCGAACCCCAACTGGCATTAATCACGCGAACATTAACGCCGGCGCGTTTACGGTTTACTGCATAATTAATCGCTTCAATCGCATCTTTGGTCGAACCGAAACCGCCGCGACCGATAAATTTCAGCGGCATAATTTCGACTTTCCAGTTGATGCCCGAAACGCCTTCACCGTTATTGCCTTCCGCACCGATGATTCCGGCGCAATGCGTTCCGTGTCCGTTGTCGTCCATCGGATCGCTCAGATTGTCGGTCGCATTAAATCCGTTCTTGTCGTTGAATGTTCCGAGTTGATCGTCTTTATATTGCGGAATGTTATCAGGGCGAATCCACATATTCGTAATCAAATCACGATGCGTGTAATCAACTCCACTGTCTAAAACGGCGATCACGACATCCTGACTGCCCTGAGTTTTTGCCCAGGCTTTGAGCGCATCAATATGTGCATTTTCCTTTCCGCCGTTTTGCCCGACATTGTTTAAAGCCCATTGTTCTTCAAACATCGGATCGTTCGGCGCATTTTTATCAGGTGAACGATAAAGCAGGTTTTGCGGCGAAACGGTTGTCGGATCATTGAGTTCGATCTTAAAGTTCGGCTCGGCATATTCAACCAGATCGCTCATTTTGCGGTATTGTTCGGCGACTGTTTCCGCATCCAAATTATCGAGATCGTCAATTGATACGAGACCTTTGACCAATTCGAGATTATCTTCGATGCGGTCATTGTTTTTTGCGGCAATTTTTCTGACTTCCGCTAAATTCACGCCCGGACGAAACTTAACCAAAACTTCCGGTTCGGATTCTTCGACGGAACGCTTAACCGCAATCGGTTTCGATACGGATTTTGCTTTTTTTACCGCTTCGCTCGAAGTGTTCGTTTTTGTTAATTGCCAATTTCTGACTTGTCCGATCATTGCCGCGATTCCGATAATTACAAGGGCAATGCCGAGATGTATCCAAATATTGTTACGATTCATTTTTTAAACTCCAAAAATCTTTGTCGTAGAAGTTTTTGAAAAAAACTTCTGTTTTAAGTCACGATACGATGACGTGATTTGTTCCGTTAAAACCGACCAGACGCAGTTGATATTTGTCGGCGCGGTATTCAAAGGTCTTTTCGTTAGCACCTAAATTTATGCGCCAACCGCCGGAAATCATCTGTCCTGACATTTCATCATCAACAGGTGCGCCGAGCGACATATCGGGAAAATCCTGTTCGCTGACGGAAACGGTTTCAATCTCGTTTTCCGAAACGCTCAAGCGTTCTGCCAAATCTTCTCTTGCTCTCTGGATTGCGCTTTCCCGGTTAAAACTCATATTAAACTTTTTCTACTTGTCAGATGCAATTTTGATTTTGCCTTTATTTTATTAATTAGTCAATAAAACAAACGTATCTGAAAGATTTTTTACCCGAGAAAAATACTTTAGATAAGCCGACCGAATAAAGACATTTTTGTTATTGCCGAAAATATAAATCTTAAATCTTGCCAAAACTAAATAAAATCGGATATTATTCGGTCTAATTATCAAGAAACGCCCGGTTAAAGCATTTTACCTGTCGTTACCGAAAACAAAAATCAAAATTTATTATCAAAGCTAAATTTAGATGCAAAAAGGCTGCTAATTCGACAGCCTTTTTCTTTTGATTGCTGAAAACCACGCCAGTTCGACCAGTGCGGGAATGATAAAAACCGCGCACGCCGCGCCGAGAATCAAGCCTGTCAGAAACCGCGAAAGATGCGTGTTTTCCCAGATTCCGAACGTTCCGAGCGACCAATCTATGCCGATCGGAACGAGCGACAAAAACAGCCAGATGCGCGGAAACGGTTCGATCTCTTCGATTTTTCTGATAAAAGGGTAAATAATAAACCCGAAAACCAAACCGAAATAAACGCCGAAACAGCGTGAACAAACTGCAAAATGATGTTCGAAGATATGAAGCGAACGCTCCGGCTGCTGATGACATAAAAAGCTGAAGAATTTGTAGATCGCGTCTGAAAATGCCGTCCAGCCGAAATTTTCGGCAAGCGGCGCGAGCAAAATCAAAAAAGTCCAGAAAAGAACCGCCGCAAATCCTAACGCCCAAGCCTTAAAGGCTTTTTTTCTAAAGTTTTGAATTTCGCTTTGCGGTTTATAAAGTTCGATAGGTTCGGGCATAAGATAAATTTGCAGGCTTAAATTTAATGTTTTGATGATAATATAATTATTACAAAATTGCGAAAATCAAAGCTGTTCAAGCAAATTTTTTACAGCTTGAGTGTCAAACTTAATTAAATCTTTAAACATTCTCACAAATTGTTTTTTCAATAAAACAACATAGAGGCAAATTTAAGGAGTATTTTTAATATGTTTACAGCGAAAAAGTATCTGATAATTTTATTTCTTTTAGCAATTTCGGCTTTTCCGGTAAAAGCGCAAAACACGGCAAAACTTTTGCCGAATGCGCCGATTGAGCGCGAAATATCGGAAAATGAACCGCATATTTATTTGATAAAACCGAAAATCGCTGATTTTGTGCGGATTGTCATTGATCAGAAAAAATCCGATATCGAAATAAAACTTTTCAATTCCGGCGGGCAGAAAATCTATGAAGTTAATAATTCGAACAGCCGCGAAGAACCGGAAAGAGTTTCGCTTTTAGCCGAAACTGCGGATGAATTTCGCCTTGAAATTTCATTTGTCAGGAAATTAAGCGGCACCGGCGGCGGAAGGGATTATCAAATAAATCTCGAAACCTTACGCCCCGCGACCGATGCGGACAAAATCCGCATCAAAGCCGAAAAACTCTACGATCAGGCAAATCTGATGCGTTTTAAACGCGATATTGAATCGCGTCAAAATTCGATTAAAATTTTCCAAGAATCCGCCGAATTATTTGCTCAAACCGAAGATCATTTCGGTCAAGCCTTTGCCTATTATGCTTTAGGGCAAATCAACAGTCTTTTGAGCAATTGGGAAGAATCACGAACTAATCACGGAAAAGCCGCCGCAATTTTCCGCGAGCTGAATCTGCGCCCGCAATATGCCAGAGCGATTACCGATCAGGCAGCGATTTATTTTTTTGAAGACAATCTGGAAAAATCGGAACAACTTTGCCTCGAAGCTCTGAAAATTTTTGAAGAATCGGGCGACCGGCGCGGCGAAGCGGAAATTACCGCGAATTTAGGCGCGATTTACGACAGCAAAGACGAACCGCGCAAGGCTCTCGACTATTATTTTCGGGCGTTGCCGATTCTGCAAGCTGAAAATGATAAAGCACAGGAAGGCAGCGTTTTATCAAAAATCGGCTCGGTTTATGATGATTTGGGCGAACCTTTTCCGGCTCTGGAATATTACGAAAAAGCTTTAGCCGTTAGAAAAACTCTGAAAGATGAGCGCGTCGAAGCCTACACTTTAGCAAATATGTCTATTGTTTTGAAGAGTTTAGGCTTTTACGAACGCGCCATCGAAGCGAATGAATTTTGCTTTCGAGTCTTTACTCAAATTGGTCAAAAAAACGGAATTGC
The DNA here is from genome assembly GCA_038246645.1 of Pyrinomonadales bacterium. GTDB lineage: Bacteria > Acidobacteriota > Blastocatellia > Pyrinomonadales > Pyrinomonadaceae > JAHCHG01. The sequence goes on from JBBRVS010000066.1 coordinate 17,344, forward strand.
GACGTGTCTTAATAATCTCGGGAATTTGAATAATGATTTAAATGATAATGAAAAAGCTCTGGAATATTATGAAAAATCGCTGGCGATAACCCGCGAAATAAAGGCGCGCAACAGCGAAGCCGTAACGCTTTCAAATATCGCAAATCTTCAACTTCAGGAAGGCAGCGCGCAAAAGGCTCTGGAAATTTTAACCGAGAGTTTGCTGATTTTTCGCGAACAGAAAAACAAACGCTATGAAAGCCGAAACTTGGTGAAAATCGGCGAAGTTCATTTGAAAATTGGCGAGCTTCAAAAAGCTCTCGAATATTTTAATCAGGCTTTGCCGATTTTTCGTGAAATCGAAGACCGCTCGTGGGAAGGGGCGACACTTTTTTTAATCGGCGAAGCGCACCGCAAAAATAAGGATTTTCAAACGGCAAAAACATTTATTGTCAATAGTTTGGAAATAAAACGCGAATTAAAGGAAAGTTCCGATGAAACGCAGAGTTTGTTGAGTTTGGCAAAAATCGAAAAGGATTTGAATAATTTTCCCGAAGCGCAGACGAGAATCGAAGAAGCCATCGGAATCCTGGAAAATATCAGATCGAATATCTCTCAAAGGAATCGGCGCAGTTCGTATTTTTCGGCAAAACAGGATTTTTATGAATTTCATATAAATCTACTGGTCGAGCGGCATAAAAAAGAGCCGAAAAAAGGTTTCGACGTGCTCGCTTTTGAAGCGAGCGAACGCGCCAGAGCGCGAAATCTTCTGGAATCTCTGGGCGAATCAAAGTTCGATATTCGCGCCGGAGTTTCGGATGAAACTCTGAAAAAAGAAAAACTTTTGCGGCAGACGATCAACGCCAAAGATTCGCAAAGATTAAACGCTTTGAGCGCAAAGCAAAAAGAAAAAGCCGCTAATTTTGAAAAAGAACTCGACGAACTTTTAAAACAATACGAGAATATTCAGGCAAAAATCCGGGCGGAAAGTCCGCGTTTTGCCGCTCTGATTCAACCCGAAACTTTGTCTCTGGCAAAGATTCAGGCGGAAATTTTAGACGAAGATTCGGTTTTGCTCGAATACTCGCTGGGCGAAGAACGCAGTTTTTTGTTTGTTGCCGATAAATCTTCGCTGGAAATTATCGAACTGCCGAAACGCGCCGAGATCGAGCAGCCGGCGCGGCAATTTGTTGAAAATATAAAGGCTTACAGCGGCAGCGAACCTTTGCGCGAATCACCCCAACAAAGGCAGCAAAGATTGCAAAATGCCGATGCGAATTGGAAAAAAGAAAGAGAAATTCTGAGCCGAATGCTGCTCGGTGCCGTTGGCGAAAAGATTGAAAATAAAAGACTTTTAATCGTCAGTTCGGGCGTTTTGCAATATGTGCCGTTTGCCGCACTTTCAATTAGTGGTCAGTGGTCGGTGGTCGGTGGTCAGAAAAACAAAGACCAAAGACCGAAGACCGAAGACCAATTTCTAATTGAAACAAACGAAATCGTCAATCTGCCGTCGGCTTCGGTTGTGGCGGTTTTGCGGAGCAACCGGCGAACCGGCGGAAATTTGCCGAATTCGCTGGCGATTCTGGCTGATCCGGTTTTTACAGCCGATGATGTTCGTTTAAAAACCATTGCCAGACAGAAAACGGAAAAATCTTTAGAGTCACAGGTTTCGGCGGTCAGTTTGCCGCGCGGACTGCGTTCAGGATTTTCGCGGCTTCGGTTCAGCCGCCGTGAAGCCGAAGAAATTGCCAAACTCGTGCCGGACAATCAAAAATTTCTCGCGCTCGATTTTTCGGCGAATTTAAGCGCGACAAACGAAAATAATTTCAAAAAAGCGCGATATATACATTTTGCGACGCACGGCATAATCAACAGCGATTTTCCCGAACTTTCGGGCATTGTGCTGTCTTTAGTTGACGAAAACGGCAAGACGCAAGAGGGTTTTTTGCGCTTGCACGACATTTATAATTTGTCTTTGGAAGCCGATTTAGTCGTGTTAAGCGCGTGTGAAAGTGCGCTCGGCAAGGAAATTCGCGGCGAGGGAATTATCGGTCTGACACGCGGCTTTATGTATGCCGGTGCGCCGACCGTGGCGGCGAGTCTGTGGAAGGTTGACGACCGCGCAACTTCGGATTTAATGCAGAGATTTTATCAAAAAATGCTCAAGGAAAATCTATCGCCCGCCGAATCTCTGCGCGAGGCGCAAATTTCGATGATTAAAGACGAAACATTTAATCATCCGTTTTATTGGGCGGGATTTAGCCTACAGGGCGATTGGCAGATGAGAAAGTAAAAGAGTGAAAAAGTCTAAAAGTTAAAACTTTTCGATGTTAAGATTTTCTTGATTAATTAGAGTATTTTTGTAACTTTCAATAAATTAAATCACTCAAAAATCAAGACCAAAACTTTTTCACTTTTTCACTCTTTCACTTTTAAGCTTTATTCGTAGCGCAAACATTCGATCGGGTCTAATTTGGCGGCTTTTCTCGCCGGCAGAACGCCGAAGATCAGACCGACACCGACCGATACCGACAGAGAAAGAATAATCATCCATAATTCGACCGTTGCCGGCATTGACGGAATCAGAAGCATCAGTAAATTACTGATTCCGATGGCGATCACCACGCCGATCACGCCGCCGAAAAATGTCAGGGTCATTGCTTCGAGCAGAAATTGCAGAACGATGGCTTTTTTCGTCGCGCCGATTGCCTTGCGGATGCCGATTTCCTTTGTTCTTTCGGTGACGGAAACGAGCATAATATTCATTACGCCGATTCCGCCGACGAGCAAACCTAAAAGAGAAATGGCAATCGCCGCCATGCCGACTCCGCCGATGATTCCGTCAAATTGTTCGATAAAATTGTCGGCTGTTTTTACGTCAAAATTGTTCGCCTCGCCGTATTTTACGCCGCGCCGCTGGCGCAAAATTCCTTCGACTTCCGCCACGGCATCGTTTAATTGTCCCTGCTTTGCCTGAATAATATGTAAAAGCGCATCGCGCACCGGAGCGACTTTGCGGGCGGTTCGATACGGCAGAAAAATTTTGCGGTCTTCTTCGTTTTCACCGAAAAAACCGGCTTTTCGTTTTTCGATCACGCCGACGATTTCCCAGGTCGTGCCGTTCATCCGCACGACTTTGCCGACCGCTTCATCTTCTTTGCCGGGGAAAAGTGCTTCGACCGTATTTACGCCGACGACCAAAACATTTCTTCTCTGATAATTGTCGGCTTCGGTCAGCCAGCGACCTTGTTTGAGGACGAGATTGGCGATTTGTGCATAATTCGGTGTTACGCCGTCGGTCAAAGCCCAGCGGTAATTTTTGCCTTCATAAACCAGATTATCGTCAAAACCGCTGCCCCATGAACCGATATTAATTGCCACAAGGGCAATATCTTCGATTGATGTTGACTGCGCCAACATCGCTTCCGCATCAGCTTCGGTTAAAGGTTTACGGTTTCGTTCATCACGATTACTGCCGCCGAAGCCCGTTGAAAGATGAAAGGCATAAATATTATTCGTGCCGTATTCTTCGACGATTGAAACGATTGATTGACGCATTCCGGTCAGGATCGAAGCGACGACAATCGCCGTGATAATGCCGATGACAATGCCGAGAATTGTTAAACCGGAACGGAATTTATGCGACAGGATGCTGTCTAAAGCCATCTTTAAAACTTCTTTCGGCAGAGAACTCGTTAATTTCATAATCTTTATTAATGGTGAATGGTGAGTGGTGAATTTAAGAATTCTTTAATTCATCATTCACCATTATTTTAACTCTTGGTTAAAGCGACAATCGGGTCTAATCTCGAAGCCTTCCACGCCGGATAAAGTCCGGCAAGAATTCCGATAACACTTGAAACGCCGACTGATAAGATAATATAGCCGACGGTAATCGTCATCGTAATTTCCAGCAGAACAGTAATAAGCTGCGTAACGCCGACCGCCAGAAATAAACCGATAATTCCGCCGACGATACAAAGCAGAGACGATTCGATCAAAAATTGCAGCAGAATTTGTTTCCGCGTTGCGCCGAGTGCTTTTCGCAAACCGACTTCAAAAGTTCTTTCGGTAACGGAAACGAGCATAATATTCATTACGACAATTCCGCCGACGATCAGAATAATCATTGTGACAGGAACGACAACCGCCGCGATCGCGCCCGTAAATTGATCCATTTGCGAATTAACTTCATCAACATTGACCAGACCGAAATTATCTTCCTCGCTTCCGAGCAGCTGGCGTTTATTTCTCAGAAGCAGGCGCGCTTCTTCAATTGATTCCAGAAAAAGTTCTTTATCGGCGGCTTTTCCGTGAACCTGAATTCCGCCCGTTCGCGCAAATAGCTGGTTGTGCAGAGTGATCGGAATATAAATATGACGGTCTTGCGAATCGCCGAAAAACGAACCGCGTTTTTCTTCGATTCCGAGAATTTTCAGGGGAATTCCGCGTACTTTTATCGTCTGACCGATCGGCGAAATATACGGAAAAAATTTCTCTTTGACATCGTAGCCGATGACGCAAACCTTTGCCGCCCGTTCGACTTCTTCGGCGGTAAAATAGCGTCCTTCTTCGATTGTTTTGTCTTCCATTTCAACAAAATTATCGGTATTTCCCTGAATTCTCGTTGCCGGAAGTTCGATGCCGCGCTCGTCCAGATCGGCATTAGCATTAATCTGTGCTCCGACATATAAACACGCTTTACAGTTTTCCTTGATATATTCGTATTCTTCCCACGTTACATCTTTGTTGAGCCGATTTTTGCGCTCGAATTCTTCGTCGGACATTCTGCCCATAAAAGCCATCCGCCTCATCATAAAATGATTTGCGCCGAGAACTTTGGAAACCTGATCAATTACGTAGGTTTTCAAACCGGTGATCGAAGCACCGACCACGACGACCGCCGCCACGCCGATAATAATTCCGATTAAAGTCAGAAAAGCCCGGAGTTTATGTTCGAGAATTGATTTAAAAGCAATCCAGAAAGCGTCAGCGTAAAATGTAAAAACTTGTCGCATAAAAAATAATTCGGTTTGAAACTTTTAATTGCCGAAAAAGCAGTTAAAGCGTGTTACGAATGTTTTGGAAATAAGGTTCGATAAAAATAACGAACGGTAGTGAGCTTTTTTATTTTCTCAGAAGATAATAAAAGCAGAAAAACTTTCACATTCAAAAATTTTGTTAATAATTTATATGCCCGGGTTGATTGTCCTGCTCACTACCGTTCGTCATACTGATTTCGGCAATTGCACAAAAAATAATGCCTCGTGTTATAATTTTTTTCGTTTTAACAAAATCAGCATAATATAACTAAAATTTAGGAGACGACCAGTTTTGAGCATTTTAATAAATAAAGATACGCGCCTGATTGTGCAGGGAATTACGGGAAAAGAAGGAACTTTTCACACGCAGCAGATGATCGAATACGGCACGAACATCGTCGGCGGCGTTACGCCCGGAAAAGGCGGCACGACGCACGAAGGCGTTCCGGTTTTTAATACGGTCAAAGAAGCGGTCGAAGCGACAAAGGCAAATGCTTCAGTTATTTACGTTCCGCCGCCGTTTGCGGCGGACGCGATTATGGAAGCCGCCGCTGCCGGTCTGCCGCTCGTCGTCTGCATTACCGAAGGCGTTCCGGTTGCCGATATGGTCAAGGTGCGGGAATTCTTAAAAGACAGAACAGAAACGCGGCTGATCGGACCGAATTGCCCCGGAATTATCGCGCCCGGCAAATGCAAGATCGGAATTATGCCCGGACATATTCATAAAGAAGGCAGAATCGGGGTTGTTTCGCGCTCGGGAACTTTAACGTATGAAGCCGTCGGACAATTAACGGCGTTAGGTTTAGGACAATCGGCGGCAATCGGAATCGGCGGCGATCCGATCATCGGCACGAATCACACGGACGCTCTGAGACTCTTTCAGGAAGACGACGAAACCGATGCCATTATAATGATCGGCGAAATCGGCGGAAGCGCGGAAGAGGAAGCGGCTGAATACGCTAAAGAAAACGTAACCAAACCGATCGTCGCCTTCATCGCCGGACAAACCGCACCGCCCGGACGCCGCATGGGACACGCCGGAGCGATTATTTCAGGCGGAAAAGGAACAGCCGCCGAAAAGATGAAAGCTCTCAGAGAAGCCGGAATCCGCGTCGTCGAATCACCTGCCGACATCGGAAAAGCAATTCAAGAAGTTCTCGGCTCAAAGGCTTCGGCGTAAAAGTTTTTTCAGTGAAATAAAGATTTTTGCGGTATTTTCGCGCTAATGAGAGTTTCTCCCAAGTTTGTGTTCTCTACGGAATACATTTCTGACAAATAAGGGAGAGAAATAGTGGAGAAAAATGAATTGATATATCGGCGGTGGATTGAAGAGGTTTGGAATCAGCAAAAAGAAGAAGTAATCGAAGAACTGTTTGATAAAGACGGAATCGCTTTTTATCCGTATTTTGTAAAGGGCGATGAACCGATTCGCGGCATCGAAAAATTCAAGGAATTTTATCGTCTCGTGCGGGAAAATTTCTCCGGTCTTAAGATTAGAATTTCTGATGTAGCCGTTGAAGATAATAAAGTTGTCGCGGTTTGTTTTATAAGTGCCGTTCAGGAAACCGCCGATTCCGAAGGTTTGCCGACGCAAGAGCGGGCTGAATTAAGGAGTTTGTGTCAATTCAAAATCAAAAACGGCAAAATTGTCGAGATTTGGAATAATATTGATTTGACCGCTCAGAATCCGAAAGCCGCTCTCTTAAAGTTATAAAAAGTTAAATTGCATTATTTATTATTGATGCGAATCAATAGCAGAAATTTAATTAGAGAACGCAAACTTTGCGCCTCTTTGCGACAAACTTTGCGTCTTTTGCGGTAAAAAAAAATCAGTCTAAACGTAAAACTCGCAAAGGTTCATCTCTTGAATCACATTAATCAAATCGAAAAAAACGGAGAACAAAAATGGCTGAAGAATACGAAACTTTAATGCACCGCTGGTTTGAAGAAGTTTGGAACAAAGGGCGGGAAGAAGCGATTGACGAACTGTTCGCCGAAGACGGCATCGGACACGGTCTGCCGACCGAAGACGGCGAACCGATTCGCGGACCGAAGGAATTTAAACCCTTTTACCGAAAATTTCGTGAAGCGTTTCCGAATACGAAAATTGCCATCAGCGAAGTTGTTTCAGACGGCGAAAGAATTGCCTGCGTCTGCCAGGTTTCCGCCTTACACGAAGGCAGAGGACTCGGCGTTGATCCGACAAACCGGCAGGTCGAATTCTCCGGAATGGTTCTTATAAAAGTCAGGGACGGAAAGATCATCGAATCCTGGAACGCGTTTGACTTTATGAAAATGTATTCTGAGGTCGGTGCTTTAACGCTCGATCTGAAATGAAATTTTCTCATTCCTTCCGCGTTTCCGCCGCCGATATTGACGCGCAAGGACATGTCAATAATGTCGCGTATGTCAAATGGATTCAAGACGTTGCGGTCGCGCACTGGTTTTCGGTTACAACGGAAGAAATGCGCGAAAAATATACGTGGATGCTGACGCGCCACGAAATTGATTATAAAAAGCAAACCTTTGCGGGTGAAGAAGTAACCGCCACAACCTGGGTCGGCGAAGCAACGCGCATCACTTGGGAAAGGTTCACGGAAATCAGACGCGGCGAAGATATTTTGGTAAAAGCACGAAGTATCTGGTGTTTGATTGACCGCCAAACATCCAAACCGTCGCGCATTACATCTGAAATGATAAATTTGTTGAATTGAGGTGAATGATGAAAGGTTTATTAGTTTTAGTTTTGTTTTTTGCGGCTACAATTCCAGTATTAAGCCAAAATCGTGTTGAGAACGAAGTATTAGTT
>JBBRVS010000067.1:0-25095 GCA_038246645.1 Pyrinomonadales bacterium
CAATCAATATCTCGGAAAAGCCAAGCAGCAAGATAAAAAGCAGGAATAGGTTCGCCATTAAAATTGTGTTTATTTTGATTAAGATTTATTTCTAATACCTGCAAATAATTTGACACCCAACCCCAATCACTTGAGCCTGATTCATGTATGAAGGCATCTTTGAATACTGATTGTGTGCGCGTTGTTTGTAAACCTGAGCTTGCGTATTTCTTTAATTTGAGCCAACGTTTGTTTTTGTCAGGTGTAAAAAATGCGGTGTATAGATGCTCGGAAGTTTTTTCAGGTTGAAAATATTTTTTTACAAGATTAGTTTCAACTTCAGCTACAGCAAATGGAACGGCTCTCCCCACGGGTAAATCTTCACTTTTACATGCTAAAAATGTTGTGCCGTAAAAAGGATGTATATCTTTTAGAATTTCTAAAGCCTCTTTAACTATGTCAATAGAAAGATACATAATTTATTAAACCAAAGTATTAAGCTGATTCACCATATATGTGCAAAATTCAGGATTAAGTTCAATTCCTGTAGCTGAGAATCCTTTATCTATCGCAACTCTTAATGTTGTTCCGCTTCCGGCAAACGGATCTAAAACTCTTCCACCTTTTTTACAGCCAATTGAGAGTAATCTTTCTACCAATTCATCAGGATATGGAGCCGTATTTATATCTGCTTTTCCATTTGCTGTAATTGTCCAAACATCTTCATCTACATTTTGAGTAACTAACGGTTCTCTGTCGAAATAATATTTTCTGCTTTTGGCAAACATAAAAACATATTCATAGCTTCGTCTTGGACGATCTCGGACAAATTCGGGCAGGCAATTTTCACGATGCCAAATAATGGTGCTTCTTAACACCCATTTATTCTGCATCAATTCAAGGGCTACTCTCCAAGGAATACCAATAGCAGATTTTCTTTGAAGTCCAATCCCTAATCCACCGCTTTTATCTACCGCACGCAACCCAAATCTTCGTTTTTTACTTTTTGCATCCTTACCCTGCGACTGTCCTTTGCCTGAATAGTAAGTATCTCCGAGATTTAAAAAGAGTAATCCATCAGGTTTGAGTGTTCTTTGAACTTCATTCATTACATCGCTTATTGCTTTTACATAATCCTCGACAGTTTCCTCTTTTCCAATTTGTTTATCGTTATCATAGTCCCTCAGCCAAAAATAAGGTGGTGAAGTTACGCAACAATTAAAGAGTTCATCATCAAGTGTTGATAAAACATCAATGACATCGCCATTGTGAATTGTCCATTCTTTCCCGGATTGAACTTCACCACTCCAATGCTTTTTAGTTTCTTCAACTATTTGCGATTCACTGGAAACAGTTTTTTTACTATCATTATTATACATTAATTGTTTTACGAATTATACATTAATTGTTTTACGATATATTTTGACGTGAGCCGGTATCTTATCTCAAACTACAGTTTAATTTATAGTTTGATTAAGTCAAACAGTCAAAAATCCTACTTTGTTTTATCTAAATAAGTTGGGTTGACAAATGAAAGATTTTACCAATCCGCCAATCGAAAGACGCAATATTTTAATAATAATCTCTTTGTGAGGAAAATTTACAATTAATTCCCATTTGCTTAAGAAATTTAAGGAAAAGCTTTTGATTTATCGGCAAATCTGCGTGTCTAAATCTTGTTTAATTTTTGCCATCTAAACCGCGCCGTGAGATTTCGCGTAAAGCATAAGCCTTTTTCAAAGTCGTGAGTCTATTCGTTTCCATTAATTGCCACGTTTCCTTTTGCTCATCGGCTGACAGATTTCCTTCATTTTGTTTGTTTAGAAGATGACTCAAACGCGCATCTTTTTCCGACGGCATTTGAATTTCGGCAAGTTCTAAAACTTCTTTGTCCGAACAAACAAAGATTTGCTTGGCGAGTTCATCCGCGTCAATTGCAAAATCGCGCTCGATCTTTTCGGCAATAACTTCATCAATCCGCCGATGTGATTTATGCGCCGCGTTCGACAGATTAGCAAAGACTTTTTCAGGTAAACCAATTGTAACTTCCATAACCCAAAACCTCTTTTGAGGATTTTATCACGATTCGTAAAAATGCTGAATATATAATTTTCGCGCCGCCCGAAACTCCAAATGTCTTTTGGTTCAACAGTTTTAATGTCCGTATTTGAAAGATGCCAAAGGCGGTTGATTTTGAATTTACCAAAGCGCAGGCTGATTTGCGGTTTTAGATTTTTTAATCGGATTATTTTCGGTAACGGCAGAAAGAGTGTTTTTATCGGCAAGACGCTCTTTGATTATTTCAATATAATTCGGTTCGATTTCAATGCCGATATAATCTAAACCGAGTTTTTCGGCGGCAACCAAAGTCGTGCCTGTTCCGGCAAACGGGTCGAGAATAATATTTTCTTTTTCTAACGGAACAAGCGTTTCCAAAAGTTTTCGGGTTAAATCCAGCGGTTTGATTGTGCAATGGACATCGAATTTTTCGTCGCTTCCTTTTGAATAACCTTCCAGAATATTCGATTGAAAGGAACCGTCGGAAAGAATCGTTTTCAATGCGCCGATGCCGTTTAATTCGATGGTTTCGAGATAATTATTGACCAGAGGTTTTTGCACCAAAACAATCGCTTCCCATTCGTTTCTGAAACAAGTGTGCCAGCCTTTCCATTTTTCCGCTTCCAACGGATTTTCTTTGGCGAGTTTTTTTTCGACATTCAAACCTTTGGGAATTCCCGAATGTCGGCGATAAACCAAACAATCGCGGGCGTAAAAACCCGTTTCTTCTAAAGCAACTTGGACGTGAGCCAGCGTTCTCGTGCTGCTGAAAACCGCGACGAACGCGCCGGCTTTGCAAACGCGAAACAGTTCTTCGCTCCATTGTTCGCACCATTTTCGATATTCTCTGATATTTTCGCGGTTGCGTTCATACCATCTTTCGTTGCGAACGCCGCCCGCCAGACCGCTTCCGTAAGGTATATTTTTGACGAGCGTCGAACTTTCTTTGACGCGGCTGATTCGTCTTTGGATTTCTTCGTGATTCCAGGTTCTGCCGATAAATTCATAGTTATACGGCGGATCGGTTACGACGCAGGCAATCGAATCGTCCGCTATTTTTTTCAGAACTTCCCGACAATCGCCTTGATAGAGTTTTTCCGTCATAAATTTATCGCTCGATGTTCAAAGATTCATCAGTTTTCAGATTTTTCAACCAACTATACAAATCGAAATCTGTTTTTTCGGAAATATACTCAAAAGTTTTGTCGCCTTCTAAAACAGTCCAACCGCCGTTTTTGCAAGCCGTTATCGCGGCGGGTAAATTATCTTCTCTGACAATTAGCAAAACAGGATTCAACTTCTGTTGCTTGAAAAATTCTCCGTATTGCTTAAACTTTTTCAATGTTCCCGAATCGCCCGAACCGATTCTGTATTTCGTGTCAATTGCATCTTTTCCAACTAAGCAATCACAAGGTTCATCGCTTCCGATTCGCATTGCCGGCTGAAAATTTTCACAACGAAGTTCAAACAACTTGCAAACCAACATCTGCCAACACATTCCGAGTTCTCTACCCCAATATTGGCGATTTTCTCTTTTTAAACTCGGCGTAATTCCAAAAACATCCATCAAAACATCGTGATCTTCATTTTCTTACCGATAAATTTTACCTGAAAACGAGGTTTTATACTGAGCTAAAATATCCCGGAGTTGGTTATCAATATTTGAATTCACAAGTGTTTTCCTTTCAATAAAATTCCAAAGTTTTAGTAATGAAAATCTGAAATTATATTAACTTTACCAAATGTTTAGGTAAAACCCGAATTGTTCATTTTCCTTCCGCCCAAAGTTCTAAACGTCTTTCGGTTCGACGGCTTTGATGTCGGCGTAGCGTGTTTAATCTTTGTCGCCCGAGGTCAGCAGATTTTCTTGTGGTGTGCGCTTTCACGCGCAGCGGCGATTTTTGCGTTGTGGATTTGGATGCCGGAGACGGAATGTTTGACGACGAGTTCGCGCCAGTTTTTATAGACTTCGGTTGTGTCGGGCAAAAGGTCGAAAACTTTTTCGATAGTTGAAAGTTCGGAATCTGTTTCGGCAATCGAAAAGCCTAAACCGTTTTTGTCTTGCGGGCGCGTGCAGACGTTCCAGAATTCGGAGATGTTTTGCAAAGTGATAAAAAGCGTGTCGCCGCGTTTGAGTAATTTATCAACAGCGTTTTTGGCTTCGATGTGGTGTGCGCTTTGTAAATCAATTAAACGCAGGAGAATATTTGTATCGGCGAAATATTTCACAATTGTCTTTTGATCTGTTCTTCATAAATGCTTTCGCGGCTGATTTGTTCATCGGTCAAATTCGGCGTGTTCGGCTTCAAGGTATTGAAAACGCCAAATTTAAGATTGACCGGAATGATTCCGGTCAATCAACAAATTTTGTGTGTTATGCCGATTGATTATACAATAATTTCAATTACCGCAAAAAATTACATAACTTTTGCCAAAACTTCCAAAACTTCCATTTCTTCATTTTCCGAAACCGTTCTGAGATCTATCAAAACTTTGTCTTCCAAAATCCGCGTAATAACGGGCGGTTTTGAAAGGCGCAAGTTTTTTTCCAGATCACCCGCCGAAAGTTTTTCATGGGTGAGCGCGAGGAGTTTTGACGCGGGTTGAACGAGCGGCGCACTTCCACCGCCGATGACGGATTTTCCTTCGATTATTTCAACCTTTAATTCCGATTTTTTGCCCAAAGTTTTCTTTAAGGCTTTGGCAAAGCCGGAAACCCGTTTTTCGATTTCTTCATCTCTCAGTGAAAGCATTTTCAAAACGGGAATTTCCGCAAATTGAGTTTCGCGTTTATAAGCTTCGAGCGTTGCTTCGAGTGCGGCGTAAATTATTTTGCTCGCCCGCAGAGCGCGATAAAACGGGTGTTTCCTGAGAATTTCGATTGTTTCTTTTTTACCGACGATCAAGCCTGACTGCACCGAGCCGAGAAGTTTATCGCCGCTGAAGCTTACCACGTCTGCGCCGTCCGAAATTGATTTTGTGATAACGGGTTCATCCGTCAAACCGTATTCGCTTAAATCAAAAATTGCGCCCGAACCGGCATCTTCAAATAATAAAATGTTTTTTTGATGCGCTAATTCGGCAAGTTCGGCGACATTCGGAACCGAAGTAAATCCGACGATTCGATAATTTGACGGGTGAACTTTGACGAGCATTTTCGTTTCTTCCGTGATCGCGTTTTCGTAATCTGAAACTTTCGTGCGGTTTGTCGTGCCGACTTCTTTAAGAAGCGCACCGGATTGTTCCATCACATCGGGAATGCGAAAATCGCCGCCGATCTCGACTAATTCGCCGCGCGAGATGATTGCTTCGCCGCCCTTGCACAGCGCGGTTAGAACCAGAATTGCGGCGGCAGCGCAGTTATTGACGACAAGCGCATCTTCCGCGCCCGTGATTTCGGCGAGAAGTTTTTCCGCATTTGCGCCGCGTTTTCCGCGTTTTCCGGTTTCGATATCGTATTCGAGCGAACAATATCGGGACGTCTGTTCGATCATCGCTTTCTGCGCGTTTTCGGCTAAGGGCGCGCGTCCTAAATTCGTGTGAATAATCACGCCCGTCGCATTGATAACTTTTTGCAAATGTTTGGTTTGTGAGTTTTCGTAAGTTGCTTTGATTTTCAGTTCGGCGATATTTAAAAAATCTTCACGCTGAATATGTTCAAACGCCTTTTCGTTTTCGTCTAATTTTTTTTGAACTTCAACCCGCAACACATCGGTTGCGGCGCGCGCCAGATTTGTTGCGGCTTTGGCACCGATTTCCGGCAGAAGTTTTTGCGCCGTTGCGGTCTGCAAAAGCGTGTCAATCGAAGGCAAAAGCCTTAAAATTTCGGAATAATTCTCTTTTTCGCGGCTGTCCATAAAAATATCTTAACCGATATGTAAAAATTTGCGGAATTAGGTTATTATTAAAACTGTTTAAACAATAGAGATATTCTTCTCTAACTCAAAAACAAGGATTCAACCAATATGGCACTCATCGGAAACGCATTTTACAGAAACCAACAAACCCAAAAAGACGACATCGCCGATATTGACCTGCAAATATCGCGGCTCGAAGACGGAATCCGCCGTTTGAAAATAGAATTCGATATTTATTTCAACGGCGGTTCGAAACGTCCGCCGCTCGAAGCAAGAGCGCGGCTCGAATCGAATTTCAAACGCATCGCCGACGACCGTTCTTTATCTTACGCCCAGCGTTATCATTTTAATATGATCGTTTCGCGCTTTACTTCCTACCGCGAACTCTGGCGCAGACTCTTAAAACAAAAAGGCGTAGAGATTTCTTAATCCGTTTTTTCCCCGATTTAATTTACAACCCAAGGAACGCACGCGGAGAATAGAAAGATTTTCAATCAATTGAAAATCTTTCTATTCTCCCGGCGTTCTTTTTCGCTTAAAATCCTTACGCGAATCTTAAAAAAAGAGAAATGTTCTAAATTTTATAAAGAAACTTTTGCGAACTTTGCCTCTTTTGCTTGGCGTTCTTTGCGTTAAAAACTTTCTCTAACCGCAAAGAAAACAAAAGTTTACGCAACATTCGCAAAGCTTAAAAAGATTACTGAAAAATCGCTGCTTATATTTTAAAACAAAAAAATTATGAAAAAAAATATCCCTGCCAATCTTTACGCCATTAACGGCGATAAAATCACGATTCGCACCTGGGAAAGCGGCGGCGGCGAAATGCCCCGCCGGGCGCAAAAAGCGATCAGCGAATTTGATATTTTGATTGACGAAGAAAAAATCCGCGTTTATTACAATATTTCCACACGGGCGAAAATTGATTATTATTATCTGAAATATAAAAATAGATGGCATTGGACACGCGATAACATTCGCAATCATACTAAATTTACGACTTGAGATTTTATGAACAGAGAAAAATCACTGCAAGAAACCTACGCGCCGAACGGAATTTGTTTCGGCTGCGGCGTGAAAAACGAAAAAGGTCTGCGAATCAGAAGTTTTGAAGAAAATGGCGAATACGTGGCGATGTGGAAAGCCGAAGATCATCACCAGGCATTTCCCGGAATGCTCAGCGGCGGCATTATCGGATCCTTGCTTGATTGCCATTCAAACTGGACGGCGGCGCATTTTTTAATGAAAAAACACGGCAAAGACACGCCCGACTGCACCGTGACGGCAAACTACGCCGTCAAACTCCTGCGCCCGACACCTTTTGACGCACCGATTTTTTTAAAGGCAAGAGTCGTCGAATCAACCGCCACGACCGCCACCGTCGAAGCCGAACTGATCGCAAATGATAAAGTCTGCGCCAGCTGTAAAGGCTTATTCGTCATCGTCAAAGAAGGACATCCGGCATATCATCGCTGGTAAATCGCCGAAACGACGGCATTCCGGACGGCAAAAACTTTTGAGGTTAAATTCAATTTTCCGCATCCAGAATCTTTTGCAAATCTGCTTCGCCGAGAGTGTAAATTTCATTGCAGAATCCGCAGGTCATCGTTGCACCTTTGTCTTCCGTGAGCATTGACGCGACTTCCGGTTTGCCGAGCGAGCCAATCAATAAAACGGCGCGGTCGAATGAGCAGTTGCATTCGAATTTGACTTCCTTTTCGCCTAAAATATCGAATTCGATCTCGCCGAGTGCGAGTTTTATCAGGTCTTCGGGAGTCGCGCCTTCTTTGATTATACTGGTTACGTGCGGCGCGTGGCGGATCGTGTCTTCGATCATCGTGATGATATGTTCGTTTGCGCCGGGCATCATCT
This sequence comes from Pyrinomonadales bacterium, assembly GCA_038246645.1. Lineage (GTDB taxonomy): Bacteria > Acidobacteriota > Blastocatellia > Pyrinomonadales > Pyrinomonadaceae > JAHCHG01. Next base: position 7,764 of record JBBRVS010000067.1, read on the forward strand.
GAATTATCACGCCGCCCGAAGCCGCAACGAACGGTTCGGTGTTTTTAAGCAGAACTCCTAACATAACGGCGGACGGGATCTGTTCGGATTTGGCGAGATAAAACGCGAAATCCTCGGCGATTTCGCCCGAAACGATCGGCACCGAGCCGATATACGGATCGCGGTGCAGACCGACTTCAAAACCCGATTCGCGGATGACGTAGAAAGTTCCGCCGCCGATTATTCCGCTCACGTCGAATTTGCCGTTTTCCTTCGGCGGAATCTGCACGAGCGGATTTTTCACATAGCCGCGCACTTTCCCCGTATTATCGGCTTCGGCGATAATTCCGCCGACCGCGCCTTCGGCTTCGATCTTGACCGTCAGGCGGTCAAATTCCTTTTGTGTCGCGCCGAGCAGCAGTGTTCCGGTCAAAACTCTGCCAAGCGCGGCGGAAACCGTCGGCGATGTATTGTGCCTTCTGATCGCTTCGGCGGTCGCGACGGTCGTGATCGCCGCCACTACTCTGATCGTTTCGCCGGCGGCTGTTCCGTGTATCAATTTATCCATATTTTTAGTTAGACAAAACCCGTCGAACTTGTCAATTTATGCGCAGTAGAATATTTTTTTGAAGAGTTTTTAACAACCGATTAACGCAGCTTGAAGATAATTTTTCATTTAAAAAGATCGAAAAAAATCACTTTTACCGGCAAAGAAATCCGCGATAATCCGTGTTTATCCGTTGTTAAAAATAAAAAAACTCGTACTTCTAATTTTTTTTTATTCCAATAGAAAAAAACTTTAACGGCGGAAACCTAAGGAATTACTTTAACTTACGCATCATTTGGTTTGATTAAGAATGAAAGGCACAAGATATTGTGTATTTTTTTTGTTGACACACAAATTTTGATAGGTTATATTGCATAACACTTGAGAGAAAAACCAATCTACGTCATCTCAGGAAAAAATCTTCAGCTTCGCATTTTAAAGAATGCAAAAGACGAATATTTTAACTAAAATATCTAACTATACGTGTCTCTAACGGACATAATTTGAGAAAGGGAGTAAGAGTAATGAGTACAGTCTTTGAGCCGGTCGTGTCAGGCAATGTTGTTGTAAAAAACGGAAATGGAAACGGAACAGCAGCAACGTCGCGTGGTAAGCGCGAGATCAAACCCATCGGTCTAAATGGTCAGAAGGTGATTGCCAAGCGCTATTCATTAAAGGACGAACGGGGCGAACCGCTCGAAACGTGGGATGATATTGTGCGCCGCGTCGTCGGTTTTGTTGCAACCGCCGAACAAGACCCGGTAATGCGCGATTATTTCTATAATTCGATGACGGAAATAATGCTTAATCGTGAATTCGTTCCGAATACTCCGTGCCTGGTTAATGCCGGAAAACCGAAGGGACAGCTCGCCGCGTGTTTTGTTTTAAATGTTCCCGATTCGATCAATTCGATTATGCAGCACGCCCAAGCCGCCGCAATTATTCATCAGACAGGTGGTGGTACGGGGATGACTTACGAATTTCTGCGACCGCACGGCGCAATGGTCAATTCGACGCGCGGCGTGGCAAGCGGTCCGGTTTCGTTTATGAATATCGTCAATACGATGACCGAAGTCGTCAAACAAGGCGGCGTGCGGCGCGGCGCAAATATGGGAATGATGCGATGCAGTCATCCGGATGTTTTGCGCTTTATTCACGCGAAAAACGATCAGACTTCTCTGACAAATTTTAATATTTCCGTCAATGTCACCGACAAATTTATGGAAGCCGTTGACAGCAAAGAATGGTTTCAAACATCGTTTGCCGGCGAAGCTTGGACTCAGCCGATTTTTGATCCCGTAACCGGCACGGATTACGTTATTTATCGCAATGCTGAGGGCGAAACGGTAACTTTTGCCGATAAATTAGCTTTTGAAACTGCCGATTTTTCCGACTGCGAAATCGAAAATCCGCCGAGTTCGGGAATGATCTACGCGCCCGACATCTGGAATCGCATCATCGCTTCCGCGCACAAATACGCCGAACCCGGAATCGCTTTTATTGACGAGGTAAATCGCCACAATCATATGATGGATTCGATGGGACCGATCTATGCGAGTAACCCATGCGTAACCGGCGACACATTGGTTTATACTGACGAAGGTTTGATTCCGATGGGCGAGCTTTACAAAACGCAGAAGGATTTTGATGCCGTCGTAGATGCGCGTTTCGGTTATGAAAATACTTTTCACGCTTCATCAAAAGCCTTCAAAACAGGCATAAAACAAGTTTTTAAACTTTTAACCAAAGAAGGTTATTCACTTCGCGCCACCGCCGATCACAAAATTATGACCAATAAAGGTTATGTTCCGCTCGGCGAATTAAAACGCGGAGATAAAGTTCATATTTTGAACCGCAAAGGCGGATTCGGCACAAAAGGTTCGCTTGAATCAGGCAGAACTTTAGGTTGGTTAGTTGGTGACGGACATCTTGTTGACAGCACAAAACGCGCCGCGCTTTCGTTTTTCGGCGAAGAACAGAATCTTGCGCCGAGGTTTGCCGAATACGTTGATGAAATGGTCGCGCCTTTAACAAATTCGGACAGAAAAACTTATACAGTTTCCGCGCTTGCCGTCAAAGGAAGAAACGAAAGCCGAATCACTTCGGAAAGACTTTATAAAATTGCCGAAGATGCCGGTTTGACCGAACAAAAACTGCAAGTTCCCGAAGCGGTTCTCCGCGGTTCGGAAAATATGCAGCGCGGATTTTTGCAGGCACTATATTCGGCGGATAGAACGGTTTTGGATAACCCGAACGGAGGCATTGACGTTCGTTTAACTTCGGTTTCTTTGGAACTTTTACAAAGTGTTCAGCAATTACTATTAAATTTTGGAATTGCTTCGAGAATTTATCTCAATCGAAGAAAGGCTCAAAAAAGAATGTTGCCTGATGGTAAAGGCGGATTAAAAAAATATCAGTGTCAGGCATATCACGAATTGAATATTTCCAAACAAAATGTTCAAACATTTGCCGATGAAATTGGATTTTTGACTGATGCTAAACAAGATAAATTGACAAATGCGATCAGTCGCTTAACTCGCGGCTTAAACCAGGAAATTTTTTCTGCCACAGTTAAATCTATTGTTGCCGAAGGCGAAGAAGAAGTCTTTGATATAACAGTTCCGGGACCGCATTCTTTTGTGGCAAACGGAATCGTCATTTCGAATTGCGGTGAGCAGTTCCTCCATTTTTCCAATAGCTGCAACCTCGGAAGTATTGATCTTTCAAAGTTTTACAGACGAGTCGGCGACGGTACGAATGTTGAAGAATGCGTCGAGTGGGAAAAGCTCGCCCGCGTTACTCACTTAAGTACGCAGTTTTTGGACAACGTCATTGATGCCGGATTTTTCCCGCTTCCCGAAATTGACGATGTCGTTAAACGGACGCGTCCCGTCGGTTTGGGAATTATGGGATTTGCGGATTTATGTCTGAAACTTCAGGTTACATACGGCGAACAAGCTTCGATTGATCTGATGGACAAAATGATGGGTTTCGTCCGCAAGGAAGCGTGGCGCGCATCGCTGAAACTCGGTGCGGAAAAAGGCGCGTTTCCCGAATTTGAGGCAAACCGCGACGCTTATTCAAAATTTATTTACGACGAGATCGGGGTTTCGCGCGATGTTCCTTTAACGCCGCGCAATTATGAAACGACGACGATTGCGCCGACCGGAACGATTTCGCTCGTTGCCGAAACTTCATCGGGCTGCGAACCGAATTTTTCGTGGGCGTATGTTCGCCAGGACACAATCGGCACAAGAACTTATGTTCACACTCTGGCGGCGGAAGCACTCGGAATGACGGTTGATCAAACCGATGAAGATTCGATTCGCGAAGCCGCGCAATTTGTTGTTGAAAATGAAGAAAAACTCCCGCCGTATTTTATTTCGGCGATGAATATCACTTCAAAACAGCACGTCCAGGTTTTGGCGGCGGCGCAGAGAAATGTTGATAATTCGGTTTCAAAAACCTGCAACGGTGCGAAGGACGATACGGTCGAATCGGTTGATGAACTCTATCGGCTGGCGCGCGATCTCGGCTGCAAATGCGTTTCGTATTACCGCGACGGTTCGCGCGAAGGTCAGGTTCTGACTTCGATGAAAAACGAAACGAAACCGGAAGAAATGCCGGAATCGGTTGATGAAGTCGGGCAAAACAAAGATTTTGTCGTAACGCAGACGAAATTAGACGAAAATCAAAGAATTAATCGTCCGAGAGAATTGCAAGGCTCGACCTGGCGGATTCCGTTTGACGGGCAGAATCTGTATGTCACCGTCAATCACAACGGCGAAAACGTTCTGGAAGTTTTTGCCACCGGACCGATTTCCGAAGGTGTCGGATTGCTCGCATCAAGAATGCTGCGCGGCGGATTCGGCGTCAGGGAAGTTTCGCGAAGTTTGAATAAAGTAACCGCCACGCACGCCGTCTGGTTTAACGAACGCCTTCTGACATCGCCCGAACAAGCCGTCGCCGAATGTCTGCTTTTGACCGACCGCCGTTTGCAGAATCTGCCTGCGTCGGAAAGACAAATCAGCAAAAATGCCGCTGCTCCGCAAATTCAGACTGAAACAAAAAGCGAACCACAAATGTCGAGTCTGATCGGCGAATGTCCCGAATGCAAAGGTCAGCTCGAACACGCTTCGGGCTGTGATTTCTGCCGCGATTGCGGATACTCGAAATGTAAATAAATTACAGATCAAACAAAAAACGGAAAAGCCTTGATCTTAATAGAATCAAGGCTTTTCCGTTTTTTGAGCAAGCGGATGATTGATCTTTTTTCGAGTAATTCCTCAAATCTCGGATCACCTCGCAAAATATCGAGCGAAGATTCGCATTTCAGCCAAATTAGAAGTTCCCTCCCGGCAAAGGATTTTTCCAGCGCATTGAGAGCTTTTTCCTTTTCCCCTCAGTTAAATCTTCGACTGAATCATAACGTTCCGACGGATTTTTCCGCAAGGTTTTCAAGACTATCCGATCGAGTTTTTGATAAGAATCCTCGCTAATCGGAAGGAATTTCTTCACAAATCACCCGCGCAATTTCGTGCGGCGCACGCGAAGGGAATTTATATGGGCGATGTCCCGTTCAATTATTGACCTCGATTTACAATCCGAAGTCCGGTATCGCTATCTCGTGCCGTTAGCGATGACCGGAGCAATTTCCTTTTTTCAAACGAAAAGCACTGTCGGTTTGAAGGTCAAACTATCAACCGTTACTGACAAATCGATTTTGCAAAAACTTGACATTCGGATAATTGCTATGCGAACCTTAGACATCTGAAACTTAGTCCAACTTCTTAATCAGCAAAAGTTATCCATGCGAAATGACACAAAATCGTGGTCATTGCAGCTTTATCGCCTACGAACCTTGTTAACAAGCCCGGTAGATGCGATTCCGCTTGATTTGTTTCGTATTGCTTGCGGCGTGCTATTGTTTTTTTACTTTTTTCGGACGTTTCTCGAGGCTCGAGATCTAAGTAATCCTGACGGCATAATTGACCACCAGCTAATATTTGAAATCTTTTGGTTTTCGAAACTCGGCTTTTTTCAAAACTGGATGGATCTTTGGGTATTTCAGGCGGTTTTTCTGTTTGCCTGCGTTCTCGCGATCTTTCTCACGATCGGATACCGCGTAAAGCTCTCGTCCGCGATTCTCTACATTATTGCGATTAGTACATATCGCTGGAATTTCATCGTCATGTACGTTGACGACGTGATCATGCATTTACTGATTTTTTGGATGCTGGTACTTCCCGTTGGTCGAACGTTGACTATCAATGGTTGGATGCGAAACGGACGCGATGCCTGGGAAACATGGAAAAACGTTCGGGTTTCAGGTTTTGCGCTGCGCTGTCTTTTTTGGAATCTGGCATTGCTTTATGTGGTTGCGGGGCTTTGGAAATGGACAAGTCCGATGTGGGTTGACGGTTCTGCACTGTATGTCGTGTTTAAGCTTCCGATCTCTTTCGCTTCGGAATTTTGGCAGCCCGAACATATTCCGTATTTGAAGATATTCAATTACGGCACATTGATCTTAGAACCGCTGATTCCGCTGATGTTTGTCTTGCGGAAGGGTCATTATCTAAAATATCTGCTGCTATTTGCATTTTTAGGACTGCATATCGGTTCCGTTGCGATGCTTGATATACCATTCGCAAATATTGCCTGCACAGTAATGCCTTTATTGATTTTTCACAGGGAGCTGATGGATTGGATTCGAGGAATTTCGGCGGATAACCGGACAACTGAGTCCAATTTTCGGATCAAACTTTCAGATGCGTTCGCTTTCGTAATGGTCTTAACACTTACTTTAGCGATGGTAAGTTCCGTAACGCTGCCCGCGTGGCGAACTCCTGCCCGCGAAGATAACCTCATTTTCGCACGCGACAATGGCTATTCCGCTTACCAATCCGAAGAAAACCCGATTCCCGAAACTCGCTTTGTTGAAGATAAACCTGAAGGTCTGGGACCGATCCAAGCGACCTTTTTCGGTATTCTTTGGTGTATGGGAATCGCCCAGCAATATCAGCTTTTTAACTGGATTGATGATCGAAATTATAATGTTCGTTATCAGATAAGCGAACTACTCGATGGCGAAGTGCGAAGTATCGAACCTGAATTGATGTTTTTACAATCTACCAGAGGTGTACTGCTTCAGTTTTATATCCATGGCATTACCTGGGCAAGAATTCCGCGTGAGCGAAGAGAGGAACTTCGAAACAGCATTCTAACCCGGACAGCTAACCGTTTTTGCGGTAATAACGGACCGAGTGGCGATATTTCGGTAAGAACTACTCTTGAGCGGATAAGTGCGGACGAGATATTCGTTGTTAAAGACAACATTCTTCTGATGAAATTTAGATGTATCGGATCTACCGCTGTAATTGAAACGATCGCATCAGATCCATAATAAAATGACCGGACATTAGAGCTAAAATAATATGTGCGGAATTGTTGCGATTTTATCAAACACAAAACCGGTTACAACGCCTGATGTTGAACGCGCCGTGCGCGTACTCGCGCCGCGCGGTCCGGACGAGCAGCATTGCTGGGTTGCTGACGATGGACGAATCGGTCTCGGTCATGCGCGGCTAAGCATCATTGATTCGTTAACCGGTTCACAGCCGATTCCAAGCGAAGATTCGAAACTCAGGATAATCGTCAACGGTGAATTCTACGATTTCGAACGAATTCGCGCTGATCTTGAAAACCGCGGACATCGCTTTCGCACCCGTTCCGACAGCGAAATTGCGCTCCATCTTTACGAAGACTTCGGCGCAGAATGCCTTGCACATCTTCGCGGCGAATTCGCTTTTGCAATTTGGGATGCCGCAAACAACATTTTGTTTGCGGCACGCGACCGTTTTGGTATTAAACCGCTTTTCTATTATCACGATGGCGAGATGTTGATTCTCGCATCTGAGGCAAAGGCGATTTTTGCTGTCGGCATTCGTGCCGAATGGGATCACGAATCAGTCTTTCAAAATCTGTTTTTCACTTTTGATCAGGATCGAAGTCTTTTCAAACATATTCGGCAAGTTCCGCCGGGACATTATCTTAGAGCGCACCGGGGCGAAGTAAAGATCGAACGGTATTGGGACATCAACTATCCTAAAAAGACCAAAAAAACGCCGCATTCTTCCGATGAAGAGATCATCGAATCGGTACGTGAGCAACTTGACGAGGCGGTCCGGTTGCGAATGCGCGCAGATGTTCCGGTCGGATGCTATTTAAGCGGCGGGGTCGATTCTTCGTCGGTTCTCGGACTTGCCCGGCGTCATGCAAAAGGCAAAGTAACCGCTTTTACGATAGCTTTTGATCATCAGGATTATAATGAAGCGGCAAGCGCCCGGCGAACCGCGGAATTCGCCGGCGCTGCTTTTCATCCGGTGAAAGTTACGGCAAAAGACTTTGCGGATGTTTTCATCGAAGCCGTTGGTCGCGGCGAGATGGTTCATTATAACGCACACGGTGCTGCCCGGTTTCATCTCAGCCGTGCCGTTCAAAATGAAGGATACAAAGTAGTAATCGGCGGCGAAGGCGCAGACGAACTGTTTGCCGGATATGATTTTTCAAGTCAGGCAGTACTTGCATCCGGCACTGAAAATGGTTTATCTAAATTTGCAAAAATGTTTTTTCGGATGATCGCACCAAAATCTCCGACCGAAAAAAAAATAGCCGCTACGTCGCCCTGGCTTGCGCGGATTTGCCAAGGTCTCGCTTTTCCGCCGCATCTGACGGATTACATGGCTGACAAGTTTGAATTTGCTCAGTCAATAATCGCGGACGAGTTTCAGGGGAAATTTCAAAAACGCGATCCGTTCCGGGAATTTTTCAGACAATTCAAATGGCGAACCTCGCTTTACGGACGCGAACCGGCGAAGGTTATCTTATATTTATGGATGAAGTCGCTTTTTGTAAATTACGTGCTTGCCGCAGAACGGCTTGATATGGCGCATGCCGTTGAGGTAAGGCTTCCGTTTCTTGACCACAAACTTTTCGAATTTGCCCGCTCGATTCCGGTTCCGGTTCTGGCGCGCAACGGGCGCATAAAATACATTCTTCGGGAAGCGGTAAAACCTTTTGTAACTGCTGAGGTTTACAACGCAACGAAAAAGCCTTTCCTTGCTCCGCCGACCGCGATGCACGACGGGAATCCGATGTACGAACTGTTCCAGGACCTGCTAAGAAGCAAACGGTTCGAATCAGTTCCATTTTTTAAGCAGATCGAAGTAATCAAATTTCTCGACGAACTTCCGAAGATGGAAGCAGATCAGCGCGCGTTGATGGATCCAATTCTTTTTGTTATGGCTTCGATTGCGATCCTGCATGATCGATTTGACCTTTAATGGACATTCGCATTTATTTAACGTGGGTTCGAGATAAGAAAAATCTCCAAAGGTAAGATATAATCAGGTTTAGAAACAAAAAATCAAACCAAAGGAGCTTTTTCAGTGGATATAGTAGCAGTTGTTTGTGAAATTGACGATTTTTGTCAGGCTTATGAGCCTAAATTTAATCTGAATCTGATCTCAAGTGGAGAAAGAAAACGAATCAAACCATCTCAGATGTCGCGCTCTGACGATAAGTTTAAGCGTCATAATCGGCATTCTAACTTTAATTGCGGGGGCGGTTTCGCCTTTTGCCGGTTTATTTGTCACAGTTATTTCTTTGATCATCTGGATGTTTATTGCTTTTGTGATGTTGGTTATTTGGGTTTTGTGCCTGACCAAAGCGTATCGCGGCGAAATGTATAAACTTCTCGTCATCGGCAGTTACGCCGAAAAAATGGTGACCAAATAATTTTGACCGGAGCTAATTTTTACCGCATAGATACGTCTTTTTCTAGTCGTTTCTTTTTTTCTGATACTTTTTTAGAGATTACTGCGCCTTAAATTGCAGAGCCGAATAATTCGGTCATAAATTTATAGAGGAAAAATTAAAGCAATGATAAATTAAATCAAATTTCTTTTTAAATTGATTTTTTAAGTTTTTCTTGTAATTTTGCGGAAACTTCAACTTTAAAAAAAGTTTGATCAATTTTCGCGACCGGCGCAATGCCTAAGCCTGAAGAAGTTAAAAAAACCTCGTCAGCAGATATTAAATTCGCTGAATTTTCTTTGACAAAAAGTATTCCGAAACCGTTTTTTTCGGCTAATTCCGTTAAAAATTCCCGTGTTGTTCCTGCCAGACAACCCGTTTTCAGATCAGGCGTAAACAGCGTTTTGCCTTTTATCCAGAAGACATTTGCCAGACAAGCCGAAGCGATTTCGCCGCGTTCGTTCAGGCGAATCGCCTCATCAAAACCTTTTGCTCTTGCATCTTCGAGTGCCAGAATATTTTCCAAATAATTACAGGATTTTATATTTACAAGAGGCGATTTTGAATTAATTTGAAAAGGCGAAACGGTTAAATGCAGATTTTCGGAAACCGTGTGAAAATCCGCCGTTTGAATTAAAAGGCTCGTTTTAATTTTGCTTTCGGTTTTCCAAATCGAACTTGCGGAAGTATCGAACAAAGTCAGGCGCACGCGCGCATTTGAAATCCCGTTTTTTTTGATTAATTCGGATAAATTTTTTACTACCGTTTCTTTACTGAAATCCGATAGATCAATGCCGATTTTTCCGGCATTTTCATTTAATCTGCGCCAGTGTTTTTCCCATAAAAAAGGGGTTTTTTGATAAATTGCGAGCGTCGTAAAAACGCCTTTTCCGTAAAGTGCGGCGGAAGAAATTGCGGGTAAATTGATTTCGGATCGGGGAAGAATTCGGCGGTTGTAGAAAACGAATTTGTGCATTAAAAATTAGCTGACCGCGCGCTGTCTGTGCTGTTTGTGCGCGACCGGAAAAACGAGTTTAAAGGTTGTTCCTTCGCCGATTTCGCTGGTTGCTTCGATTATTCCGGCGTGTTCCTGCACGATTCCGTAAGAAACCGCCATTCCCAAACCCGTTCCGCTGCCGACACCTTTGGTCGTGAAAAACGGATCGTAAATTTTGTTTAAATTTTCGGGTTCGATGCCCGTTCCGGTGTCCGTAACTTCGATCACGATTTGATCTTCATTTTCAAACAAGGTCGAAAGCGTAATCGTTCCTTCGCCGAGGATCGAATCGCGGGAATTGAGAATCAAATTTGTAAAAACCTGCTGGAGTTTTCCGGCGTTTCCGAAGATTTTCGGCGGAAGTTTTGAATAGTTTTTCTTGATTTCGATCTGCGTCTGGCGAAGCTGCGGTTCGAGCAATTGAAGCGTATCGTTTAATAATTTATTGACATCAATCTCGGTAAATTCGGTGGCGTTTCCGGTGCGCGAAAAATTTAATAAATTGCCGACGATATTGGTGGCGCGTTCGGTTTGTTTGCTGACTTTCAGTAAAAGCGCGTGTTTCGGATCGGTTTCGGGAATCATACTCAGCAGCATCTGAGTATAACTGGAAACGCCCGTCAGCGGCGTGTTGACCTCGTGGGCGACTCCGGCGGCAAGCAATCCGATGCTCGAAAGTTTTTCGCTCTGCTGGAGAGTTTCTTCGAGTTTGACACGTGAAGTAACGTCTTCCAAAACGATGATCGCCCCTTTATGATGCTCGGAAAACGGGCGAAGCGGCGCGATTGCCACGTTTAAGATCAAAGATTTGCCGTTGAAATTGGTCGTGTGAAGTTTATAAGCATTGCGAATTTCCGTTAAATGCCAGCTCGATTTACCGACGATATTTTCGAGATTTAACGCAAAACCTTCATCAAAAATTTCTCTGACAAGTTTGCCGATCGATTGTTCCCGATTCAATCCGAGCATTTCTTCAAATGTCGAATTGCAGCGCGTGATGCGTCCCATTTCATCAACCGCCAGCAAACCGACATTGACCGATTCGACGATTGATTCGTTAAATTCCTTCAAAAGTTCGAGTTCTTCGGCGCGGGTTTCCTGTTCCTGATAAAGCAGACTGTTTTCGACCGCCACGGCGACATAACCGGAAACCATCTGTAAAATTTCCAGATCTTCGGAAGATAGCAATGAACCGTCGGACGTGCGACCCAAACCGATGACCGCCACCATTTTTCCGCGCACGACGCACGGCACGAAATAATGCAGTTCCTGCCGCCGGATGCCGTTTCCGTTGGTTGTTTCTAATTCGAGCAGATCGAGTTCGTCGGCACGCACAATTCCTTTGGCGGCGGATTTTTGGCGAATCATCTGACGGAAATCATTCGGTATTTTATAAACTTCGTTTAAACCGATGGATTTAGCAATTTTATAGCCTTCGGTCAAATTTTTGTCTTCAATAAAAATCGCAACTTTTTCAACATCCAAAACCTGCCTGAGCCTTTCGGTCAACGCGTTAAGAAGCGGTTCGAGGGCGGTCGTAGCCGAAAGAGTTCTGCCGAAATCGAGCAGACCGTTTCGCAGATCATAGCGTTCGCCGTAAAAGAAACGCTCGGCGCGTTCCTGCAGAAATTTTTTCAAAGGCTCGGACAGAAGAATAATTCCCGCCATCGCAATAATGGCAATTAAACCGCGCAGCGTAATTTCGGTTGGGGAAAGATTATTTCCGACCGCCAAATAAACCAGACCGAGCGCGACCGCGCCGATCATCATCGCAATCGCCACGGTTGTCATCGCATACACCAATGCACGGCGCATAACGACATCAACGTCCATCAATCGGTAACGCACGACCGAATGCCCGAAACTGAGCGGAATCAAAGCCAGCGGCAAACTCGTCAACGCAATCGAAAGCGTGTCTTCGGGCAGATAAATAAACTGTCTGGCAATCTGAAAAGCCAAAATCGGAAGAACGGCGGTTATTGTTCCCCACATCGCCCATTTCAAACGCTGGCGGACAATCGCTTGTTGACCTTTTTTGAAAAACCGCCAGAGCAAGACACCCGCCCCGACCGAAATACCGCCAACGAAATGATAAAAGCCGGCTATGTATAATGCCCCGAAAAGATCGTATTTACCGATCAAATCGGAAATTTGAGCAACGATTGCGTCTTGCGGAATCAGATAAAAATACAGCGAAAGTGAGAGACTGGCGATCGAGATTAAAACTGCCGTAATATAAAGCAGGTAGGTTTGCCAGGGTTTTTCATCAAAAACATCGCTTCGCACCGGATAACGCAGACAAAAATGCAGGAAAAGCGGAACAAACACGGCAAAAGCGATATCGTCCAAAATGCCGACCGCCAGATCAAAATCCTTACCCAGACCGAGTGGTCTATAAACGTGAAAAACAAACGCCGCCAGACAAACCGTGGCAAAATGCAGAACAAACGGCGAACGACTGCCCTGCTTAAATAAAACAAAAACCCCGACTCCGAGCCAGATAAAACCGACAAAGGTGAGAAAAATCATTGAAGCCGTCCAGCGCGGCAACGTGTCTATGTTTTTCAGATCGGCGTAATAAAAATTATTGGCAAATGAATAGGAAGGACGTTGATAGAGATATGTGATACTGCCGCCGACACCTGCCGATTCGAGGTAAATTTGAATATCGTTCGGCGATGTCAGTTCGAGTTCTTCAAATTTTTCATCGTTAAGACTGATCCCGATTAATTTATCGCCGACCGCAACTCCGGCACGCGAAGCGGCAAATCCGGGGAAAACCTTTTCGGCATAAATTCCGTCCGCCTGTTGCGTCCAGATAACGCCGTCGGTCGGAGGCAAGCTGTGATAGGAACGCTGATACAAATTGAGTGCGCCGCCGGCAACAAAAATCACGGTCGCCAGAAGCCAAATCAAACTCCAACTTGTCAGCATTTTCCCTTTCATTCTTTAAGACACAGTTTACCGTTTTTTTTAACGCAAAATTTGTTCCAAGCGTTTCTTTAACTGATTTTAATCAATATCAACTGAAATTTCGTGTTTCTGCCTATTATAAACGCTTAATAGCCGGATTTTTATTCAAAATTTCAATACAAAATCCAAGATTTTGGAAACAAAAAAATCCAAAGTCAAATACTTTATGACTTTGGATTTAAGAATTTTGAGGTTGCACCGGAGCTAGAATCTCACCGAAATTCCGCCGCGCAAGATTCGCCTTTGCGAATTAAGCCGCAAAGAACCTTCTTCACCGTTGACAATTGATTGAATATCAAACAAGTTTCGTGCATCAATAATTGCTTCGGCGCGAATCGGCAAACCTAAATTCGGTAAAGACTGCGTAACCAAAACACTCAAACCCGGATCGTAAATCGCCATTCTTCCGGCAAACGGGTCAATGGCAAAAACCGTCGCCTGCGGTGAAAGCCGGAAAATTGTTCTGACACTCGTTCCGCTATTAAAATCGGCATCGAATTGCCCGATAAATGTCTGGAAAAAGTCGTCTTCAAAGACATTTGCCGGATTTGAAACGGCTTCCGGCGACAATTTCTGCCCGTTTCCGAAAGCGTAACCTGCCGACGTGCTGAACATTCCGTTGAGACGGCGCGTATAGACGACTCTGATGCCCTGCGCTTTGCCTTGCTGATTGGCAACAAATTCGCTGAATCCTTCACCGCTCAGTGAATCAACGGGCAAATTAACCAGACCGACTCCGCGACCGCTTACCGCATCGAAAAACATATTGGCTTCGATGCTCGATTTATTATCCAAAACACGTTCAAAACCGAATTCGAGCCGACGGCTTTTATTTAATTGCGGTTTGTCGTTTTCAACGACAATATCCTGCATCGCCACCGGTTCGCGGAAAAGCACTTGCGAATTTTCAAGTTCAATCGCCCTTTGCCACGTTCGCTCTTCGGTGGCGGTCGTGTAAGAGGAGCGAAAACGTGTTTTTGAATTTATATCAAACTGCAAACCGAATCGCGGACTGATCGAAGAATCATCTCCGCCGCCGACAAAACGCGAATAATCAAAGCCGTAAACCAAAATTATGCCTTCGTGGATATTCCATTCATCGAGAGCCTGAAAAGAAAATTGTCCGAGCGATTCCTCTCCTTTGCCCGATCTTATTTTGCCGAGAGTTGCCACCGAGCCTTTAAAGCGCAAATTGTGACTGTCATTAGCCCGAACATTGACGGCGGTTTCAAGCCGATTCGGTGCCGATTCGCTCGTTCCGGTTTGTCCGGCAATGACGATATTTGTTTTGTCCGTTACCGGCAAAAGCGTGGCAAAATTGATGCCCGTGTAATTTTCATCATCCGAAGTTGCAAAATATGTTTCGACCACCGTTTGAACTTTGCGATTTGATTTTTTTTCTCTTTCGTCGGGAATTTCAATAGTTTGAAGAGTTATCTCGGTATCTGCTACCGCACTTTCATCTACTTTTTCATCGGCTTTGAGTTCATCAATCGGCGCATCGCCTTCGTCAACCTGATAAATCGAACGTTTCAGCACTGATTGACGAATCGGATATTTAGAACTGTTTCGCTCGGCTTTTTTCTCCGGCAGAGTATTTCCTTTGCCGGAAGGTTCTAAATTAAATTTATAAACCAATTCCTTTGAGCGGCTGACTTCAACATCCGAAAACGAAATCGGATTAAAACCTTCGGCAACCGCCAGAATCGAATAAGTTCCCGGCAAAATTTTTGCCAAGAAACTTCCGTCGGAAGATGAAAAAACCTGTTTCAAAAGTTTCGACGTGCCGACGCGGAAAACCGCAACCGATGCTTTGGCAATCGGGTTGCCGGATTTATCACGGACTACGCCTTTAATTACGCCGAGTTTCCCGGTGCTCTGAACAATAACCGTTGCCTCTGTTTCAGACACGGAAATAAATACTGCGGCAAAAGCGGTCAGCATAATTAAAATCGGCTTTAGAATATTTTTTATCGGCAAAACTGAAGAAACCATTTGAAAAAGCGACCTCCTGCCAAACAAGTTTCAGGGAGAACTTTTTGTTCGGAGTGCTAAAAATTTAGCGCATTAAATAAAAACTACATATTTATGTTCAAAGACAAACCACTTGTATCTTAGGTATTTTGTGTCTAAATCTCAATTGTGTCAAGCAAAGATTAAAAAGTTTGACTTATGTGATGCACGGACGCTTGACAAAGTTTGCTCCGTTGCTAGAATGAAAAATGCTTTTGTTAGATAAAGCAAAACGGAGACGTGGCTGAGCGGCTGAAAGCGGCGGTTTGCTAAATCGTTGAGGGTTAATCGCCCTCCACAGGTTCGAATCCTGTCGTCTCCGCCATTTAGATTTTAGATTTTTCGGCTATCAAATTTCGGGTTTGATAGCTTTTCTTGTTTTTAGCCGAATTTTTAATTTTCGACTTTGCGCTTTAGTGCGCCTTTGCGTGAAACTGTTTTTTATGACTATAAGAGTTAGATTTGCACCGTCGCCGACGGGTTATCTGCATATCGGTTCGGCTCGAACCGCGCTTTTTAATTATCTTTACGCCCGCAGCGTCGGCGGAAAATTTCTTCTGCGAATTGAAGACACCGATATTGCGCGTTCGACCGAAGAATCAACGCGCTCGATTTTGGAAGGCTTGGAATGGCTCGGTTTTTCGCACGATGAAGAAATAATTTTTCAATCGAATAATGCCGACAAACATCGCGCCGCTGCGCTGAAATTATTGGAAGAAGGCAAAGCATATCGCGATTTTACGCCGAAAGCCCAGCCGAATGATAAAAATATCAAAGCCGCCATCGCCCAGAAAGCGCGTGCCAATCAAGGCGAAAAAAATATGCGCGATAATGAATTTCGCGATCTATCAAAGGAAGAATCCGAAAAACGCGCTTCGGAAGGCGAACCTTTTGCGATTCGTCTGAAAGTCGGCGACAGCGGCAAAACTTCTTTTGAAGACGCGGTTTATGGTTTGCAGGAAAGAGATTATGAAGAAATCGAAGACTTGGTTTTACTGCGCTCCGACGGTCATCCGCTTTATAATCTGGCAGTCGTTTGCGACGACATCGAAATGGAAATTACCGACGTAATTCGCGGGCAGGATCATTTAACGAACACGCATAAACAGATTTTAATTTACGAAGCGTTAGGCAAACAGCCGCCGCGTTTCGCGCATCTTCCGCTGATTTTAGCTCCGGGCGGAAAAAAACTTTCAAAACGAATTCACGGCGAAATCGTTTCGATGACGACTTACCGCGACGCAGGTTTTTTAGCCGCCGCGTTTCGCAATTTTCTCGCCCTTCTCGGCTGGTCGGCGGGCGAAGAACAGGAAATTTATTCTTTGGAAGAGCTGACCGAAAAATTTTCTTTAAGCGGAATTCACCGCTCGAACGCGACTTTTAATTTCGACGCAAATAACCCGAAACGCTGGACGGACGACAAAGCGATCTGGATGAACGCCGAATATATCCGCACGCTGCCGCTCGAGGAGCTTTTGCCATTTGTCGCAAAAGAATTAAAAGCGGCAAAACTCTGGCGCGAGGAATATGAAGAAGAAGACGCGCAATGGTTTGCCAAAACCGTTGATCTGATCCGCGAAAGATTTTACACGCTCAAGGATTTTTCCGGGCAAGGACGCGCATTTTTTAGCGAAGATTTTGATTTTGACGAAAAAGCAATCGAGAAAAATCTCAAAAAATTCCCCGATCTAAAAGTTTGGCTGCCCGAACTCGCCGAAAAATTTGAAACGGTTGAAGACTGGTCGCACGACCCGATTCACGAAGTCGTCAGCGGGTTTTGCGAAGAAAAAGACACAAAATTCGGCGTTGTCTTAAACGGCGCAAGAGTTGTGCTTACCGGACAAGCGGTCGGACCTTCGATGCTCGCCGCGATGGAGCAGCTCGGCAAAGACAAAACAATTATGCGCCTGAAAAGCCGGATCGCCTGGAATAGCTAAAATGAATCTTCAAATTAGAAAAGCAACTTCGGAAAGTATTCCTCAGATTATTGAATTAATGCGCGAATTTGC
>JBBRVS010000068.1:0-25077 GCA_038246645.1 Pyrinomonadales bacterium
AAAGTCAGTTGGGATTGCTTTTATTTCCCAATTAAAAATCCAAAACCAAAAATTCTAAAAAAGCCGGTTTTGTCCGGTTTTTACTTCGATCAGAACTTTTTCGATGTCGATGGGTTTTTGCGTTTCCATACGGCGAATGACATCTTCTTTTTCCTCACGCGTGAAATGCGACCAGGTTTCGGTAAATTGGCGATTTTGTTTGATGTGATAAATTACTTCGTTTGGTGTCATTTGAAAGTTTTTGTACGAATCCAAGTGGTTTTCGCACTAGCATTGTAATTTTTCCTCATTTTATCGGCAATGTTGAATCAGTAAATTTTCGTGTTAGTTGTTTCGTAAGTTTTCGAGAGTGGCGATTCGGCAATAATTTATGCGATAATCCCTTATTTCTGAGTTCAAATTAAATCCGAAATTAAATATGACAGAAACAAATTCTAAATCTTCCTGGCTCAAGCCTTCGCTTGATTGGTTGTTGATTTTTGTTCCGATAGCGATTGCGCTCCGGTTTATTCCCGCGCTCGATAATCCGACGTGGCTTTTTATCGTCGCGTGTATCGCGATCATTCCGCTCGCGGGCTGGATGGGAAAGGCGACCGAACATCTGGCGGAACATCTCGGTCAGGGTGTCGGCGGTCTGCTCAATGCGACTTTCGGCAATGCGGCGGAACTTATTATCGCGCTTTTTGCCCTGTCAAAAGGTCTGGAAGGCGTGGTCAAGGCTTCGATCACGGGTTCGATAATCGGAAATCTGCTGCTCGTTTTAGGACTTTCGCTTGTTTTCGGCGGCGCGAAATTTAAGACGCAGAACTTTGAAAGAACGGCAGCGAGTTCATTGGCGACGGCTCTGACGCTGGCGGCGATTGCCCTTTTGATTCCGACGATTTTTCACCTTGCCGCCGATAATGTTCCGGTCGCGCAGGGCGGTTGGACTCCGGCGAAAGAACAGAATCTTTCTCTGGCGATTGCGATTGTACTGTTTTTGACATATCTCGGCACGCTTTATTTTTCGCTCGTTACGCACAAGGATTTATTCGTCGGCGAAGCGATGCAAGGCGCGGCGCAAAAGGTCGGACACGAAGAGGAAGAATCCGGCGAGCACTGGTCGAAAAAGCGTTCGGTAATTACACTTCTGGTTGCGACGGCATTTGTCGCTCTGATTTCGGAATTTCTGGTCGGTGCGGTCGAAGCGGCACGCGGTGCGCTCGGATTTACGGAAGTTTTCGTCGGTGTCATCGTCGTCGCCATTATCGGAAACGCGGCGGAACATTCGTCGGCAATTCTGATGGCAATGCGTAATAAGATGGATTTGAGTTTGGGGATCGCGCTCGGATCGAGTTTGCAGATCGCCCTGTTTGTCGCGCCGATCCTGATTTTCGCGTCGTATCTTTTCGGCACTCCGATGAATCTGGAATTTACGATACCGGAAGTCGTCGCCGTGATGGCTTCGATCATCATCGTCGAACAAATCTGCTCGGACGGCGAAAGCAACTGGGTCGAAGGCGTTCAGCTGCTTTCGGTTTACGCGATTTTAGGAATTTTATTCTTCTTTCTGCCTGACGCACCGCACGAAGCAAAAGAAGCGATCAACGGCGTGATGCCGGCTCATTAGAAATTAGCGGGTTCAAAGTAAAATCGTGTAGTCAACTCTTTGAAGTTTCAGAGAGTTGACTACACGATTTTACTTTGGTTATGGTTGGTTTGTTAGAAATAATTATAAATTATTGGTCTTTGGCTTCGTCGGCTTCGCTGTCCGAATCCGGCGCTGTTGTGGTATCAGTCATTGGCGCACTCGTGTTTTCAACTGTAACTTTTGTTGTTTTGCTGTCTTTCTTTTCGCCGTTTTCGTTTATCATATCGGCGTTTAACGTATAGGTTCCGGCAGGAAATCCGGGTGAAACCGGGACGGAATAGCTTGCCGCCGCGTCGCCTTCGACATCTACCGAAACATCCGAGCCTTTTAAGGTTTCTCCTTTGGTAACGCCTTTTGCATCATCGGCAACCAGATAAAATTTGACTTTAACTTTGCCCGGATTGTTGGCGATATTTGCTTTAGCATAAAGCGTTTCACCGGATTTAAAGGCGGAAGCCTTTTCTTTACCGTCTTTGTCTTTCGACGTTTCTAAACTGCTCATATTGGCAGTGCTGAAGCTGCAACCCTGCATCACAATGATGGAGAGCGTAAATAAGGTGACAATCGAAATAAATTTCAAGTTTTTCATTTTTTTCTATCTTCGTTTTTAAATTTTAGCAGTGAAAAGATGTTAGTCTAATCACTCACGAGAGTTTACTTACAAAGCCGGGAATAAGCAATAAATCAAGGGTGTTTTTCTTCTTTTTTTTTCAAAAAAAATGATTTATTACTAAATGTAAAAGTTGATAAAGCGATACCTGAATTTTTCGGGGAAAATCACACGATTTGAGTTTTCCAAATGAAATAATTTCAGAAAACTAATTTTTTATTTCGGTAAAATATAAACAAATTTGTAATTTACTGCGTAAATATCTTAACTTACAAAATCACTACTAAGGAAAACTTAAACATTTATCGAAGTAAAAGGACTTTTTAGGAAAAACGTCCAAATATATTTTTGAGGAACAAATATGAAAAAGCTGATTCTGACTTTTGCCATTCTTACGGTTACTTTCGGGCAGATGTTTGCCCAAACTGCGAAATTCGACCGTTCGCAGTATGAGATCAAATATAAGAAATTCGTGCTTGAAAACGGTTTGACGCTGCTCGTACACGAAGACGAAAGCGTCCCGGTCGTCGGCGTAAATATGTGGTATCACGTCGGTTCGCGCAACGAAAATCGCGGGAAAACCGGATTCGCGCATCTTTTTGAACATTTCTTTTTTAACGGTTCGGAAAATCACCCGTTCGGTTTCCGCGAAGCGATGGACGATCTCGGCGCGAACAACCGCAACGGCACGACCAATACCGACCGGACGAATTTCTTTGAAGATGTTCCGGTTTCCGCGCTCGAAAAAACTCTCTTTTTAGAAGCCGACCGGATGGGTTTTCTCGCTAATTATATTTCAAGTGAAATGCTCGAACGCGAGCGCGGCGTGGTCAAAAACGAAAAAAGGCAGGGCGAAAATCAGCCGTACGGCAGGGTTTTCTCGGAAATCGCCGGAAAAATTTACCCGTATTCGCATCCGTATTCGTGGTCGCCGATCGGCAGAATGGAAGATTTGGACGCGGCGACTCTGGACGACATCAAGGAATGGTATGCGACCTATTACGGACCGAATAACGCTGTGATCTCGCTTGCCGGCGACATCAAAGCGGAAAAGGCTCTGGAATTAGTGACAAAATATTTCGGCGACATCAAACCCGGACCGCCTCTGCCGCGAACGGAAAAATGGATTCCCGTTTTTGAAAGGAATATCCGCGACGAAATGCAGGACAGAGTTCCGCAGGCGCGCATTTACCGCATTTATCACGCGCCGAACTGGAAGGATAAGGAATTGCAGGATCTGTCGCTTCTGGCAGATGTTCTGACCGGTTCGAAAAGTGCGCGGCTGACCAAACGGCTGGTTTATGAAAAAGAATTGGTGACAAATGTTTCGGCATCCGTGCGCGAAGGCGAATTGGCGGGCGGCGTGTATCTGATCGCCACAGTCAAACCGGGCGTGGATCCGGCAGTCGTTGAGCGTGAAATTGAAGCTGTAGTCGGTGAAGTTTTGGAAAAAGGCATCACGAGCGAAGAATTGCAGAGAGCGCAAAATCGTAATCTCGCCGGATTTTTACGCGGTATGGAGAGATTGGGCGGTTTCGGCGGTCGCAGCGATATTTTGGCGGAGAGTATGACATACGGCGGTTCGCCCGATTTTTATCTGACAAGACTCGAATGGATGGCAACCGCCACGCCCGAACAGGTGAAGGCGACCGCAAATAAATGGCTCAGGGCGAATCACTACACGATGGTTGTCAAACCTTTTGAAAAACTCGCCGCCGGAAAAACTCTGGTTGACCGCAAACAAGTTCCGACTTTGGGAAGTGCGCCGGAAATCAGTTTTCCGAAGGTTCAGCGCGCCAAACTCAAAAACGGTCTGAACGTTGTTCTTCTGGAAAGACATTCCGCACCGATCGTTAATGTCGCTCTCGCCGTTGATGCCGGAATTTCTTCGGATTCGCCCGAAAAATCAGGGCTTGCGACGCTTGCCTTGGGTTTGATGGACGAAGGCACGAAAACGCGCGACGCGTTTGAGATCGTCAATCAACTCGATTCGCTCGGCGCAAATCTTAATACGGGAAGCTCGCTCGATATGTCGTTTGTCCGTTTGCAATCAACAGCGGCAAATCTGAAACCTTCGCTTGAAATTATGGCGGATGTCGTTTTGAATCCGGCGTTTCCCCGGAATCAGTTTTCGATTGAAAAACAGAGCCGCATCTCGCAGATCGCGCAGGAAAAAGCCTCGCCGAATCCGCTTGCTCTGCGCGTGATGCCCGCGATTCTTTACGGCGCGAATCACGCTTACGGCAAACCTGCTTCGGGCAGCGAACAAACCGTTCAATCAATCACCCGCGAAGATTTGATGAAATGGCATGCCGATTGGTTTAAGCCCGGAAGTTCGACCATTATCGTTACCGGCGATACGACGCTTGCCCAAGTCGTACCGATGCTTGAAGCATCATTCGGAAATTGGACGGCGGGTAATGCGCCGAAGAAAAACCTGACGACCGTGGCGAAAACTCCGGGCAAAAAGATTTATTTGCTTGATCGCCCGGGCGCGTCGCAATCAACGATTCTCGCCGCGCACGTTTCCGAACCGAGCGGACAGACGGAAGATTTAGCCGCGCAACCCGTTTTTCAAAATTTCGGCGGAATGGCGACTTCGCGCCTTAATCGAAATTTAAGACTCGATAAACACTGGAGTTATGGCACGAGCGGGCAACTGCGCGATTCACGCGGACAGCGCGCGTTTCTCGTTCTTGCTCCGGTTCAAACCGATAAAACCAAAGAATCAATGATCGAAGTCAAAAAAGAAATTGCCGATGTCGCCGGAAATCGTCCCGTTTCGGGCGAAGAATTCGAGAGCATTATGCGAAATATGACTCTCAGATTACCCGGCAGATTTGAAACGCTTTCCGCATTGGAAGCGGCGGCGATTGATCTCGTCAATTACAATCTGCCCGATAATTACTGGTCAAATTACGGTGCGTCAATGCGCGGTTTGACCGAAGCGCAGCTGGCAAATGCGGCAAAAAAATTCGTTCGCCCGGATGAAATCATCTGGATCATCGTCGGCGATCTGGAAAAGGTCGAAAAGGGAATTCGTGAACTCGGTTACGGCGAAGTCATCAAACTCGACTCGGACGGGAATGAAATAAGGTAAAAGGTAAAGCTTTTGTCTTAAAAGACTGGAGCGCAAGCGGCTCGCTTGCATGAGCGCGGAAGCGCGAAAAAGCGTTTGATTCCAATCAACTTGATTGGAATCAAACGTCATTCCGTCGCTATCGCGACGGTGCAAGCGAGCCGCTTGCGCTCCAGTCGTTTGCTATTTGTTTGTTTATCAAAGACTTGCTACAATTTCTGACAATCTGCAAGCGGGAATATAATTAAAATTTAAGAGGTTTTGAATGACGAAAAGCACGAGTGTGTTTTGTCGAAAAAAATTCTGGATTCGGGAACTTCGGTCGGCGTTTTGATTGAAGAAGCACGACAGGGTGAAGATCGAACGGATTTTGCCAAGAAAATTTCGGTGGCAAATAAAGAAGCATTTAAGACCAATTTTTGGCTTCGGCTTTTGCGTGATGGCGATTTTATTACTGAAAAACAAGCAGAATCTCTTTTAAATGACTGCGAAGAATTACAGAAAATGTTGATTGCAACTTTGAAAACGACAAAATTGCAATAATACTTTTTCGGAATAGATGATAACTGATAGATTATAGATGAAGGATAAAATCTATCAGTTATCATCTATCATCTTTCATCTATTCCGAAGATAAATTTTAACAAACGATAAATTATGGCTTGGATAAAAACGATAAAATTTGAAGACGCGGACGAGAAACTGCAAAAGATTTTGATGGAAACGCGCAAAACTTACCCGCAGGAATATGCGACTCCGGTCGGCAGCGCGAGTTCGATCAATGAATCAATCGTTGATTCGCATACGCTGATCCCGGACGCGCTTTTTCACGCTTTTTCGACATTTAGCGCGTTGATGTCGCCGGATTTGCCGCTTGAACGGCGGCAGCACGAGATGATCGCGACAATGGTTTCAAAAACGAACGATTGCTTTTACTGACTGGAATCTCACGCAGAGTTTCTGCGTCGCGTCAGCCTGGACGATGATTTGATCGAAAAGCTGAAAACCGATTACGAAAACGCGCCGATTACCCAGGCTGAGCGCGTGATGTGCGATTACGTCATTCAACTGACGAAGGATGCCGTAAAAATTCATCCCGGACATCACGAAAAACTGCGGTCGGTCGGTTTTGACGATCAGGCGATCTTGCAGATTACGCTTATTGCTTCGTGGTTTAATTACATCAACCGTGTCGCCGATGCGCTCGGAATCGGGCGCGAAACGCTTGATCTTGAAAATAATAAATAAGACTGTTGTAGTCGCAAAAAAGCACGAAAACGCAAAAATTGAAAATATAATTTTGCGTTTTCGTGCCTTTTTGCGGCTGAATCATTTTATCTTTACCGATTTTTCAGCTTAACAAACTCTTGACAAAATTTTTTCTTACTTTTTAAGCGAAATTTGCATCTTAAATTCAAACACCGCGAAGTTTTCAATAAAATTTGAGGAAAAAGTAAGATGTTAAAAAGATTTATATTTGTCGGATTGATTGTTTTCGGTCTGGTTTCGATAATCGGAGCGCAATCGGGCAGACGCATCAAAACCGCGCCGACACCGATGTCTTCCGAGAACACGAGCGAACAGGAGCCGAAAGAAATCGGCTATTCCGAATCTTCGGGAAGCAGATCAATTCCGATTTTTGCCAAATCGAGCCGTGATAAAAAGAAAAAAGAAGATAAAAAAACAAAAGACCAAACTGACGAAACCGTACTAACAGACGGTGCGGATATTGTCGAAGGCGAAGAAATTGTCAAAATCGAATCGAATCTGATAACAATTCCCGTTTCGGTTTATAACCGCGACGGAATTTATATTCCGGGTTTAGGGCAGGAAAATTTTAAGATTTTTGAAAACGGTGTCGAACAGGAAGTCACTTATTTCGGCACGACCGACAAACCTTTTACGGTGTTGTTGGTGCTCGATACGAGCTCCTCGGCACTTTATAAAATCGAGGAAATTCGGGCGGCGGCAACGGCTTTTGTGGATCAATTAAAACCGCAGGACAGCGTGCTGGTCATCACGTTCGATTCGAGCGTAAACATTTTGACCGATGTAACGAATGATCGTCAAAAAATTTATCGTGCGATCAACCGCGCCAATTTCGGCGGAGGAACAAAACTTTATGATGCGGTGGAGGTTTCTCTCGGAAAACGGCTCGATAAAATCGAAGGTCGCAAAGCGGTCGTGTTATTCACGGACGGCGTTGATACGGAATCTTTCCGGGCAAGTTACGATTCGACCTTGCGGGATGCGGCGGAAGCAGATGCGCTGATTTTTCCGATTTATTACAACACTTTTCTGGCAATCAGGGGAATCGGCGGCGGCAATGGACCGATGACTTCAACGCCGTCAATCGGAATACCGGGAATGGGCGGACAAGTTCCGAGAGGTTTGCGAAGCGAAGATTACGTGCGCGGCAGACAATATCTCGATGATCTGGCAACACTGACGGGCGGCAGAGTTTTTCGTCCCGAATCTACGCCGGGCGGCTTGACCTCCGCCTTTGAAGGAATTGCCGAAGAGCTTCGCCGTCAATACAACATCGGTTATTATCCCGCGGAAGTCGGCGAAAACGGCGAACAAAAGAAAATAAAGGTGCGCGTCAATCGTCCGAATCTCGTTATTCGCGCCCGCGACAGCTATATTGTCGGTGCGAATGCCAATTAAGGTTACAGTAAATTTTATATTATACGGGTCAGAACCGTCTGCGGTAGCAGATAGTTGAAGATTAATTTCTAACACGTCGGCAATTGGAAAATTAAAACGATTTCGGTATTATTCGGGCAATCCGATATTTTTGATTAATTCTCTGAACTGCGGGTCGTCTGCCAAAAAACCGTAAACTTCGGAGGTTTTGATCGTAACTAAATCCGGATCGCGTTCCGCAAACGCTTTATTGAGGTATTCGAGCGTCTTGGCTTTATCTTTGACTGCGGCATACGCATATGCGATGCCTTCATTGTCAATATAGGCGGTTTGGTCTTTCTCCAAAAGAGTTTTCCTCAGTTCCAATTGATTTTCCAGATACTTTTGCCAAAAACCGTTCCAGCCGCCGGTTTCGTAGGCATCTTTTAACTTTTGAATAGTTTCGGGGTTTTCTGCGTCCAGACGCAATGCCGCAAGATATTGCTCGATTGCTTCCGAATACTTTCCCTGTGCGGCGAAAGCATCACCGAGATTAAATTTTACCAGAGCATTTTCGGGAAATAATTCTTCCGTTTTTTTCAATTGGACAATGGCTTCGTCATACCTTTTTGTAAATCCCAAAATATTGCCCTTCATCCGGTTAATCGTTACGGAATACGGATCAATTTCGAGCGCCTTCGCAATTTCTTCAAGCGCTTCGTCCGTTCTTCCTTTGAAAGCCAGATGCTCCGCATACCACTGGTGAGCGGTCGCATAATTCGGATTAAGATTAATGGCGATTTTGTATTCCCGCTCCGCGCCTGCCCAGTCAAAATCGTAGGAATTTAAAATCCGTCCGAGCGATGCGTGAGATGTTGCCAGATTGCCGTCTATTTCGAGTGCTTTGAGTACCGAATCCTTGGCTTTCGGCATATATTCGGTCGGTCGGAAATTGCCGTATAGAGGCATCAATGCATATGTGTCGGCTAATCCCGCGTAAGCCTGCGCGTGATACGGGTCTTTTTCGATTGCCTGCTTGAAATACTCGATGGCTTTTTCAAAATCTTTGACATTTCTTTTATTCCAGTAAAAACGTCCTCTCAGATATAACTGCTGGGCTTCGGAATTTGTCGTAAATGTTTTGGCAACCCGATTTTGCTCCGCCGTCGTTAGTTTCAGACGTAATTTGTCCGAAACGTCCCGGGCAATTTCACTTTGCAAAGAAACCAGATCATTTATTTTGCGCTCGTAAATTTCAGTCCATAAAATATCCTGCGTGGCGGTATCCACTAATTCAAGATTAAGTTTCAGGTCTCTGCCTCTTTGAACAAGCCGTCCCAGTAAAACCGCGTCAACATTTAATTCCGCGCCGATCGTTTGCGGCGATTTTTCCTTGCCCTTATAAGTAAAGACCGTGCTTCGCGCTTTGATTGACAGATTCGGAATTGTTGAAAGACTTCTGATCAGAGTTTCGGTCATTCCGTCCGAAAGATATTCGATATTTTCATTACCGCTATCATTGACAAAAGGCATTACGGCGATAGAGTTTATCTGTTTTGCGCCGGAGGCGGTGCGTTTGAAAAAAGACAGGTAGCCGAGACCGACGACCGTTGAAAGAATAAAAAGAATGATAAAAAACGCCCGGTATTTATGTTTTATGATGGTCTGAGAGATAAATTCCGCGCTCGATTGGGTCGGCTGTAATCCGGCTTCCGTCGGCATGTTTGTCAGATGCGTTTGCGGATTTTCCCAATTCGGCGAAGATGTTCGTCCGAGTTGGTCTTGAAATTCCAAATTCTGCTTGGCAGCCTTCAGATCAACCAACAGATCCTTTGAGGTTTGATAACGCTCTTCAAGATTTTTTCTCAATGTTTTGTTGACGATTCGTTCGATTTCGGACGGAAAATCAACCGATATTTTCTTGATCGAAGGCAGCTCGTTGTCCAAAATCTTGCCGATCACCTCAAACGCATTTTCGCCGGTAAACGCTTTTTTACCCGAAAGCATTTCATACAACACGATTCCGAAACTGAAAATATCCGACCGCGCATCAACCGTTTTGCCGCGTGCCTGTTCGGGCGACATATAATTCGGCGTACCGATAATTATTCCCGGACTCGTTTCTTCGGATTGCAGATTTTCCATCTGCCGGAAATCCGCGCCGGAATCCGCATCGAGTATTCCTAAATCGGCGGTCAGCTTGGCAATGCCGAAATCGAGAACTTTGACGAATCCGTCGGGGCGAACCATTATATTTTCGGGTTTTATATCACGGTGAATAATTCCCGCACAATGCGCCGCATCGAGTGCGGAAGCGATTTGAATCGCAATTTCAAGCACGGAAGGCAGATTTTTCGGGTGTTTTTTTTGATGCGAATGCAAAGTTTCGCCCTCGATATATTCGGCGGCAATAAAATGCGTTTCGCCGATCTCGCCGATTTCATAAATCGTGATGATATTCGGATGATTCAGCGCCGAAGCAGTTTTCGCTTCTTTGACAAACCGCGCCATTCTTCCTTTATCATCAATAAAATCAGGAGGCAGAATTTTCAGCGCGACTTGCCGATTAAGCCGGGTGTCGTGTGCCAGATAAACCGCGCCCATTCCGCCTTTGCCGAGAAAATTTTTGATCCGGTAATGACTAATTTCACTGCCGATCAAGTTGTCCGGGCTTTCTTGTTCGCCGAGCATCTCGGCGACAAGCGATTCGGGCGGTGCGTCGAGAAAATTTTCACCGCTTTTTTCAAATATCAGTAAGGATTCTACTTCACGGCGCAAATCCTCATCGCTGCCGCAATGTTTTGCCAGAAAAGACTCGCGCTTTTCGGGCGAAATTTGCAAAACCGCGTGATAGATTTCTTCGATCTGTTTTAATCTTTCAGATTTCATTCAAGAGTAAAATCACTATTTTAGGGTTGGGAGAATTTATTTCGTAGTTAACAGTGAGTATAGAACAATTTTTATTTTTGTAAATCTATTTTTAGTAAAAACCCCATTTTTCAGGATTAATCAACAAAAAAATAACGTAAGAATAACTTTTTGCCGAATGACACTTTTTCGCCCGAATTGTCGTTTATAAGAGCGGAGAGCCAAGTTTTGGCGATTTGCTGCACAAAATTAAGCAGGTCTTTTTCAAAAGTGTCGAAAGGTCTGTTCGACGATAATTAATTACAAATTAAAGGAGAAAATCTAATGAAAAACTATCGAATATTCAGCATTTTATCAGGTGTATTATTCACGCTCGTGGCAATACAAGGTTTTAATACGAATGTGTCGGCTCAAAGACCGACGACGGGAAAAGCCAAAACAGTCAACAGTAAAATTGCCGTTCCGAAAAATTGGGATTATATCTACGACAAGAAAAAAGGTTACGGTTTTTATGTGCCTTCAAATTCGGTGGCGGAAACAGTTAAAGAAGGTGGAGTTGAGGTAATGATTATCAATACCGGCGAGCCGACAAATATTGATATTTTCGTGCTGGCTTACAAAGATAAAACTTTAACCAAAGATGATCTGCTGCTTGATGCTTTAGAGTTTCTCGAAGAATTGGGGCAAACAGTAACGCCGATCGGTGATTTGAGAGCGGAAAGTGAAGACTATGCGGTTGGTGATGCGCTGACAGTTTTGGAAGACGGAAGCAAAGGAAAGTTAAGAATTCTCGTCGGAACCGATATTACCGATAACTACATAATGATTATCGGCGCATCAACAAAAAATTTTGCGGCGAACGAAAAAACAATAGATCTAATATGGGGAAGCTTCGAAATGTGGAGCGGCGGCGCAAGCGGTAAAAATTAAATAGTCAGGTAAAAGTGAAGAATCCGGTCAAACTCCGGCAAATATAAGGTTGATAAAAACTTTTCGTGCCTTTTAATAAACCGTAAAACTTATGCTCACCTGCTTATACCGTTTACCATTAGAAATCGTGCATTGGTCAGTAGCGTCGGCGTGAGCCGACGCGTTATCCATGATGAGCAATTGACGCAGTTGCTGACGCAAACCGCTACTGACTCTAATGCACGGTTTCTAGGTAGAAATGGTATAAGTAAATGTTATGCGGCGTAATAAAAGTAGAACAGGCTGTCAGCCTGTTCACGTCGGAACACTAATATCCAAGCGTAGAACAGGCTAACAGCCTGTTCTACGTTTTAGAATCATTAGACCTTGTTACTTTTGCTACCTGCTTACCTATAATTTTAACTTTTCCATCGCCCGCTTACGCAGGCGGTTCTGACAAAATCTCGTCCATTACTTCCGTAAATTCCCAAAAACCTTTTTTCCTGCGAATCCATTCAGCCGCTAAAATTGCGCCGGACGCGAAACCTTCGCGGGAACGGGCAAAATGTTCGAGCAGAATTTGATCGGCAACTCCGTCAAAACCGACGCGGTGCGTTCCGGGTATATTTCCGGCACGCGTCGAAGAAACGCTGAAATCTTTGGTGATGTGTTTTGCCACAACATCCTTTAATTTCAAAGCCGTCCCGCTCGGCGCGTCCAATTTGCGCGAATGATGCTGCTCTTCGATAAATGCTTCGTAATCTTCAAATTTGCTGAAAAGTTCCGCAGCATATTCGGTAATTTTGTAAAACAAATTCACGCCGATCGAAAAATTTGCGCCGAAAACGAATGCGCCGTTTTTTTCTTCGACAAGCTCTTTAATTTCTTCAATTTGCGCGTTCCAGCCCGTCGTGCCTTCGACCAGCGGAACATTTGCCATCAAACATGCTTCGACATTTCTTTGGACGGCTTCCGAAGCGGAAAAATCAATCGCCGAATCCACGCCTTTTAATTTTTCCGCTAACATTTCTGCAGAAATTTCAGCGTCTTTTTCGTCAATAATTACGGTAATTTCGTGATTTTTATTAACAGCTAAGGTTTCGATGAGTTTCCCCATCGCGCCGTAGCCGAGCAGTGCAATTTTCATATTTTTATTAAACACATAGAAACATAGAACACATATTTATTTACTTGAAAAAAACTCCATTTCGCCTAACTATTAAATTTAATCAAAAACCAAAATAAGAAATTAATAAACTAATGTGATCTATGTTTCTATGTGTTTAATTTTCCGGTAAATCTCTAAAAAGTTCATTTACAAAAGTTTTCTGTCCGTTTTTGAAAAGATTGATGCAGTTAAAATTAATCAAAATTCCTTTTGGTGATTTCAATAACTTCATATAAGTCAATAATTGCGCTTCGTTAATTGGCGTAAGTTCGGCAACTGCTTTTAACTCGACAGTTAAACAATATTCTATTAATAAATCACATCTCAATTCAGTTTCTAAAATCAAACCCTTAAAATGTATTGGAACGCTTAATTCTGTTTGAAAATTAATTTTTCTATAAGTTAATTCGTGCTTCATACATTCGTGATAAACACTTTCTAAAAGCCCCGGTCCGAGAGATTTATGAACTTCGATTGCCGCCCCGATTACCTCGTAAGTCAATTTGTCTAAATATCTTTTGGTCATATTTTTTTTAACCACATAGAAACATAGAACACATAATTTTTTTCTTAAAAAAAACTCCGTTTCGCCCAAATATTAAATGGAATCAAAAACCAAAACAAAAAATCAATAAACTATTGTGTTCTATATTTCTATGTGTTTAACAACTTCTTCACCAGGTTTTCATAAAGCCCGACCGATTTTTCCAGATCTTTTTTCAAAACGAATTCGTGCGAAGTGTGCGCGTCGAGGATCGAGCCGGCACCTAAAAGAAGCGGCGTTCCCCAATTCGGCAGATGCGGAATGTCGGTCGTAAAACGGACGACTTTTTGCTTAAATCCTTCGACTTCAAGCATTTTCACGGGCAGGCTGCATGACATTACATCAATCTCGCCACGATCTTTTACCGCTTTTTTGAGGATTTTCATTACGGGTTCGAGTTCGCTGACCATTCTGATATGAATTCCGGCTTCGGCATTCGGCGGGACGACATTCGTGCCGATTCCGCCGGAAAGCAAACCGATATTCAGTGTCGTTTTGCCGAAAAATTCGTCGTAAGGAAGTTTTAATTTTTGAATGTCCTGCAAAATATCGAGAAGTTTTATGATCGCCGAATCTCCTTGTTCGGGATAGGCGGAATGCGCGGCTTTTCCTTTTGTTTTGATATAGAGCCGCAGCGAGCCTTTCGAGCCGATGGCGAGATCGTTGTCGGTCGGTTCGCCGTTGATCAAATATTTGCATTTTTCCGCGATCGGATGCAGATTCGCGGTGCGCGCGCCCGAACTTCCCTGTTCTTCGTCAACCGTGTAAAGCAGACCGAGATTTTTAATTCCGGCTTTCCGAAGTTTTTCCGCCGCCGTAATTTGCGCCGCGATTATTCCTTTGGCATCGCACGCGCCGCGACCGAAAATCTTATCATCGGCTTCGGTCGGCGGAATAAACGGCGGAACGGTATCGAGATGCGTCGAAAGAAAAACGTCCGGCGTGCCATTCAAATAAGCAATTACATTATTTTGATTTTCCGACACCGGCTGGAGTTCGACCTTCCAGCCCAAATTCGTCAGATAATCGCGCAGGAAAAAACCGATCGCTTTTTCGTCGCCCGAAATTGAAGGAATATTCATTAAATATTTGGTCAGTTCGAAAAGTTTCATAATACTTTTGTAACACAGAAAATTTGAGAACAGGAAAACTAAATAATGGATAATTGATAACTGATAATTGATAATTAAAAACAGTTGCTCAAAAACAACCGCTTATCTTTGAAAGTCAGAATTAATTATCAATTATCCATTATCAATTATCCATTAATAAACATCGTGCCTTCGCCTTCGTCGGTGAAAACTTCCGAAAGGAGCGCGTTGCGTTTTGAACCGCTGATGATATGCGCCGATTTTACGCCGCGCTCTAAAATTGTGATCAAACTTTGCAGTTTCGGAATCATTCCGCCGGTCGCTTTTTGACCGGAAATCAACTCTTCGACTTCCGATACGGAAATTTGTGAAAGTTTTGTCGTTTTATCATTCGGGTCGAGATAAATTCCGTTGACATCCGACAGCAAGATCAGCTTTTCCGCCTTTAATTGCGCGGCGATTTCCGATGCGATGGTGTCGGCGTTGATGTTGAAAACCGCACCGCCGGAATCCGCGCCGAGCGAAGAAACGACGGGCAGATAATCCGCATCGAGCAAAAGTTTGAGCAGATCGGTGTTGATCTCCAAAATATCGCCGACATTGCCGAAATCAACCGTTTCCTTTTCGCCCGTTGCGCGGTTGAGCATTTCTCGCGGCGGACGTTTTTCGGCGTTGATAATATTGCCGTCAATTCCTGAAAGCCCGACGGCTCGGATTCCGCGACGACGCAGTGCGGCTAAGATGTCGGTGCTGATCTTTCCCGCAAAGATCATTTTTGCAAGTTCGAGCGTGTCGTCATCGGTTACGCGCCGACCTTCGATGACGGTTTGCGCCACGCCGAGTTTTTGTGCCAGTTCGGAAAGCTGTTTTCCGCCGCCGTGTATGACGCAGATTTTTATTCCGACCTGATGAATCAACGCCAGTTCTTCCGCCAAAGACGCAAGATTTTCTTTATCTTCGGTTACTTTGCCGGAAAATTTAACGACGAAGGTTTTCCCCTTAAACCTTTGGATATAAGGCAGAGCCTCGCGCAAAAGTTCTAATTTTTCGGTTTTCATATTTTTTTTTCAAAATGATGATAGTTTATTCGAAAATATTTCGCATTCTTAAATGACTGGAGAAATTATTTTGAAAATATTTTATACGAAAGAGGTTTTATAATAAATTTATGATCGGATTCAAATTAGAAGCGTGCAGCAGCAAAGGTTTTAGTTACAATCAATCCAGATGGTCGGAAGGCGATTTGTGGCTTGCAAAACAGGCACTCTCGAAAAGCAAAAACAAAATCGCCGGTTGGAGCGCAAATGAGGCTTTGATCGAAGCAATTGAAGGTCAATTTACAAAAATAAAAGAATTAAAATTCGACAGCGCGGTATCGGACACACCAAAATTTGAACTTTGCGTCTTTAATGATTTCAATTTCAAATACACTTTCGATCCGAAAAAATCCGCCGAATTAATGCGTTTTGAACTGGCGCAAAAAATCGCAAATTGTAAAAACGATATGGGCGATCAGATTGCGCTGGCTTTATTCGAGTGCATTTCCGCCTACAAAGTGCATTATCTGTCAAAAAGTAAGCACACCGAAAATTACAATTTTTTGAATGTCTGGATTTATTTGTAATATGCTGATTTTATTTAATTAATTTCGCCATAATTGCTTTTTGAACGTGCAGACGATTTTCCGCTTCATCAATGACAACCGAATTCGGCGAATCAATCACGCCGTCGGTTACGATCACATTTCGGCGAACGGGCAAACAGTGCATAAAAATCGCGTTGTTTGCCTGTTTCATTTTTGCCTCGTCAACAATCCAATCGTTTCGCAAATCAGCGCGAAATTCAAGGTCTTTTTCCGCCGCGCCGTAGAAATTCTTGCTTCCCCAAGATTTCGCGTAAACGACTTCTATATCTTCAAAAGCTGTATTCACATCGTTTACAACTTCAAAACTACCGCCGTTTTCCTTTGCTTGCGTTTCGATTTCCGTCAAAAGTTCATCGTCCAATTCGTAGCCTTTCGGATGTGCGATTCTGAGATCGTGACCGAATTGCGCTGACGCGAGTGCGAACGAGTTTGGAACAGCCATCGGCAGAGGCTTCGGATGAAACGCCCACGTCAGCAAAACTTTTCTTTTCGACGCGCCTAATTTTTCGCGAATCGTCATCATATCTGCCATCGCCTGACACGGATGGTGCATCGCCGATTCGAGATTTATCACTGGTTTGGTCGCATATTTTTCAAACGCCGCCAGAATCGGATCGGTTCGTTCCAATTCCCAATCCTGCAAATTCGCAAAAGTCCGCACGCCGATTGCCGAAACATATCTTTCCAAAACGCGCACGAATTCCTGTAAATGTTCGGTTTTATCAGAATCCATCACGACATTTTCCCGATGTTCGAGCGTCCACGAAGTGCCGCCCGGCTCTAAAATTACGGCGTTTCCACCGAGTTCGTAAATCCCGACCTGCATCGAAGCGCGTGTCCTTAAAGAAGGATTAAAAAACACGAGCGCGACCGATTTTCCGGCGAGCGGTTTTTCGGCAATTTCGCCGCTTTTAATTTTAGTTGCCGATTCGATAATTTCTTCGAGTTGAGTGCGTGAAAAATCGGATGTTTTCAGAAAATTATTCATTTGTGTTTAATTCAGATTCTAATTCTTCAATCGTCGGCAAGTTTCCCTTTAGATTTTCGGGCAGTTTTTCCAATAGCTCCATCTCCGAAACGCCGATTGGCTTTTTCACATCGCGTAAAGCGTATTCGGCAACGACTCCGTTTTTCGATTTACACAAAATCAAACCGATGCTCGGTTCATCCTTTTCGTGTTTGAGCAAATCATCAACAGCAGAAAGATAAAAATTCATTTTTCCGGCAAATTCCGGTTTGAATTCACCCATTTTCAAATCAATTACAACAAATGAGCGCAGTTTCAGATGATAGAACAAAAGATCAATGTAAAAATCCTGACCACCGACTTTCAAATTATATTGACTGCCGACGAACGCAAAGCCAACGCCCAATACGAGCAGAAATATGCGAATATATACCAGCAAGGCTTTTTCCAAATCGCGCTCAACCGCTTCGTCGTGAAGTGTCAGAAAATCAAAATTATACGGGTCTTTTAAAAGTTGTCTGGCAAGATCGGACTGCGGTTTCGGCAAAGTCAATTCAAAATTCGTTACGGCTTTTCCTTGCCTTTCGTAAAGTTTGCTTTCGATTTGCAAAACCAAAACATTCCGACTCCAACCGTTTTCGATTGTTTTGTAAATGTAAAATTCGCGTTCTTCGGGCGTTTTAGTTTTGTCCAAAATGCGAACATTATGTCCCCAAGGAATTTGTGCAACAAGCTGTTGCACAAATTCCTCATCAGGATAATTTTCTGCAAACTCCCGCATATATTTCAAGTTACGCGACGAAAAACCTTTCATATTGGGAAACGCCGAGCGCAAATCTTTCGACAGTTGTTCGATAACTTTCGCGCCCCAACCTTGCGCGTCTTGACGCTGGAGAATCTCGCGCCCGATTTGCCAGTAAAGCAAAACGAGTTCACGATTGACCGCAAGCGCGGCTTTTACCTGCGCCGTCGTAATGCGCTGTTTGAGATTTTGCAGAAAAGTTTGGTAACTTTCGTCTGAGGTTGTAAATTTATTCATAACTTCTGATTTTAGAAAATCAGATATTAATCATTGCTTCAAAATCAAAATCCAATAAATCGCCAATTCTTTCAATTGTCATATCAGCTTTCGGATATTTCGAGATTTCCTGCGCGTCCAATGCGTAATGACCTTGACGCGGGAAAACGGTGGTTACTTTTTCCTTCCAGATTTCTTTGATCACCGTTAGAATTCGCAGTTTGTCGTCAACCAAAACGTAATGCTCCGCCGGATAACGGCGAGTTACATCCCGAAGTTCGTGTTCTTTGTGAATATAAATCAAGATATTGCCTTCGACCGCTTCAAAAAGTCCCGAACGCTCGATTTTGCGCGGCTGAAAAACGACATCGCCGTCGGTTAAGATCACGACTTTGCCGAGCTTTTTGCAATATTCCAAAACATCGAGCGAATTCGGAAAAAG
Organism: Pyrinomonadales bacterium; assembly: GCA_038246645.1. Taxonomy (GTDB): domain Bacteria; phylum Acidobacteriota; class Blastocatellia; order Pyrinomonadales; family Pyrinomonadaceae; genus JAHCHG01. The sequence continues at coordinate 18,597 of JBBRVS010000068.1, forward strand.
CCGGTTGGCAAAATGATAATTGACCAGATACGTCGAAACGGCAAGCAGATGCGAATCGTATGGATTCTCAATGCGGTAACGCTGAAGCGCGCCGAGATAATCTGCATATCCGAGTTCGTTTCGCAATTCTTCAAAAATTTGCCAGTAATGATTACACCGATCAATGCCGACCTCTTTTTCAAGAAATGTATGCAAATCTCTCGTCACGCGGTCGTTATCGAGCAAAGTGTTGTCAACATCAAAAAGAAAAACCGTTTTGTTCATAAGTTTGTTTGCACCCTTGCTTACGCGCGGGTTTCTGCTTTAACTTTCACGCCTTCCGCATTTATTTCCGACACATAAATATTAAAATCGATTTTTGTATTTTGATAAACTCCGTGCATCGCTTTTTCTACTTTTTGGGCTGTTTCTAAAGTTTGAGAAAGCATAAAAATCGAAGGACCCGAACCGGAAATTCCGCCGCCGAGTGCGCCTGAAGTTAGGCTTTCCGCTTTGATTTCGGCAAATTTCGGAATCAAAATGCTGCGAACGGGTTCGATAATTCGATCTTCGAGGGAACGCGAAATCAGCGCGTAATCGCCTGTTTGCAAACCGGCGACCAGTGCGCCGACATTTCCCCATTGCGAGATTGCGTCTTTTAATTCGATTTTTTGTTTGAGAATTTCGCGTGCGTCCGAAGTTTTGATTTCGATCTGCGGATGAACGACAGTGACAAAAAGCGTCGGAAATTTGAGCGGAATGACATCGAGCGGATTATTTGACCGAACAAGCGTAAAACCGCCGAAAATCGCGGGCGCGACATTATCGGCGTGGCGTGCGCCGCTTGCCACTCGCTCGCCGTCCATCGCAAATTCGACCAATTCCAAAAGAGAAAATTTTTCACTTAAAAGTTTATTTGCCCCGATGACCGCGCCCGCCGCGCTTGCTGAAGATGAACCGATTCCGCTTCCGGGCATAATCTGTTTTGTAATTTCGACTTCAAAACCGAGCGTTTCATCAATTTTCCCGAGCATCGAAAGAAGTGCCGCGCCCGCGACGTTTCTTTCAGGTTCGGTCGGCAGATTAAAATTGTCAAAATGTTTGATTCTGACGATTTTTTCATCAATTAAGCGCAGAGTCATCTCGTCATACGGCGCGCTCAAAGCAAATCCGAGACAATCGAAACCGCAGACGACATTGGCAACCGTCGCGGGCGATAAGATATTGATTTCCTTCATAAATTTTGATTATTGAACTTTAGCAAAAACGAAAATTCAATTATGATAAATCCTTTGAAATTCCGGAGCAAAAACGAATCGAAGATTGTACCGCCAGCGTCTCGCCGGCTGTCTTGGCGGCATCTTGCCGCCAATTTAATTAATGAAATACTTTAGCACGAACAGAAAATCGGCTCACGCCACATTCGGCGAAGCGGTCTTAAACGGACAGCCTGACGACAGAGGTCTTTATTTTCCTGAACAAATTCCTGTTCTTTCAACGGATTTTTGGCGCGAATTTCCCGAAAAATCAAAGACGCAGATCGCTTTTGAAGTTATCGAGCCTTATATCGAAGGTGAAATACCGGAAGAAACGCTTTTCCAAATCTGTAAGGAAACCGTAAATTTCGATTTTCCGCTGGTCAAAATTACCGAAAATATTTCGACACTCGAACTTTTTCACGGTGCGACGCTTGCCTTTAAAGATGTCGGCGCAAGATTTATGAGCCGCTGTTTGCAGTATTTTTCATGCGAAAAAAAAGAGAAAATAATCGTCATCGTCGCAACTTCCGGCGACACCGGCGGCGCGGTTGCCAATGGTTTTTTTGATGTTGCGGGAATCGAAGTCGTCATTCTCTACCCGAAAGGAAAAGTTTCGAAAGTTCAGGAACTGCAATTGACGACACTTGGAAAAAACATTTCCGCACTCGAAGTTTCGGGAAATTTTGATGATTGCCAAAGCCTTGCCAAAACCGCACTTGCCGACGATGAATTAAAGAAAAAAGTCTTCCTGACGTCGGCAAATTCGATAAATGTCGCCCGCTGGCTGCCGCAGCAATTTTATTATTTCTACGCGCTTCAGCAATGGCAGCATAAAGTTCAAAGTTCAAAGTTCAAAGTTCAAAGTCCTGTTATTTCAGTGCCGAGCGGGAATTTCGGGAATATTTGTGCCGGAATTCTGGCGCATATTTCGGGTTTGCCGTGCGAAAAATTTATTGCCGCGACGAACGCCAATGATGTCATTCCGAACTTTTTAGAAACCGGCGAAATGACGATAAAAGATGCGGTTGCAACGCTTTCAAATGCGATGGATGTGGCAAATCCTTCAAATTTCGTGCGGATTCTGGAGATTTTCGGGCAGGATTATCTGAACTTAAAAGAAAAAATGGAAGCAAGAAGCGTTTCCGATGAAATTACCGCCAAAACAATGCGCGAAGTTTTTGAAAAATACGGCTATATTCTCGATCCGCACGGCGCGGTCGGGTTTTATGCGCTTGAAGAATATTTAACGAAACATCCCGAAAAACACGGATTTTTCCTCGAAACCGCGCACGCGGTAAAATTCGATTCGGTGAAAGAAATTATTAATCAAGAAATCGAAATGCCAAATTCGATAAAAAGTTTATTTAAGAAAAAGAAAGAAGTAATAAAAGTGGATGTTGATTATGAAAAACTTAAAGAAATTATTTTGAGTTAAAATATAATGAGATATAATTTTGCTTGAGGTAAAAATAATATGATCGAAATTAAAGATGCCATAAAAATAGGGAAAGAATTTATTCTGGAAGTCTATGAAAACCCTGATGAAGTAATACTGGATTCTGCCGGTTCTGATGAAAAAAATTGGTTAATAAAATTTCGTCTTCCTTTAAATATAAAACCGATAAACAGTTTGCAAAATGTTCTTGGAATTAATAAACGAATTTTTTATAAAACCGTCAAAATTGATGAAAATGGTAAGGTTGTTGGAATTATTGATGAAGATTTACCGACAGGTCAATCATCTGAAATTCAGCCTCAAACAGTATGAATGATTCCAATTTATTAAGACTTTTCAATAAATACAAAAATAAAGGTATTTTTATAGATACAGGGATTCTTTTGCTTTATGTCGTCGGCTCGGACAATCCGGCTTTAGTTAAAAAATTCTCACGTACTGCAAATTTTGATGAAAATGATTTTATTCTTGTTTCGAAGTTTATTGATAATTTTAAATCTAAAATTACATCACCGCATATATTAACCGAGGTTAGTGATTTACTCGGTGAAAATGAAAAAAATAATTTTCATATCATTTTGCAAACATACATTAATGGCGTAGAAGAAAAACTTCTGACAAGCAAAGAAATTGCCGCCAGCGAAAGTTTCTTAAAATTCGGTCTGGCTGATAGTGCCATAATTGAAAATTCAAAAGAGACATATTTAATTTTCACGGCTGATAATCGTTTTTACGGATATTTAACAAGTACGGGAATTGATGCGGTAAATTTCGATTCACTAAAATCAGCTTATCCATAGCTTATAAATCTCACAAATCTAAAATATATGAAAGTTTTAAAGTTCGGCGGTTCGAGCGTTGGAAATGCCGAAAACATTGAAAAAGTCGTTGAAATCGTCAAAAGCGCGATTGAAACAGACGTTTGCGCGGTCGTTTTGTCGGCGATGCAATCTACGACCGACGCTTTGATTGAAACCGGGAAATTGGCTGAAAACGGCGATGATGATTTTCGCGGGAAAATTAAGGAAATCGAAGATAAACATTTTGAAGCGATTCGAAAATTATTGCCTGTTCAGGCGCAAAGCGGCGTTTTGAGCTTTGTTAAAAAACAGATCAACGAACTCGACAATATCTGCGAAGGCGTTTTTCTGCTGCGCGAATTAAGCCCGCGAACTCTTGACCGAATCACGAGTTTCGGCGAGATTCTTTCAACAAAAATCGTTTCGGCAAAATTCGCGTCCGCAGACATTGAAAACGTCTGGAAAGACTCGCGCGAACTGATCAAAACCGATTCGAATTTTACAAACGCGGCGGTTGATTTCGAGAAAACGAATGAAAATATCAAGAATTTTTTCGCTGAAACAAACGACTTAACCCTTAATACTCAACCCTTAAGACTCATTATCCTGCAAGGCTTTATCGCTTCAAATAATGACGGAATCACGACAACTCTGGGGCGCGGCGGTTCTGATTATACCGGCGCAATTCTGGCGGCGGCGATTGATGCGGAAGTTTTGGAAATTTGGACGGACGTGAGCGGGATGATGACCGCTGATCCGCGTATCGTGCGAAACATAAAGCAAATTCCCAGAATAACTTACCGCGAAGCGATGGAACTGTCGCATTTCGGCGCAAAGGTCATTTATCCGCCGACGATTCAGCCGGTTTTGCAGAAAAATATTCCGATTCTGATAAAAAACACCTTCGCGCCGGAAGATGTCGGCACGTTTATTGAAGCCGAAGCTTCCGCCGAAAACGAAATCATTCGAGGCATTACGAGCATTGATAAAATCGCGGTTTTAAGTTTGGAAGGCGCGGGAATGGTCGGGATTCCGGGTTTTTCCAAACGTCTTTTCGACGCGCTTTCACGCGCTAAGATCAATGTTATTTTAATCACGCAAAGTTCTTCGGAACATTCGATTTGCGTCGGAATCGAAGAAAAATTCGGCGATTTGGCAAAACAAATCGTTGACGCGGAATTTGAATATGAAATTGCCGTCGGCAAAATAGAGCCGCTGGCGGTGGAAGACGGTCTTTCGATTCTTGCGCTTGTCGGCGATAATATGCGAAATCACACGGGCGTTTCGGGCAAAATGTTTTCCGCGCTCGGCTCGCAAGGCGTAAATATTCGCGCCATCGCCCAAGGTTCGAGCGAGCGGAATATTTCCGCCGTCATCGAATCGAAAGACGTTCGCAAAGCCGTCAATACTTTGCACGAAGAATTTTTCTCGGATAATAAAAAACAGATCAATCTTTTCATCGTCGGGGTCGGAACGGTCGGCAAAAAACTGCTCGCACAGCTTGAACAGCAGAAAGATTTTTTAAGCGAACAGATGAACCTGAATATTCGCGTTGTCGGCTTGGCAAACAGCAAAAATATCGCTTTTGATGAAAACGGCATTGATCTGAATGATTTCAAATCTCAAATTTCAAATTCAAAATTGGTTTCCGGTTCAGACAATTTTGCCGATTTGATTATTGAAAAAAACTTGCGAAATTCTATCTTTGTTGACGTTACGGCAAGCGCAGATATAGTTGAAATTTATTCGAAACTTCTTCGAAAATCGGTTTCTTTAATTGCCTGCAACAAAATCGCCGCTTCGAGCGAATACACCAAATATCGAAAATTAAAAGATTTGGCGCGTGAATACAACGCGAATTTTCTTTTTGAAACCAATGTCGGCGCGGGACTTCCGATCATCAATACTTTGAACGATCTGACGCGAAGCGGCGATAAAATCACGCGCATCGAAGCGGTGTTGTCGGGAACTTTAAATTTTGTCTTCAACAATTACGACGGCTCGCGTTCATTTTCTTCGGTCGTCAAACAAGCGCAGGACGAAGGCTACACCGAACCCGATCCGCGTCTCGATTTAAGCGGAACTGACGTAGCGCGAAAGATTTTGATTCTGGCGCGTGAGGCAGGTTTTAAGATGGAAATGGCGGATATTGAAAATAAAGGGTTTTTGCCCGAATCTTGTCTTTCGGGCAGCGTCAAAGATTTTTTCAATGAGATGGAAAAACACGAAAGTTATTTCCGCGAACTGCTTGAAAACGCAAAAAACCAAAAGTTATCGCTGAAATATATCGCAAGTTTCGATCACGGAAAGGCTTCGGTCGGACTGCAAAGCATTGATTCAAATCACAATTTCGCCAATCTTTCGGGCAAAGACAACGCCGTGCTTTTTTACACGAATCGCTACAATGATTTGCCGCTCGTCATCAAAGGCGCGGGTGCGGGCGCGGACGTTACGGCGGCGGGAGTTTTCGCCGACATTATTCGGGCGGCGAGAATTTAAAGAATTAACCACGAAGCAACACGAAGAAAACACGAAGTCGTTTTTAAAATCCTTCGTGAAAACGCACGTGTTACTTCGTGGTTAAAACATCAAGCAGTAAATCAATTTCCTCTTTTTTCACGCACAGCGGCGGAAGCAGACGCAGAATATTCGGATTGCTTGAAGTTCCGGTAATTATTTTGTTTTCAAGCAGTTTCGCGTGAATCGGCTTGCAGTTTTTGCTGAATTCAATACCGATCAAACCGCCTTTGCCGCGTAAGGCGACTACTTCTTTGATTTTCTTTAATCTTTCGCGCAAGTAATTTTCGATTTCGACAATATTAGAACGCATATTGTCTTTTTCAATCGCTTCGATTGTGGCGAGAACTGCCGCCATCGCGAGCATTCCGCCGCCGAAAGTCGTGCCCAGATCGTTGATTTTGATATTTTGCGAAATGCAATCATTCACCAGACACGCGCCGACCGGAACGCCGCTGCCTAAAGATTTG
>JBBRVS010000069.1:0-24901 GCA_038246645.1 Pyrinomonadales bacterium
AGCCAGATAAGCCGTAAAAACCTGATACAGATCGCGCGACCAGACGAGATGATAACCGCCGATATTATTCTCGTTCGCATTATCGCCGCCGCCCCACGGAACGCTCAAGGAAGCAATATTCGCCCCGCGCACCGTTTTATCTTCGAGTATTTTCAACTGCATCGCCGCCATATTAAACTGCACCTGATATTTCGGCTCGACTTTGCGAAGAGTTTTAACGTAATCGCTCCAGCCTTTTTCGTATTCTTCCAGACATTTCCGAAAACCTTTTTTCAAAGATTTGTCGGCATTTCCGAGCGCGGTCAACAGATTGTAACCATCATTGGCAAATCCGAGCGAAACGGTAAATCTCTTCGGCTCGTCAATCTTAGCCATCTGCACCGTATTACCCTTTTCGGCATAATAATAACTTTGAATCTGTCCGAACTTTCTGAGTTGATCCAATCCGTCGCTGACACCATAAAATCCGTTTGTGAGTTCTGAAATATTGCTCGAAAACAAAACGACCGAAGCGATTTTTTCATCACTTTCTGCCCTGTCTTCCGCGACCAAACCCGTGTTCCAAACTTCTTTCAGATAACTTCTTTTTCCATCAAGGTCTAATCGCTCGGATTCGGTTTCGACGGCGGCGACGGGCGATGCAGCCCAATCGTGCAGACCGCTGTTGCCGAGCGACGGATCATAATAAACATACAGATTTAGCTCTTCATTTTTCGGTTCGAATTGAACATCAATCAAAACCGTGTTTCTTTCAGGATCGGTCGTATAAGTTTTCGTAATTGTCCACATCCCGGATTTTGCCGTGTTGATTTGCTGAAAAGTCAGTGAATCGGGACGCAAAACTTTGATTTGATGAATGGCGTCCGTCTGCTCGGTTTCAACCTTTTTCGTTTTCGGATTAACCACGACAAACTGCAAAAGATGAACATTCGCCACAGTTACGTCCGGGTAATAAACTTCCGTCATCACGCCTTGCGCCAATGTGAACCAGACTTTGCTTTCCAGATTTGCAGAAGTTCCGACCGCTTGTTTTCCCGCGGTCGCCCATTGCGCGTCTTTTCCCGGCGCACCGGGAGCGAGCGTTTGCGCTTGGCTCAAACAAGTAAAAAGTAAAAAGGCAAAAGGTAAAAATAATTTTGTGAAATACTTTCGCGCAGATTTATTTGTTTTCTGATTCATAATATTAATTTGCAATTCGATACTTTTGCCTTTTGCCTTTTTACTTTTGCCTTTGAAACTTGCCGTCTTTCCATTGCAAATCATAAATTTTCGCACCGCGTTCGCTGTATTCGGGTTCGGGGAAATTCTTTTTAAAAACTTCGACGGTCGTGCCTTTTTGCGGCGGAACGTAGGTATTTTTCGCGCTGTATTCCGGGATGATTCCCGCACCGATGTCCGACCATTTTCCGTCTTTATATTCGAGAAAATAACTGTCTTCGCCCATCTCGAATTCGGTTAAAATATGGACGATATAACCCGCGTCGGGACGTTTGAAAAGTGCGAACGTCAGACACGTTTGTGCGCCGTCGCACCCCGATTTCCAAAAACCGTTTTTCGTGTCTTCGACTTCGAGAAAGGTCTTGATATATTCCGCCCGCGCCTTTTCGCAATTTTTATCTTTCTGCGGCTCACAGCCTTCGAGCGTGAAATATTTCGGCGGCAAAAGATTGAAAAATTCACGAAGCGTTTTCGGCTGATTTGTTTGAACGCTTTTCGTTTTATTCGCCTCAAAATTTTCAGATTTGTTTTCGCTCAAATTCGCATTTGTCTGATTTGCCGCGCCTTCCGATTTTCCGCCCGAAGCTTCAGATTTTTCCGTTTGATTCGCGCTCTGCGTCGCAGATTTCCCGCAAGCCGAAAATAAAAGCATTAAGAAAATGAAACTCGTCAGTAATTTTATCTTCATATTTTCTCCAGTTGTATGTTCAGAATAAAGCCTTTTGAGCGGTTACGGATTGAGTGTAAGGCAGAGACTGTTTGTCTGCCTCGCCGCCGTCAGCGAAGCGCGACGGCTGAACAGGCTAACAGCCTGTTCTACTTTTACCGTATATCCAATCCAAAACTGTTCTAGGCGTGACCCGCCGCGAATTTTCATACCTAAAGACGTTACGCCGAACTCTTTTTTTATTTTTTTCTGAAAATCCGAAAACCGAACGAATCCAAACTCAATGATGGCAAACCGTTTGTGTTTTTTTCGATATTCGGCGTAATTTCTTCAAAATTTCCGGCAAGTTCGACCGAACCGAAAAACGGTGCGCTTGTCATATTGACGGCGACCAGAATTTCTTCATTGCCGCTTTTTCGCAAGAAAGTTAAAACCCGCGCTTCGTCGGAATTTTTGAGCCAGGTCAAATCACCGCGCCTTAAGGCGGCAGAATTTTTCCGCAATTCGATCATTCCTTGATAAAACTTCGGAAATTCCGGTCGGCGTTGGGCAAACTGCCAGAAAACCGGAAGTTTTTCAAACAGAGCAGGCGAACCCGATTCGGTCGTATCGCCCACTTCCATCCCGTTGTAAACGAGCGGAATGCCGTCCAATGTAAAAACCAGAGCCTGCGCCGCAAGCGCACCGCGTTCGCCGAACCGTGCAATCGCGCGGCGTTCGTCGTGATTGTCGGAAAACCGCAAATGCAAAGAATTTTTCGGAAATTTTGCCTTTTCGGTTTCCCACGTTTCTCGAATATGTTTCGCGCTCTTTTTCCCGTGCAGAACTTCGTCTAAAGCTGAATGAAACGACCACGAATAATCGAGATTAAACGCATTTACCAGAAGATCCGGCTCGTGCCATTCCGCCAGCCAGATCGTATTTGGCTTAATTTTATCAACCTCGCGCCGCGCTTCTTCCCAAAAGTCGGTCGGCACAAATCCCGCGACATCGCACCGAAAACCGTCGAGATCATAATCACGAACCCAAGATTTGAGCATCTCGATCATATATTTCCGCAATTCGGGATTTTCATAATTCAAATCCGCCACGTCCGCCCAATCCGCGACAGGCGCGATAATTTCGCCTTTCTCGTTCGTCGTGTGAAAACCCTTCGTTTTCATCATCACCGAATCCCAACTCGTATGATTGGCGACAATATCAATAATCACTTTCAGCCCGCGTTTGTGCGCTTCGGCTACGAGTTTCTTAAAATCTTCCGCGCTGCCGTAATCGGGATTTATCGCGTAAAAATCCCGCACGGCATACGGCGAACCGATTGTTCCTTTCTTTTTCAATTCTCCAATCGGATGAATCGGCATCAACCACAAAACCGTCACGCCCAAGTTTTTCAAACGGTCAAGATCATTCGTAATCGAATTAAAATCGCCTTTTTGTGAATATTGACGGGGGAAAATCTCATAAACCACCGCATCTTTTATCCAATCCGGCGAAGTTCGCGCCGTTTCCTTTGAAAAATCGCGTGTCGGCTGTTGGGCTAAAGCGAAACTCGCAAGCAAAAGCGTCGGGATCACGGTTTTTGTAAATAGATTTCTTAAAAATTTGTAGCTCATACCTTATTTATCTCTTAATCAGCCCTTTTTAGCAGTAGATTTCTTCTTTTTCTTTCCCTTGACTCGACTCAATAATTTCTCCAATCCAGCCGGAAGTTTTTCTAAAAGTTCCGCCATTTCGATACGTCTTTCAATTTCTTCGTATTCGGCTTCGTCAATGTCTTCGTAGTCAAAACTTTCTTCGGTTTGCCGCATTTGATTGAGCCAGCTTCTTGCGCCTTCAAACAGTTTTTGCTCGACGCAGATTTCAATTTGCAGATTTGACCAAAACTTGAATTCGTGAATGTGCCATTCGTCCCGGTCTTCTTGCAGTTTATCGGCAATTTCTTTTGCTTTTTCGACATTGCCATCTCTTAATTCGAGTCTGCCGACCGTCACGGCGGGGAATAGATATTCGGGAAAACGATTGTGAAGTTCTTCGGCTTCTTTTTTCATATCGAATTTTTCACCTTTCTTTTCCTTTATCATCAACAAATTGTTCAACAAAACCGGATGTTCAGGTTCAATTTCAAGAGCTTTTTTGTAGTATTGTTCGGCAAGTTCGATTTTATTGGCAAAGATTGCTTCGATACCTTCGGCAAGCAATTCTGTGGCTTGAGGTTTCATCGGGTAGATTTTGTCATAAACAGGTTCGCCCGTGATTTTAAAACCCATAAAATTGACATCTATCCATTCGCCTTTGATCCACATTCGACCGCTTTTGGGATTTGCTTTTGAGATTGACAAAGCCAGGGATGCTTTATTACGGATTCTGTCCGAACCTTTTTGACCAAAGGCGAAGTCTTTTATAATATCCGACAGTTTCGGACTCTCCGACCATTCGGCAAGTTTTATGACAAACTCTTTCGCCGAAGAACTGCTGCGCTCCAAAATCATCGGCAAAACCGGCAGAATATGTGGATTTATGTCGAAAAATGCGTTTGTTTTCTTTTTCAGATTTTCATCAAAATTATCGTCGTCTTTTATATCTCCGGATATTTTCAGCAACTCTTTCAAATAAGCGGCGGGAAGCCAATAATGCAGTTCAAACGAAAAAACATCGCGGTCATAAAACGGAAGTTCGATTTGGTCTAAATTTGCTTCCGCCTCATCGGAATCAGCGTCTAAGGCTTGTTCCCATAATTTTTTGGCTTTCTTTTCATTGCCGAGTTGAGAAAAAGAAAACGCCGCCAAATTTTTGATAAATCCTTCATTATTAAAGGTGATTTTCTTTTTCTCGGCTTCTTTATAAACCTCGACAAGCGATTCGTCATCGCCCAAAAAAGCGAAGGTTTCGATTTTTTTGTCGTAAATATCGGGAACATCGCGTTCGACAACGCGCAGACGATTGGCAAAATTTCGGGCTTCATTCGTTTTGCCCAGAAAAGCCAAAAAACGCGCGGAATTTCCCAAAGCGTGATAATTTTCGGGCTGTATTTCCACAGCAAGGTTGGCGGTTTCAATGGCTTTTTCGACATTGCCGCTCATAAAATAAACCAAACTCAGATTATTGTATGGAGCAATAAATTCAGGGGCTTTTTTTATCAATTCCTGTGCGTTTTGAATGGCTTTTTCATACTCGCTATGGTGCATAAAAAGCTGAACTCTATCGTGAAGCACGGCAAGTTTGAAACCGGTTTCATCAATCGGCAGATTATACGCTGTCAATAATGCGGTAATTTCACTTTCCAGAATCGCCGCGCCTTCGAGAGCCGATTTTGTCCGGCTGTCAAAAGGAAATCGGCGGGCAAATTCCCGAAAAGCCCGCATTGCCAGCGACGGATAAACATCCATCGCATAAACTACCGCCAGATTATGCCAAACATCAGGATCATTCGGCTGAAAATGAACCAATTTGGCAAAAGCCTTTTGCATTGCGTTCGTCAGATTTAATTGGCTTCCGACGTATCCATACATTTCCCAAAAATGCTCTTCATTCGGATATTTTTTGACTGCTTCCTGCAAAAGCGGCATTGCTTCAACAAACTTTTTGGCATCAAGCATTTCCGCAATATGCGTTATCAATTTGAGCTTTTCTTTCTTCGCCGAAAAGCCGAAAATACTATTTTTTTTCCTTGTTTTGAATCCCATAATCTAATGTTCTCTACCTCCGCCCAATTCTCCTTCGACCAGTTTTCTTGCGCCGACATCTTTGACGATCAAGACGCTGATTGCCGCGATGAGCATTGAAACTCCGCCTAAAATCACCACGTTGAGCGAATTTCCGCCGAGAACACTCTTGTAAATCTGCGGAATAAGAAACGACATCACGATTTGCGGAATAACGATAAATAAATTAAAAACGCCCATATAAACGCCCATTCTTTCGGGATTGATCGCGCCGGCGAGAATGACATACGGCATCGAAAGAATGGAAGCCCAGGCGATGCCGACGCCGATCATTCCGACGATCAGAAAATACGGATTCGTCGCAAACATCGTCGAGATCAAACCCAGACCGCCGAGCGTCAGACAAACTGCGTGAACCGCTTTGCGGCTGACGTTATTGGCAAACCACGGAATCGCAAACGCGATGAGAAAACACACGACGTTGTAGGTGGCGAACATCAAACCCGCCCATTCGTTGCCCTGCTGGAAAAGCGCGGGCGTTGAAACTTCGTCAACCGCGCCGAACGCGATCTTGCCGACCGTAATTCCGTAAAATTGCCACATACACGGCAGAGCGAACCACGTAAAAAACTGGACAACGGCGAGCTGCTTCATCGTCAGGGGCATATCTGAAATTGCTTCGGCAATTTCCTTGAAGATCGAACCGACGACATTGCCTTCCGCTTTTTTGCGGTTGAATTCTTCCATATCTTCGGGCGGATATTCGTGCGACGTGAAAACCGTCCAAAGAACCGCCGCGAGAAAGAAAACACCGCCGACCGAAAAAGCGATCAAGGTCGAATATGGAATTCCGCTTTTCATAATGCCGACCACGCCGAGCGCGGTCAGAATAAAAGGCAGAGCGTTTGCCAGCGTTTGACCGATGCCGATAAAAAACGACTGCATCACAAAACCGAGCGTGCGCTGCTCTTCCGGCAGATTGTCGGCGACAAAAGCGCGAAACGGCTCCATCGTGATATTGATCGAAGCGTCGAGAACCCACAGAAGTCCAGCCGCCATCCAGAGCGCGGAAGAATTCGGCATTAAGATCAGAGCGATACTCGCCAGAATCGCGCCGACCAGAAAATACGGGCGACGACGACCGAGCCGTGTCCAGGTTCTGTCGCTCATCGCGCCGACAATCGGCTGAACAAGCAAACCCGTCATCGGACCTGCCAGCCATAAATACGGCAATTCGTTTTCGGACGCGCCGAGATATTTATAGATCGGCGACATATTCGCCAGCTGCAAACCCCAGCCGAATTGAATACCCAGAAATCCGAAACTCATATTCCAGATTTGCAAAAAGCTCAGACGCGGTTTCTCTTGCATAAATGTTTTTTAGGAAGGTAAAAAATGATAAATGATAAATGATAAATGCTCTTTTCAGATGACATTTTGATTTTTCAAATTTCACTTTTCATTTCTCAATTATCACCTTCCCGTTTCTCCTTTATATTCGAAAGTGTCCAAATAGCTGCGACAAACAAAAAAATCATTCCGCCCGCGACGATCGAGGCGTAGGCAATGACATCTCCGGCTTTTTCGATTGAGGCAATGCCTAAAATTATTAAAAATGCGGAAAATACTAATCCGACTAAAACAAATGCTTTCATTATTTTTATTTAATTTCTGCTTGCGATATTTGAAAATCAAAAAATTATTCTTTGCGCCGCTTTGCGCCTGACTCCAGCGTCCTTTGCGGTAAAAAAACTCTTTCCTAACCGCAAAGGACGCGCGCGTTTTACGCAAAGAGCGCAAAGTTTTGATCTGAATATCGCTCTTATTTAACCGTAAATATTCCTGCGGAACGCGCCGGAATCGTGTGTTTGATAATTCCGTTTTGAATTTTTATATCGGGAATTTTCCCCAGATTATCCTTCAAAATCGAATTTGCCTGAAATTGTTTAATCATCGAAACGTCGAACGAAACTTCAGACGGATTTTCGGCATTATTAAAAATCACCAAAATCGCTTGTCGTTCCGTAACGCGGACGTAAGCCATCTGCTGCTCTTCGTCCAACAGATCAAAGGATTTACCGCGTCTTAAGGCTTCATTTTCCTTGCGAAGTTTACCGAGAAGCGCAAGATGATTCCAGACATCATTTTCGGCGGCGGTTCTGCCCTTTGCGGTAAAAGCATTGCGCGGATCACCCGCGAAACCGCCCGGAAAATCGCGGCGATTGTCGGGATCCGCGCCGCCCGGCATCGCGATTTCGTCGCCGTAATACAGAAGCGGCGTTCCGCGCGAAGTCATAATCAGCGTTTGCGCGAGTTTTAAGCCTGCGGTAGTCGCGCCCGGTTCATTCATAAATCTGGGCATATCGTGAACGCCGAGAAAAGTCGTCAAAACTTCCGCGTTCGGATAAAGCCAATCTTTGGCAAACATCTGCGATATTTCGCGAACGGGTTTTCCCTGCGCGAAAGCGTTGCGAATCGGATAAAAAAGTCCAAAATCATAAAGCGTGTCAAGGCGCGTATCAACGCCGTCGTGTCCTCTCTTTCCGCCTTGAAAATACGCGAGCAAAGCCGGATCGCTGTCATAAAGTTCGCCCAAAACATTGACATTCGGATACTCCTTTTTCAAAGCCGTCATCCATTTTTCCCAAAACGAACGCGGAACGTGCGGCAGAGTGTCCATCCGAATCGCATCGAAACCGACGGTTTCCATCCACCAAATCGTGTTTTGTGTCAGATATTTTTCGACTTCCACGTCGTTTTGATTAAAATCCGGCAGAATATCAATAAACCAACCGTCAATGTTGCGCGCCTGCGTTTGATAGGTCGCCCGCGGATTCATCGCCGTCCATTTTTGCCAGTTGTTGTTCGGATGACTTTTGACCGTGCCGTTCCACCAGGTCGGAGTCGGCGGATCGTCCGCCCAGACGTGATACGGTCCGGTGTGATTGACGACCTGATCCTGAATCATTTTGAAACCCATTTTTTGAGCTTTTTCAACTAATTCTTTAAGCTTTGCCAGATCGCCGAGATGCTCGTCCACGCCGTACATATCAATCGCTCCGTAACCGTGATAACCCGTGGTAAAAGGCATTCCTTCGTACATTTCCTTCATATCGGGTTTGTCATTATTGTCATAAACGGGCGTTGTCCAGATCGCCGTCACGCCGAGCGATTTTATATATTCCAGATTATCAATCACGCCTTGCAGATCGCCGCCGTGATAATGCCGACCGAATTTTCGGTCATACAAACCCTTCGATTTTGCCGGATCATTATTTGCCTTATCGCCGTCGGCGAAACGGTCGGGAATCAGAAAATAAATCACATCATCCGGCGTGTAGCCTTGAAAACGCCCCGTTTGATTGATTCGCGGACTGATCTCAAACGGCAAATTTATATTTCCCGTTTTTGTCTGAATCTGAAAATCATATTTTCCAACCTTCGCTCCGGGTAAAATTTCCAGATCGAAAAATAAATAATGCCCGTTTTCGCTCGAACGAAAATTGTAAGTTTTCAAATTGCTGTTCGGCAGCGTCGAAACCGTTGCGTTATTAAGATTTGTCCCGCGCACCAAAATACGCACCGGATTTATCGTCATATTCGCCCACCAATTCGGCGGATCAATCTTTTCAACCGTCGGCGCTTGCGCTGAAACTGAAAGCAAAAAGCAATTTGCAAAAAGCAATAAAAAAAACAATTTCGACAATTTATTTTTCATATAAAATTCAATATTCAACTCTTTTTTTTCGTTCTAAATTTTGACATAAACCAATAAAAACCGACGAAAAACACGCCTAAAAAAACATATTCCAAAAATCTGATTCCAAGTGATTTCCACCGCGGAATTTCGTATATAACATTATTTTCCGTCATTGAAAAACAACTGAACTGATGCAGAATCGAATCTTCGCCGTCGTAATTTTCGACATATTTCACATCACGCACCAATTCGTTTTCCGCCGGACAGAGATTTTCGATCGGCTTGTTATAAATAAAATTTCCTGCGCCGTCGAAAACCATTCCCAAAAACGCAAACAATATAATAAATCCGACAGTAAAACCGAAATGTTCGAACAAAAGATTTTTTTGATTTGTCTTATAAAAAGCTATTCCGGCGAGCAAAAAAATGATCGAAGCAACGCCTTCATAATGCGCCGTAAAATAAAACAGCAAAGCCGGAACGATAAAGAGCAGCAAAATGATTCCGCCGATCTGAACCGACTCAGGAATTTTGTCGAGAATGCGATTTATCATAAAATCTAAAATAAGCGATTTTACTCACATATTGTTTTAATTTTTTCTGCCGTAAATTTCTGTCAATTCATATAATTTTTTGGCAATTTCATCAGAAAAATCGCCCTCATTACATCGCCAATACCAATTTCCATCGGTCGAACCGGGCAGATTCATTCGTGCATCATTTCCCAGACCGAGCAAATCCTGCATTGGCGCGAGAACGGTTTCAGCAACCGAAGACCAAACAGCGCGGATAAAATCCCAATGAATTTCTTCGCCGTCAGAATTCAGATAATTCAAGCAAAAATCGTGTTCTTTCGAGATTTCCGCTTCATCGCGTGTCGAATCTGCACCGACTTGCGAATTGAACCAACCGACCGTTGTATCGTTGTCGTGCGTTCCGGTGTAGGCGACCGAGTGTTTAATGTAATTATGCGGCAGATCGAGATTTTCCGTATCGCCGCCGAAGGCAAATTGCAAAATCCGCATTCCGGGAAAACCGAATCCGTCGCGCAACTGTTCGACATCGGGCGTGATCACACCTAAATCTTCCGCCAAAATCGGCAATTCGCCGAGCGCGAATTTCAGAGTATTGAACAAATCCTTGCCCGGAACATTTACCCAACGACCTTTTTCCGCTGTTTTGTCGCCGCCCGGAACTTCCCAGCTTGCGGCAAAACCGCGAAAATGGTCAATTCGCAAAATATCAACCGTTTTAAGCGTAAATTGCACCCGCTTGATCCACCATTTAAAACCTTCCTCGCGCATTTTGTCCCAGTTGTAGATCGGATTTCCCCAAAGTTGTCCGGTTTTTGAAAAATAATCCGGCGGAACGCCCGCGATGACTTTCGGCGAACCGTCTTCATTTAATTTGAACTGCGACGGATTCCGCCAAACGTCCGCCGAATCGAACGATATGAAGATCGGAACATCGCCGATAATTTTAATTCCTTTGCCATTCGCGTAATTTTTCAAATGCGACCATTGTTTGAAAAACAGGAATTGATAAAATTTCTGCGCCAGAACTTCATCCTGCAATTCTTCGTGAGCTTTCATTAATGCGTCCTCGTTGCGAAGGCGAAGCGGTTCGTCCCATTCGAGCCACATTTTTTGATCTTGCGCGCGTTTTATCGCCCGAAAAAGCGCGTAATCTTCGAGCCACCAGGCGACCGTTTGCGAAAATGTTTCAAACGAACCGCGCAGATTTACGCTCGTCGTCAGGCGAAAACGCTCGTAAGCTTTTTTCAGCAAAGCATTTTTCCAATCAATGACTTTTCCGAAATCAACTTTGCCTTCAGGAAATTCAGGCTTTTCGTCAATTTCTTCCTGCGTCAAAAGTTCTTCTTCAACCAGGACTTCCGGCGAAATCAAATTCGTATTTCCCGCAAACGCCGAAAAACATTGATACGGAGAATCGCCGTAACCCGTCGGTCCGAGCGGCAAAATCTGCCAGTAAGTTTGTTTTGCCGAAGCCAGAAAATCAACGAATTTATAGGCATTTTTTCCCAGATCGCCGATGCCGTAATCACCGGGAAAAGATGTCGGATGCAACAGAATGCCGCTCGCTCTTGGAAAGTTCATAATTTATTTTATATTTCTATTCTTTTTTGCTTTGAAACAATCGTAAGCAATTACCATTTTGGGCGGAAAAGATAATTGTATATCTTGATTTTCTACACCGCCTTGATTACTCAATCTTGCTGAATTCGTTGGATAAAAGCCGTCCGGTGTACAAATTATATTAGATTCAGGCAAAGCTAAATCTTTTTTTAGAATTTTCTCACCGATATTTTTGTCAGACTTATTAAATCCTAAGATTTTAACCTCATTATCAAAAATGCGCGCAAAAACGTAGATATTATCCCCATAAACCAAATCAACAGTTTTCCCATATTTCAGCGCGTTGGAATTACGTCTTTTTTCTACCCAGAATTTTGTAAAATCAAACATTTCCTGTTCATCGGCAGTTCTTCCATTTGTTAAAGATTTATCTGCCGAATCTCCTAAAAATCCGCCCGGAAAATCTTTGCGATTATCAGGGTCGTGTCCGCCGGTCATTAAAACTTCTTCGCCGTAATATAATTGGGGAATTCCGCGTGTTGCCAAAATAAATGCAGTATGAAGTTTCGCGCCTTCTTTCGTTGCGCCTGGCAAAGACATAAAACGATCGGTGTCGTGATTGTTTGCCAGAACGGTGACGTTGTTGATGTTTGGATAAAGTCCATCGTATTTCAAAACATCGCGCAAGGCACGAGCAGGCTTTTTGCCCGTAAAAACTTCCTGCGAAGTTCGCCAGAGTTTGAAATCGAAAACCGACGGAAGATTTGTATCAATGCCGTCCCAGCCGGTTTTTCCGCCCTGAAAAAACGATGTTTGCGCGGAATCTTCTTCGAAAACTTCGCCGACCAGATAAAAGCGCGGATATTGTTTTTGAATTGCCGTAGCCCAATCGCGAATAAATTGTCTGGGCATATATTGAATCGTATCTTGCCTGATGCCGCTGATTCCCGTCATTCCAATCCACCAAAGCGCGTTTTGAATCTGATATTTAGCAACTTCCGGCTCGTAATGATTGTTGTCGGGCAGAAGTTCGTTAAACCAGCCTTCGAGTAAATTTCGTCTTTCGCTTTCAGAAGAATTCGGCGAAAGCAAAACGGAATTATTAAATGAATTCGGTTCATATTTGCTGAACCAATTTTCGAGCGGCGCGCTTTTCGACCAAACGTGCTGAACGCCGACGTGATTTGCGACCTGATCTTGAATAACTTTTATCCCGTTTTTTTGGCATTCCCGAATCATTTCCTGCAAATCTGCCATCGTTCCGAAATGATTTTCCACGCCGTAATAATCAATCGCGTGATAGCCGTGATAATTCGTGTTCGGACACCAGGGTTTGTCGCAATTGTTCTGCTCATCAGGATTGTCATACCACGGCGTGAGCCAAATTGCCGTGATTCCGAGTTCCTTCAAATACGGAATATTTTGCGTAATTCCCTTAAAATCTCCGCCGTGCCACGCTCTCGGATTTGCGCGGTCAATGTCTTTATTATTTGAAACATCGCCGTCGGCAAAACGGTCGGGCATTATCAGATAAATTACGTCTTCATTGGTAATCGTCTGAACATTTGAATTTAACGGCGCAAGAATTTCAAAAGGAATAATTGATTTTCCGCTTGAATTTGAAATTTCAAAGTTATATTTTCCGCTCTTAAAATTTTGCGGAATTTCGACATCAAAAAAAACATAATCACCGCGCGAATTGATGCGAACATTCGAGATTTTTAAGTTTTTATCGAGAGATTTGACCGAAGAATTCTGAAAATTTTCACCGCGCACCAAAACGCGAACCGGATTTATCGAATGATTCGCCCACCAATTCGGCGGTTCGACTTTTGTTATTGTTGGGGAATTTTGCGAAAAAACGCTCAAACTGCACAAAAATATCAATAATATGCAGAAAAATTTTGTTTGAATTTTTAACATTATATTTGTTTCGAAAATTACGGTTTTTTCTCTTCGATCAAATCAGGATAATCAATGGTAGAATCGGGTTTTACTGCCGAACCCGTCGTTTTTTCCAAATCTTTTTCCAGTCGCTTAAATTCCGCGAAGGCTTCATTTGCCTTTTCCTTTTGTTTCAAACGCGAATATGCGAGAAAAAGCTGATAATAAATGCCCGGATCGTTGTTTCCAATTTCTGCACCGCGTTTTAATAGCGGTAATGCCTCGTCAATTCTGTTTGCACTTACCAAAAATCTGCCTAAATCATAATAAGCCGGAAAATTTTTCTCATCTGATTTTATTGCCTGCCGCAAAAGTTTTTCGCCTTTTTCCTTATCGCCGCGCTGAATCGCCAAAAAACCTAAATTTGCCAGCACATCCGGATTATCCGGCGACAACTTTAAAACTTTTTCAAAAGCGGCGGCAGATTCATCGTAAATTCCCTCGGCACGCGCCAGAAATCCTCTTAAATAATTAATATTCAAATTTTCGGGATATTGCCGGAGAACTTTTTCAAGCACAACTCGCGCTTCCTGAAATTCCTTTAAACGAATTAAATTTACGCAGTGTCTGACTTGATAAAGCAATTTTTCCGGCTCTTGTTCGGCGGCTTTTTTGTAAAAACCAAGCGCGCCCGTGTATAGACGTTTGTTTGATAATTCTTCGGCAATCAGAAAATTCGCTTCGGGAAAAACCGGGCGCAATTCGATTGCTTTTTGCCAAAGTCCGAGCGCGTTCTCGCTCTCTTTTTTTGCCGACGCGATCAAACCCAGGCGATAGAAAACTTCCGGCGCAGACGGATTTAGGTCAAC
This sequence comes from Pyrinomonadales bacterium, assembly GCA_038246645.1. Taxonomy (GTDB): domain Bacteria; phylum Acidobacteriota; class Blastocatellia; order Pyrinomonadales; family Pyrinomonadaceae; genus JAHCHG01. The sequence goes on from JBBRVS010000069.1 coordinate 14,097, forward strand.
AGCTTGCTGCAAAACTTTTCTTGATTTATCCAACTCGTCAAGATTGTAATAAGCAATGCCTAAATTATATAAAACATCAAAATTGCTCGGTTTAAGCTCATTGACTTTTTCAAACAATTGTTTTGCTTTGTCAAAAATCTCCGATTCGGCTAATACTAACCCGAGCGTGAATAACAGCCGAACATTGTCAGGCTGTTTTTTTTCAAGAATTTCGGCAATCGAAACGGCTTCTTTGCGCTTTCCGGTCGCCGCGTAAGCTTTTGTTAATGAAAACAAAAGTGCCAAATCGTCCGTTTTAGGAAGTTTGTTTACGGGCGAAATTCCGACAAGTTTTTCCAGAATCGGAACGGCTTTCGTAAATTCGTTTTGGGCGGTATAAAGCGCGGCGAGATTAAATCCGGCTTGATCGTGACCCGGATTTAACTTCAGGACATTTTCGAGAGTTTTAACGGCTTCCGGCAAGCGATTTGTTTTTGCCAAAAGAATTCCGAGATTTGCCTGCGCCGATTGTTCACGCGGATTCGTCTGCAAAACATCCCGGTAAAGTTTTTCGGCTTCTTCAAAACGATTTTGCTGGTCGAGCGCAACTCCGAGCAAAACTTTGGCGCGATTATCCTTCGGCGATTTTGCCAGATAAGCGCGCAAAACAGTTTCGGCTTCCGCGAATTTTCCCGCCTCGATAAAATCCGAAGCATTTTGCAAAATTTGATTTACTTGCGCGGCATTTGAAACGGCATTATTTTTCTGCGCGTTTATCGGCAAAAACAACAAAATACAGACTAAAACACAACCGAAAAAAATTCGCGGGTTGATTGCAATCTCCGTTTTATTGTGTTCCAAATTCATTTTATCGTAATTTTATTTTTTATTATTTAACGCTTTTGAAAACTTTTTCTCGTCGCCCGGTTTCACCGAAATCGCTTTTTGAACAACGCTTTGCCACCAAAGAGTGCTGTCTTTTAACAAATTTCCCGATAAAAAAGAAACTCTGATTTCATAATCGCCGCCGATTTTTTCATCGCGCCACCAGAGTTTTTCTTGTTTTTTATTGTCAACAAAACCGATTGTGTAGCGATCATCAAATCTCTGACCGGAAGTTGCCGCGCTGATGTCGCTTGATGAAGCGAGCCGTAAATCGTCAATATTCTTTTTTTCCGTATATGTCAGAGCGATTTCGCGAACATATTTTCCTTCATCAAAAACTATTTGCAGATCGCCCTTCGGCAGGTCTTTATACAGCACCCGAACATCTTTGTTGTCTTTGCCTTCTTTTTTCATCGCATCGGGTTTTTCCTGTCCGGGTTTGCGTTCGGCATTTTTAAAGACTGCCTCTAACGCCGTCGGAATGTCCATTCCGATTTTCACGCCGTAAATATTTGAATCGTGTTCTTCGCCGCCGATGCTTTTGACCGAATCGTTCTTTTCCTGAGCCGAAATGCCGCTCGCGAAAATCGCCGAAACGATCAAGACCCCAATCAAATTCAAGACTTTTAAGTTTTTCATAAATTTTACCTCTCCAATAAATCCTTTATAAACTTATCTTTATCTTCGGGATTTAGGCTTATTGATTTTTGGACAATTGAAGGAACAAATTTTCCTCCGGCTTCGGTTATTTTTTTTCCGATAAAAGAAACTCTTATTTTATATTGGTTTTGAGTTTTTTCTTCGCGCCACCAGATTCTCTGTAATTTGCGGCTATCAACAAAAGCTAACGAATAACGGTCGTCATATCGTTCGCCGTCTAATAATTCGGTGCGGCTTCGGTCAATATTGCCGATTCTGTTTGCGCTGTAAGTTCCGACATCTACATTTCCATCCAAAACGCCGGGACGCGGAACGCTTAAATCCGCAACTACGGGTTGTGAAGAATTAGGCAGAGCAAAATTAGGCGAATCGCCGATGGTATTTGAAAAAGGCAGACGCAAGTCATCAACAATCGGTTCTTTTTTATAATTCAAAATGATTTCGCTGACCGCTTTTCCTTCGGCAAAAACTATTTGTAATTCACCTTTCGGCAAATTTTTATAAACGACGCGAATGTCATTTTTATCTTTGCCTTCTTTTTTCAGAGCGTCCGGCTTTTCCTGTCCGGGTTTGCGTTCGGCGTTGACAAACACCGCTTCCAACGCTGTCGGAATGTCCATTCCGATTTTCACGCCGTAGATATTCGAATCGTGTTCTTCGCCGCCGATGCTTTTAACGGCTTTATCCTGAGCCGTAACATTTGTAACGACAACAAAGCCGAACAACAAAACTAAAAGGTAATTTACTACTTTCGATATTTTCATTTTTTTTACTGCTTATATAAATATTACTGATTTTCCGAAACGCCGCGCCGCGCTTCGTGAATTTTTTTAACGATCTCTGCTTCGTTCGCGGCTTCGGTTTTTTTACCGAGTTTACGATAGGCAATCGCTAATTGATAATGCGGTTCAGGATTTTTCGGCGCAAGCTCCGCCGCTTTTTTCAAATGCTCGACGGCTTCTTCCGCACGGTCTAATTTTACTAAAGTTTTGCCCAAAGTGATCCGCGCTTCATACAAATTACCGTTCAAAGAATTCGCTTTTTCAAGAGCCTTTAACCCTTCGACGGATTTTTCGCCTTCGGTGTTTATTAGCAAAACGCCGAGTCCGAGATTTCCCTCAGCGTAATTTTCATTAAGTTTGACAACAGCGCGGTATTCTTTTAACGCTTCGGGTAAATTCCCTTCGCGTTCCAAAGCAGTCGCGAGAAAAAATCTTGCTTGCAAATTATTCGGCTGAATTATTGCCGCTTGCCGAAAATATTTAACGGCATTTACAACATCGCTGTTGCCGAAATAGGCTCTGCCGAGCGAAAGATTCGCGTCAAAATTATTCGGCGCAAGTTTTACGGCTTTTAATAATTTTTCAATCGCCGCATCATTTTTGTTTTGCGTCGCCGAAATAACCGCCGACAAAACCAAAGAATCCGCCAGAAGTTTGTCGTTTATTTTATTTTTCGACAGAAAATCAATCGCCTTTTGGATATTTTCATCCGCTTCGGTTACGCGGCGCAGATTAAATAACGCCAAGCCGTTTCCATAAAAAGACAAATAATCAGTCGGTGCTTTTGCTAAAACCTGTTCAAAGATCGAATTTGCTTCCTGCCAATTTCCGCTTTGCAGGAAAACGAAACCTTTTTGGCGCAATTCATCTAATTCATTTTTTATTCGATTATTTTGCAAAACATTTGTATTAACCTGTGCAAAAACAGGCGTTACCAAACCAACCTGCGCCAGTAAAATAATGACGGCAAAGATATTGAAAAATGAATATGTTTTATATTTCACCGAATAACGAAAATGCAATAAATTTAATAGTTTCCGAGAATTTTAGACAATTTTTTGAATCAAAAAACATCCAATTCGTTGTCTGGAAAAGTATTGAAAAAAGCAAGCGGCGGGCAATTTTCATCACACGCCGCTTACAGTTTTCAACTAACGAGGGAATTTTGTTTAGAAGATAAGCTTCAAAGCAAATTCCATCTGTCTGCGTCTTTGTTCGGCAAAATCTCTTCCAAAGTTTGAATCTTCAATATTACCGTTCGGAGTCGCCCGGTTGACGTTATTCATTAGATTGAAAGCAGAAATCCGCACTTGAACATTAAACGCTTCGCTGATCGCTCTGATCGGGAAATTCTTAAATAATGAAGAATCCCAATAGTATTGATTTTGACCGCGCAGAGTGTTGCGTCCTAAAGTTCCGATCATCGGACAATTAAAATTCGGTCCGACTCTCATTCCATTGTTCAAATTATAACAAGCGTTATTATTGGCATCAGCCGCAAAGACAAATTGAGTCGGCGGACCGAAAGCCGCCTGATTAAGCAAAATTCCCTGCGCTCTCTGAGCATCGGTCGGATTCGGATCACCGATAATATTCGGACGACCGCCACGGAAATTCGGTGTAAAGACCGGACCGCTTTGGAGCGTTACAATATTATTTAACTGCCAACCGCCGATCAGAAAATCAGCAACGGTCGGAATACCGCCGAGGAATTTTCTGCCTTTTCCAAACGGTAGATCATAGACACTGGCAAAGGTGAACCGATGCGGCGTATCGAGATCGGATAACGCCCGGTCTAATTCCGGCTGGAGCGGATTATCAAATCCGCAGGTCGTCGGACCCTGACCGCCAAAACAGAAACCGCCCGGTGAATTATCAATCGCTTTCGACCACGTATAAGCCGCTAAAATTGACAGTCCTTCGGTAAAGCGTTTTTCAACTTTGGTTTGAAGCGCATTATAATTGGCTTTTCCGTTATATCTCGTCGTCGAGATAGCTCCGGTAAAGGCAACTTCACGCGTTCCCGGACCGCCTTGATTCGGACCGTTGCCGAATGGTGCGCCGGTGCTTCCGATGTTTTGGAGCGTCAGCAGATTGCGCGTTACAGACCCGACATACGCGGCTTCCACCAACCAGTTTTTGATAAATTCATATTGCAGCGTCAGATTATACTGATGAACATATGCATCTTTTCGGTCCGGGTCGTTAAAAATTAAATTGGTTCCCGGAGGTGCCGTAAAACTGGAACCGCGAGCTGCAATCACATCTGAACCCGGTGCAAATGGAATTCCTCTTTCAAACGGATTTCTTCCAACCGGATAACCTGCCGGACAACCTGCCGGATTCGTAATCGGTGTACAAGAAAAATTCGCTGCACCGGTTCCCGGATTTGCAGTCAACGGCTGAACGCCGCTGACATCGGTCGTATAAACAAGACCGTATCCGCCGCGCAAGACAATACTTTTATCATTTTTAAGTCCGCTGTAAGCAAAACCGATGCGCGGTCCGATATTATTCAAATCATTTTTGACTAAATCACGTCCGCCCGGAGCATTTTCACCCGCAACATTGATATTTCCTGTATTCGGATCAAAATTCGATTGGCGGTCAAATCGTTCCGTCGGAGCGGTAAAAATATCGTAGCGAAGTCCGAGATTAAGTGTTAAATCGGAATTTACCTTCCAATCGTTTTGAACAAAGAATGCCAATTCCGAACTTTGAAGTGTATAAGGTCCGCCGGGCGTACCGCGACCGACAAATCCCGGTTGATAACCGAGTAATAGATTGGCAATCGCCGAACCCGTATCATTCGAACCGATTCCGTTGTAATTACCGGAAACAAATCCACCGGCTGACGTGCCGTACTGATATTGTCCTTTGATACCGCCGTTGCGTCCGCCGTCAAAATTACTGTTACGGCGATTTCTTAGATCGGTACCGATTTTGAAAACTGAATTTCCCTTAACAACCGTCACCGTATCGGCAAAATTGTAATTATTCGACAAGAAAAAGAATGGTCCGCCGTCGCCGACAAATTCTTGCGAATAACTCGGGTCAACAATGCCAAGCAAAATTATTCCTTCACATGTTCCGCAAGAATTAATGTTTGTAGCGCCTAATGCTGCGCTGACTCCGGGATTAAAACCGAGTGAACCATTGATGCCCGGATTGTTAATACCGATTTCAACTTTTGTCCACCCCGCACGCATATCATTTACAATTGTTGGCGTAAAAATATGAGTGTCGCCTAAAGTAATTCCGCGCGAATTTCCGAATTCATCACCCGCACCGAATCCCGAAGGTAAATCGTTGCCGTTCGGTGAACTTCCGGTCGGAAAATTATTATCACGAATTCTGGAATTTTTTGAAAAACTGTACCGACCGAACAGTGAATTTTTATCATTGATCTTGTGGTCAATTTTGACATCATAGCTGTCCACATTTGAACGCTCGGCACGATTACGCCGATAATTATTAATAAGACCCGGTTCGGTCGGAAGCGGATAAGCTCTTAAAAGGTTTGCACCAAATGTCGAAAAAGCTCCGCAAGTCGGACAATTTGCCAGATTATTGCCCGGAATCGGAACTCCCACCGGGCTGAAAATAGTTCCAATCGGTGCTAAAACGGTTCCGCCGCCGGCTATATTAAAAGTTTGGCAATTTGCTCCGGGATTATTTGCCGGATTCGTACAACCGCCCGGATTGGGCAAAACTCTTAGTTGCTCACTAAAATCTCCGGCTCTCATTCGCGCCGTCGGAACTGTTACAAAAGGAAATTCTCCGCCGCCAAATGCCGGTGTTCCATTTCTTTGTCCGGCAACCGAAACGAAGAAGAATGTTCGATTTCGTCCATCATACCAAAACGGGTCTCTACCGTTTATGCCCGGACGCGGAAAGAAAATCGGACCGCCGACTGTGCCGCCATAGTTATGCGTCACAAAGTTCGGAGGTGTTCGGCGAAATCCTTGAGCATTTGGCGGAGAATTATTTTCATCAAATTGTGCCGCCGCCGCACTTAAAAATCGTCCTTGATAATTTTCAAAAATCGTTCCGTGGATTTCATTTCCACCGGATTTGAATGTCGTGGAAATAATCGCTCCGGCTGCCCGACCGGATTCTGCCGATGGAACACTGGTTTCGATCTTAAATTCAGCTATCGCATCCGGGTTTGGATAAACGGCGATCTGACCGAATTGCGATTCGTTGTTATCCACACCGTCAAGCGAAAAATTGTTTTGCGTAACGCGTGCGCCGTTTGCCGAGATGACCGAGCCGCCGGATTCGCGGAAACGGGTTGATTCGGTAGAACTTCCCGGTCCGCCATTAACAAAATTACCGCCGCCGCCGATCACGCCGACCGATTGCGACGAAGGACGTGTTACGCCCGGCGAAAGTCCGGCAAGAAGCGTAAAGTTTCGCTGCGGAATCGGCAAATCGGTAACTTCTCTGCCGGTTATAATATCGCCGCGCACACTCGTTTCACTTTCCACCAGCGGTGCACTGTCAATTTCGACATTAACAACTTCCCCGCCACCCGTAGAAATTTCGGTAAATTGGGTATCCAGTGAAACTCGTGCATTTGTTTCAACGGTAACGGAAGCCAGCGACAAGGTTCTAAATCCGGCAGATTCAACCGTAACCTTGTAATTTCCCGGATCGAGATTTGTCACAATAAAATCTCCGGTTTCATTACTCGTAGTTTCACGAGCAATTCCGGTCGCATTATTGGTAACTACTACATTTGCATTCGGCACAAGTGCGCCGTTCGGGTCTTTAACTGTGCCGATTATGCTTCCGACATTTCTTTGAGCAATAGCAATTCCGCCCAAAATAAACAGACAAAGCATCCACGTCATACTAAAAAAGACCACTTTTTTTAGTTTTTTAATCATTTTTTGAACCTCGTTTTAGGAGAAGACGTTAAAATCTTCGTCCGATTTTATTAAATTCAGTTTTTGTTTGTAGATACTCGCCTGACGGCAAATACTGCTATCTACTTTTTCTGCTATCAGGAAATGGTAAATAACCTGATTAAAAAAAACAAAGTAAGATAGTTACCAAAAATCTAAAAGTTATATCGGGGGTGATGCTTTTAGACAGATTAAACTTTTGCCTTTTTTGAAATTCGCTTTGGTTCAGAAAAATCAGGGAATCTTGGATCTTTCTGAAAATTGTTAGCCTTGAAATAAAATTGTCTAACTTTTTAAAGAAAATTTCAATCTTTTTGTCTTACTTAAAAATATGTTGAATTATAGTTTGTTGAGAACACCAACAAAGTTATTAATATATTTTTAACAGCATTATTAAAAATGTCAAGAGTTTTGTCTGAATTATTTTAAATTTTAGCTTGCAGAGGCAAATTTTTTAGCCAAAACCAGACTGAGTGAACCGATTAGAGTCGGGTGATCACCAAGTGATGAAGCCAAAAGAGTGGTTTTAGGCAATCCGCGGCGGACACTTCTTTCGACGATAGAATGGAGTTCATCGGCGATCAAGCCCCACGCTCTGGTGATTCGTCCGCTGACGACAACGGCTTGCGGACTCAACCCGACGATTAAATTCGAAATCCCGATTCCTAAATATTTTGCCGTTTCATTGAGGACATTGATGGCGTGTTCCTCACCCTGAATAGCTAACCCGACTAATTGATTTACATCGAGATTGCTGCCGAAACTTACGTTTCGATTAACTAATTTGTGATAACGCGCAATCATCGCGTTTTCCGAAGCGTGGGCTTCCCAGCAATCGAAACTTCCGCAGGAACATTCGACCGGAGCATTTACGCCGACGATCATATGCCCGAATTCACCCGCCGCACCTTGTTCGCCGCGATAAACCTGTCCGTCAAAAACGATTCCCGTTCCGACACCTTCGGCAACCAGTACGGTTATAAAATTACTGATTTTTCTGATGTCCTCGCGCCCGAACCATAATTCCGCCAGCGCAATGGCATTGGCATCATTTTCAATTGTTACGGGCAGTCCGATTTTTTCTTCGATCTGTTTTCCGATGTCCCAATCGCGCCACTGAAAATACGGCACATATCGCACAATACCGACCAACTGATCGGTTAGTCCCGGAACACTGATGCCGACTTCCAAATCATAATTGCTGTATTTGTCAACAAAGTTTGAAATTATTTGAAGAATTTTCTCGCTCATAAACTCAGCCACCGGAGATGTCGGAAATGTTTCTTTTTCCAGAACCGCGCCCGATAGATCGGCAAGCGCGATATTGGTTTCACGCGGCGTAACATCAACTCCGATAGCAACCGGTGTGCCGGTTTTGAGTTTTAAAAGTGTCGGTTTTCTGCCGCCGGTTGAAGTTCCGATCCCGATTTCCTCGATCAATCCGGCATTTTGCAGATCGTCAATTATCGAAGAAACCGTTGACCTCTGCAGCGCGGTTTCGCGGGCAATGTCAGCGCGGGAAATTGGCGAACGATCCCGCACATAATTTAGGACGATCTGTTTATTTATGTCCCTGATCGTGTTCGGACGGGCAATCTGCGTTTTTGCTTCTTGTAAATAAATTCTTTTCATTAATTAAAAGGAATTCTTATTTTTTCCGGTAAAACAAATTCCTGAGCATTTCAATACTTTGTTGTAAAAACAAATTAACTTTATTTAATAAATCTTTTTTCTAAATAATTCAATGGCAATTTTAAGTTGAATCTGAAATTTGTGAGAAAACTTTCGATCTTCAAAAGGTAGTTTTCTACTTTAGCATAATAAAACAGCTAAATATAAAACAACTTTCCTTATAATGTCATAACGCTAAAAAAGATTTTAACGCCACGATGTGAGCAAGATCGCAAAGAGTTTTTTATTTACTTTTAGGTGAATAAAATGCGTTTTTGCAGTTTTTTGACTGGTTGAACGGGCTAAACTTCGCGTTCACCTGTGTCAACGCTTCCCGGTTTTCCGAATGCGGTTAGGATATTTATTTTTTCAATTTCGGTCAAAATTTTGTCCGAATTTCCGATTACCGCTAAGGTGTTCAATCACAACCGGATTTAAAATTGACCCACCGGAATTTGAACAATCAACATTTTTAAATCAGCACTTTACAGAAAAATAATTTTGAAAGAAAATTATTTAAGAGGAAAATTCAATGCTGAAAAATTTTATTTTATTTTTATTGATCTCGACTTTTGTGAATGCCACAATCAGCGCACAAAACAAACCCGCCGATCAACCCATAAAACAGATTGAAGAAAAGCCTGTCAAAAAAACTAATCAACGCCCCGAAAAAAGCCAATCAAAGGAAAAATTCGATGGTGCGGACGTTAAAACGATGGCAAGCCAATGCGTCAAACTCGAAACCGACCAAGGGAATATCGAACTGGAAATGTTTCCCGAAAGTGCGCCGGAAACCGTCAGAAATTTTCTGAATCTGACCGCCATCGGAGCATTTGACACAACCGCTTTCAGCCGGATTGTTCCCGGTTTTATTGTGCAGGGCGGAAATATTGCGACCCGCGAAACCAGAACAAACGAACTGACCCGCCGCGCCTATCGAACGATTCCCGACGAACCGAACCCTATCAAACACGAACGCGGCATCGTTTCGATGGCACGCGGCGACGAACCGAACACCGCTTCGAGCAATTTTTTCATCCTTGTCGGCAGCGGCAGCCATCTCGACGGAACTTTCGCCGCATTCGGTCGCGTAACCAGCGGAATGGAAACAGTTGACGCAATCAACAAAATGCCCGCCGAAAACGAAAAACCCGAAAAAGCCGTCAAAATAAAAACCGCCACAATTTTTCCCTGCACGGTTTAAGATTTAAAACCAACAATCATCAAAACTTTAAAACCAAAAAAGGCGAAAAATCATTCGCCTTTTCTAAAATATAATGGTGATCCGAGCAGGATTCGAACCTGCAACTCAATGGCTAAAAGTCTTGGTAAGTGTTTGACTTCAGTTGACTTACATTCACTTCCCCTAGTCTCTTTCGGCATATTACACTTTTCATTTCAGTCAATTTCTTTTGCGTTCTTCCCTTTTTAGCACACTTGGCACACTGTAGGCACACAAGAAATTTAACTATTTGTAAAATTAAATATATAATGCTTTTGCTTTATCTAATAACTGATGTTACGCAGCGTTGGATTTTCAGCCCGATTGATCGGGCTTTCCGCCAAAGGCGGCGGTTAGCCACGCTATTGATGGCGTGGTCGGCAGTTGACAATTTTTCTAAAGGGCGTTTTAACGTCCTTTTATTGCTTAAGCCAAAACCAAGCACGTTAAAACGCGCTGATAAAAAAATTTCTATTTCAAACCGCGCCATCAATGGACGCGGCTAAATGCCGCCTTCGGCGGAAAGTTCGATCAATCGAACTGAAAATTGTTTCTGCGTAAGATACTGTCTTGAAAGTCAAGTTGAAATGCTGTCAAAAAACAAATTCTTTGAAAACTATTAGGACGCAAAAACTTGTTCGGGCTAACCTTGTAATTATGCAGACTCGCAGTCTTAAGATACTGTCCAGCCTTAAT
>JBBRVS010000070.1:0-24797 GCA_038246645.1 Pyrinomonadales bacterium
ATCAGCAGTAAATTCGGCATCGCCAGATAAGTTTTCCAGGCAACGAGCAGCAGCAGCGCGGCGCCGAGCGACAAAAGATGAGTGCGTCCGGCTGTCGGAAATTCGATTTTGCCCGATTTGCGTGTCCTTTTGTTCGTTTCGACGCGCGTGTGCGCCAGATAAATCAACGCTGCGCCGACGAGATTGACAATCAAAACGAGTAGCGCGATCCCCGAAATTGCTTCGAGCGCGGGCATCGTGAAAACGTAAAAAGCGATGTCGCGCCCGAAAATAGGGTCAGCCGCGCCGAACGGAACTTGATAAAAATAGCGCAGAAACGTTTCGCCCAAATTCCAGCCCGAGAACGCCGCCAGCAGCCCGACAATCGCGCCGGCGGGCAAAGCGGCGCGGCGCAGCAGAATTGAAATCGGAATCTGTTCAAGGCGCGGCGGAGTTTCTTCGTCGTCGGTTTCATCCGCATCGTAAATAATAACGGGCGGTTCGGGACTGCGCCGCGCCGCCAGCCGCAGATTAAGAAAAGTCAAAACGCCCGCCGCCGCGCCGAAAATTACAGCCGACAGCAAACCGGCGGTCAGCACCGTACCAAAGACGGTTTGAAATCCGAGACTCGAAAACCATAAATAATCCGTATAAAAATAAGCGAAGGCGAACCACGCGCCTGCCGCGAGCGCGATGCCCGGAACGATCAACCAAAGTTTCGATCCGATATGTTCCGCCCGCTTGCGCGGTTCGCGTTTCGGATTTTCTTCGACGACTTCAAATTTTCTGTTTTTCATAAGTTTTTCCAGCCTCCTCGCACTAAAGAACCGCCGAACCTCACGATTAAAGCCAGCCTTTCTTTTCGCGTCCTTATTTGGTGACGGTTTCCGTTTTTTGTCCGACGGTTCTTATTTTTCCAACATCGCAAAGCCCGTGCCGAATCTTTCGGGCGAATGTTCCGATGGCTCAGACTGCTGATTTTATTCGATTTTATTGAAGTGCGGGCTTTTCGAGATTTAAGAAATCGCGCTTTTAAGATCGCCGTCCAAGTCCCAATTTGGGACAACGGCGAGGCGCGAAGCGTCAGCCGGGTGAATAAATTTTAGCGGGCAAAAACAAAGAAACGATGAAACGAAAAAGCCGGACGCGCTTTCTAAATAAGTGGGTGGCGATAGCAACGCAACAGAATAATACCATCTTATAACTAACGAATACCAAAACCTCATTTATTTATTGATATAATTACACTTAAGAGAGCAAGATGAAGTGTCGGCGACATATCATAAAATTTTGTTTTATGATACAAACCCGTGACAAATCCGGTCTTTTTTGGAATCTTGTGGCTAAATCTGATTTTAGGCATTTTTAAGCGAAAATAGTATGATTCTGTTCCGTCGCTGACACTGTTGGCGAATTCAAAAAAGTGCCGAAAATGTGCGGTTTTGATTTACATATTTTGAGATTTTATTGTTTCTTCGGACTTTATTGTTTCTTCGGACTTTACTGAGCAGATTACCTTACCATCCAAATTCCACAACTCCTGCTCATCTTCGCTCATCGAACGCAGATACTCTTCAAAAACTTTTTCCACTTCTTTCGCCTTGACCGCATTTTCCACGCATCCGTTTCCAGGAGCGTTTCGGGCGGACTTTTCTTTCACTCAAAATTGAGCAAAGACTTCAATTTGGTAAATCTGAACTTGACCCGATCAGCAATTTCGACAGGACGGTCTGCTCCGCCTAACTTGCTCACAAATAACAAGATAAGAAGCTCAAAAATTACAAGATAAGAAAAGGTCGGAGCTTATATCTGACACCCCGCTTACATCGTAAATCAGTAATTTTAGCAAAACTTGCCGGCAGCGGTTGATATACTTTTGTTTCAAATAACTTCGGTTCTGTGTTAATATCCATCATCGAAAAGACCCTCTTTTTTGTTCAAAATAATTATTGTAAATCACATTGAAACAATTAAGATCGGTCTTTTCAACTTTTTAATGACTGTGCAGGAGCCGTAATATTTATTCAAATAACATACTTGCTTCTAGATTTTTCGCGATTAACTCTCGAAGCGTAAAAAAGTCCGCTGAAGATAATCGCCGCCCCGATGCTCAGCCCCGCATAAGTTTGATTATAAGTCGCGCCCGAAATCGAAACTTCATAAAAAAATCCGTAAAAAATAAACAGTCCGACTGCCGCCAGTGCTAAAATAATAAATAAAATGTTCGTCATAATTATTTCCTCCTTTTTTCGTAAAATTGTTTTTCCGTAGCTTAATTTCGGTTATCTTTGCGCCAAATTTTCCAGCCGCGGATTTGTCGGCACGAATTCGCTCGACGCAATTCGACTGCTGTGTTCGGCAACGATCAGCCATTTGCCGTCGCGCTTGACCCAGACGTTTGTAAAACGCAGGGGCGTAACAATTGTTGCGATGTTTCGCGTTTTTGAAACGTCGCGGTATTTGGCAATCGCCGTGTCGCCGTGAACTTGTATCGTCAAATCATCGAATTCCGCAGATAAAAGTTCGGGTTTCAAAGTATCGAATTGATCTAGTGCCCGGTCTTTGTTCAAAACGCCGTTTTCGCTGCTGAATTTGTATTCAGGGGCGGAAATTTCCTGACTGAAAATTTTCAAATCCTGACGGTTTTTCGTGTTGGCGATTTCGTAGTATTTTTCGATAATGCCGCGAATTTCCTGTTCAGCAGAAACGGAATCATTGACCGAAACCATTTTCGTTGTTGCCGCATCTTTTGTTTGCACGACATTGACGAAAGCTAAAATGCCGATACAAAATACCAACGCCGCCGCGCCTACTATAAAGAATTTTTTCATCATTAAATTTCCTCCTCTGATTTTCTTCCTGTTTAATCTGCAAAAGTATCAGATTCGCTTTTACAAGTTCGCAAGCCGTGTGCCGCTCATTCGGCAGCTAGGGAAATATTGCTAAAACGGCTCTGTTTATTGAAGAAAATGAATTTTTTAAATAGGAAAAAGACTTTACGGGAAGCTATATGAACGGTGAGGTTTGAAACAGTGCTGTGGCATTTGACCACAATTTGAAAATTCGCGTTTGATGAAATGTTATATCTCGAGCGAAGGATCGGCGGCGCGGTATTCGTCGAGTTTGCGATAAAGCGTTTTGCGGTCAAGGGCGAGAATTTCGGCGGCGCGGGATTTATTGCCGCCGGTTTCGCGCAGGATTTCCAAAATGTAATCGCGTTCGAGTTCGGCGAGCGTCAGATGTTTGTTTTTCGATCTGGCGATCAGCGCGGCGGACGCGCCGCTCGAGCGAATTCTTTCGGGCAAATCTTCAATGGTCAGAACCGCTCCGTGCGCCAGTGCGACGGCACGTTCGACGGTATTTTCGAGTTCGCGGACATTGCCCTGCCACGGATACGCGGTCAAAACGGCGAGCGTTTCCGGTGCGATTTCCAGAGCGTTTTTGCCGAAAGAATATTTCTGTAAAAAATGTTCGACAAGTAAAGGAATATCGAAAGCACGTTCGCGGAGCGGCGGAATATGAAGATGAATCACATTCAAACGCCAGTATAAATCCTCACGGAAACGATTTTCGGCAACTTCCGTTTCCAAATCGCGGTTGGTTGCGGCGATCACGCGCACCGTCACTTTTTTTTCAAAGTCAGCACCGACGCGGCGGAGCGTTCCTTCCTGAAGCACCCGGAGGAGTTTCGGTTGAACGCTTAAAGGGAGTTCGGCGATTTCGTCCAGAAAGATCGTGCCGCCGTCCGCCGATTCAAACAGTCCGGCGCGTGAAGATTTCGCGCCCGTAAAGGCTTGTCCGGTGTGTCCGAAAAGTTCCGATTCGACGAGTTCCGACGGAATCGCGGCGCAGTTGACGGCAACGAATTCGCCCTTTTTTTCCGATGCCTGATGCACGGCGCGGGCGACGAGTTCCTTGCCCGTTCCCGATTCGCCCGTGATTAGAACATTGCTCGCGGCGCGTCCGGCGCGGTTTATCAAATCAAAAAGCTCGCGAATCGGACGCGACGCACCGATAATTTTCTCCGGCGCGTCGGTTGTTTCTCGCCGCAACCGCGCAGACTCTCTTACCGCTTCGCTTTTTTCCAAAGCCTCCCGCGAAACCATTATTAGATCATTCATCTGCACGGGTTTGGTCAGATATTGAAACGCGCCTTTTTGCACGAGTTCAACCGCCTGTTCGACCGAACCGAACGCCGTCAGAACGATCACCGGAGTTTCGCCGCGCCGCTCCCGCACACTTTGTAAAACCGCGTCGCCCTTTAATTCCGGCATCTGCATATCGGTTACGACCAGATCAATCATTCGATTTTCGTTTGCCAAAATTTCGAGCGCGATTTTTCCGTTGGCGGCGGAAACGACTTCAAAACCTTTCTCTTCAAAAATTTCTTCGATCAATTCGCGCAAATCCGTGTCGTCTTCGACTATTAAAATTGTTTCGTTCATAAATTTTTTGTCAAATAATTAAAAACCGAAGGATTTTTTGCCGCAGATTTTTACAGATAAACTCAGTTAGAAAGAAGATGAAATACATTTATAAAATCTTAAAAATATCTCGGGTTCATCTGTGAAAATCTGCGGCTAAATTACTTTCTCCGCGCTTTTATTATCAATCGGCAGAAAAACCGTAAATGTCGCGCCGCCCTTTTCATTGTTGGCGGCTTCGATAAAACCGCCGTGTTCTTCGATAATTCGGTATGCAACAGCCAACCCCAGCCCCGTGCCTTGCCCGATGTCTTTAGTCGTGTAAAACGGATCGAAAATTTTCTCAAAATGTTCGGGCGCGATGCCGCCGCCGTTGTCGGCGAACTTGATGACGGCAAAGTGTTTATTTTCGCGCTTTTGTTCGCTCAAAACGATTTCGATTTTGCCGTCCGAATCGGTTTTGTTAAGAATTGATTGACGGGCGTTTTGCAATATATTGATCCAGACCTGTCGCAAATAATCAACGTCAGCACGGGTTTTGAAAATGTTCCCGGCGGAAAATTCTACTTCTATTGTTTCTTTTTCGGTATTTGATTCTTCAACGGTTTCACGCAAATGTTCGTCTAAATTAACGATTTGCAAATTAAAATTAAACGGACGCGCAAGTGTTAAAAGTTGGCGGACGAGATTCGTAATGCGCGTCGTTTGGCGGCGGATTATTTTTAGATTTTTCGTTCGTTTTTCCGGCGCGATTTCGACGTTTTCCAGAATCTGCGCGGCGCGTGCGTCAATCACATTGAGTGGTGCACCGAGTTCGTGGGCGACTCCGGCGGCGAGCCGCCCGACCGACGCGAGCCGTTCGCTGTGGCGCAGACTTTTTTCCAGCTTCAGACGATTTTCAGATTCATTTTCGGCGTGGCGGTTTTGTGCGGCGATATTGTCCGCCATTTTGTTAAAAGTCGCCGCTAAAACCGCAAGTTCGTCCTTTGTCTTTGGAACTTCGACGCGATAATTCAAATTGCCGCCGCCGAGCATTTCCGCGCCTTTTAATAATTCCTGAAACGGTTTGGTCAGACTTCGATTTAAAACCAGGACGACGACCAGAAAAATTACGGCGAGCAAAAACAGCGTCGTTGCCAGCCAATTGATGCGGGCAATAAAAATTTCAGTTTCGATCAGATCGAGCGGTTTGACCATTTCCAACGCGCCGCGTTTTTCGTTTCCTAAATTGACGGGCAGAATAACCGAAATATATTTATGCCCGCCCGCATATCGTGTGAATTCGACGGTTTCGCCCGTTTGCAAAACTTCGGAGAGTTCCGGCGGCTGACGAAAGATTTCTTCGCTTTCGGGTTGCGAAATTCTTAGCAATTCGCCCGTTTCATTAAACAATAAAACGGCATAAACACGGCTGTTCTCGCGCAGACGATCAATTAACTTTTGCGATTCGGCAGCGCGATTATTCGCGTAATTTTCATCCAAAACAGTCTGCAAGGTGACGGCGTGAGCGCGGAGTTCGTCGCGCAGAGCGATTTCCAAACCGGCTTCGCGCTGAAGCAAAAACAGGAAACTGGCAAGCAGCATTACCAGACCGACCGTAAGTGTCAGCAAGAATATCAATTTTGAACTGATAGTCATAATTGTTCGTAAAGCAAATTTTCAGCCACGAATTGACACGGATGAACACAAGATATTTTCTCATTTAAGTTGATTTTCATCCTGTTATCATCAGGGTTTATCCGTGAAAATCCGTAGCTCAAAAAACAACAAAAAACTGCTCTCGATTATTTAGTGTGGCATAAATCTACAGCTGCGTCTAAATTTACCTCAATGTTATCTCAACTATAAAATCAATTCGTGAACCTTCAGCAAATTCCTTCAAATGACTTAAACGCCGTTTTTATAACATTTATCAAGCAAGTTTAGAAACTCTTTAATCCATAAAAATTACTTTTCGGGTAATGGCACCCCGCTTGCCATTATCGTTCCGTGAAGACGGCAAATAAAAATGCCGATATTCATATTGTAGAAAACGAACAAAGGGAATAGAGTTTTCAACAATCTCCGAGCAAAAGAAAGGCGGCGTTTATTGATAACGAAATGAACGGAAAACCGCGGGTAAAACAAGAGAACGATGACGGTTTGAATAATAAAACCGATTTGACACAAACCGCGCTGTTTCACCGAAATCAACGAACGCCGCTTTTTTTTATCCAAGATTTTAGTTTGAAAGAGGGGAAAACCGTTATGAACACATTTTTACGACAAGGAATTATCGAACACAGGCGCAAAACCGAAATGAAAAATAATTTTATCGAGCATAACCGGAAGGCGGCGGACATCGTTAGCCGGATGCCACTTTTAACGCCGGACGCGCCGGATTATTTGAAAAAATTCGAGCAAAGATGTTTGATTCTGCTCGCGCCCCTGATCGAAACGGCGTGGGCGGACGGCGGCATCAAGGCGCGTGAAATGGACGCGATTTTTTGGGTTGCCGAAACTTACGGGTTCGATCAGGATGAGGAAAGTTACGGCGGACTGATTGATTCGATGATGACCAAAGCGACTCCGGCGCAATCGGAAACCTTATGGCAAAAGTTTCACGAAGTGATGCGGCATCTGCCTTTAAATGAACGCGAATCGCTCGGTTTTTGCCTGATGATGCAGGCGCGTTTTGTAGCTGAAAAAAGCTCGAATAATTCCATCTCTTACTTGCGCGGCGATCTTGTTGCGCCTGCTGAAACCGAAGTACTGCAAAAAATTCTCGGCGAACTCGAAAAATTACGGCAAAATTTGGAGGAAACAATTATGCAAAATCAAACAATTGAAGAAAACTGTGTCGGTAAATTGACGGCGAATGAACTCAATGAACTTTTGCCGCTCGTGCCGCTCGTCAAGGTTGCGTGGGCGGAAGGGCGGATCACGAAACGTGAGCGCGAATTTATTTTCAGGAAGGCGCAAAATCTCGGCATCGCGCCCGGCACAAATTCGTTTCAGCGTCTTTCCGACTGGCTCGAACTTCATCCGACCGATGAGTTTTATCTCGAATCGCTCGAACTTCTGCGGGAAAATTTAACAAAATTGCCGGAAGAAGAACGCGGTCTGTTGCATCTCGATCTGATTTCAGATTGTGTCAATATCGCCGAAGCGTCCGGCGGCACACGCCGCTACGAAGCCGGCGGTCCGCGCGTCTGTGAAGAAGAATTCGCGGCGGTCAAACGAATTGCCGACAAAATCAAAGTCCGCGCCGCATCGGTCGCTGTTTAGAAAAGTAGAAATGATTTTGGGAAAGATGAGGTATAAATTGATGAAAAATTTACAAATGCCGCAAAATTTGATCAAAAAATGGGAAAAATTAGGTTTTGTCCGGAATAACTTTCGGCTGGTTTTTCTAGCACCACTTTTACAAACAGCGTGGGCGGAAGGTTTCTTACAGGCGGGCGAACGTCGGGCGATTGAAAATTTCGCCGTCCTCGAATTCGGCATTGAGCCGGACACATCGGAATACTCCGAACTGAAATTTTGGCTCGATGAGCGACCTGCGGACGATTTGTTTGAAAAAATGAATCAAATCCTAAATGAATGGCTGGACGCGATGCAGGTCAACACCCGCAATCGCTGGCGCAACCGGCTTTTGCAAGCGTGCCTCGATGTCGCTCACTCTTCGCCGCGCATCGGTTTTGCGGCGCGAAAACTTTCAAACGTCTGCCCCGATGAGAAACGGGAAATTATGCAGATCAGTCGGCGTTTGGGGTTTATGCCGACGGCTTAATTCTACTTTATCAGATTAAAAATCAGCTGCGGATGAACGCGGATTTTTCTCGGATTTAAGCAATTTCATTCGATTTACCCGCGTCCATCCGCGAAAATCTGCGGCTAATTTTCGTTGAATTTAAGTTTCAAATTTAATCTGATAAAGTAGAATTAAATGATTTTAGATTGCAAAGAAAATACCAACAAAAAATAATTATGAAAACTAAAGGAAAAATTTTACTTTTTACAATTTTAAGTCTGTTCGCCGTAACATTTTTTACGGTTATCGGCGAATCACAACAGAAACCGCAAACCGCCGAACAGAAAATGCGGCGGACGAGTGACACGCAAACAAAAGAAAGTCAGATGCAGATGACACCGCAAACGGCTTTAGATATTTTGAAAAAAGGCAACGAGCGGTTTGTCAATAATGTTTCACTCAACCGCGATTTGCAGGAACAAGTCAGAGAAACCGCTGAGGCGCAATATCCGTTTGCGACGATATTGAGCTGTCAGGATTCGCGAACGTCGAACGAGCAGGTCTTCGATCTCAACAAAGGCGACGCATTCAGCATTCGCATCGCCGGAAACATCGTCAACGACGATATTTTGGGCGGAATGGAATTCGGCTCGAAACTCGCGGGTGCGAAACTGATCGTCGTTCTCGGTCATACGAAATGCGGCGCGGTCAAGGGCGCGTGCGACAATGCCAAACTCGGTAATCTCACCGGTTTGCTTGACAAAATCAAACCCGCCGTTGATTCGATTCCAATGTCGATTCAACCGCGCACTTCAAAGAACGAACAATTCGTTGATCTGGTTGCCGAAGCAAATGTCCGCGAAGCGATGAAGCAGGTGCGCGACAAAAGCCCGATTCTCAAAGAGATGATTGACAAAAACCAAGTCGCTCTGGTCGGCGGAATTTACAGTGTTTCAACCGGAGAAGTAAAGTTTTTAGTAACTGATTAGATCTAGCAAAATGTTGTAAATACAGGCTTTAGAAGAAAATAAAAAATCGCTTTTTGAAAGATTGAAATTCATAAATTCTGTGTTTGCAACAATCAGCTTTTTGACAGAGAAAATAATTTGTCAGGCTGATTTCTGTATAACACCTTGTTTATCAGCTATTTACTACGAAAGAATCACCTTTTTTTCGACCATCTCGTCGAGTGCGATTTGCACATCGCGCAGATTGTCCCGGAGCTGCGCGTATTGTGTTAAGCCGAAGTCCCGGATAACGGTTGAAAGCAGAAAATGGTACGGATTGGCAAAACTCGCCTGACCGTAATGGTGGCTCATTATGAAGTTGGCGGGTGATGACGTTTTTATAGCTCAACACTTTTTCGTAGTTGAGCTGCCTGAAAGTGCGGCTGGTGATGCTTTTGGTAACGAGCGAGTTAAATCTGACGAAAGCGCGTGATTTTTTACCCTTATCTTTCCAGTCTTCGCGCGTTTGCAGTCCCAGAGTTTCGCACAGATTGGATACTAAAACCGACGTGCCGTTCTCGTTTGCGACGGTCATATTGGTTCTGGCGCAGATTATTAGGGTGTCTTTGATTTGGTCTTTGCTGTAGCTGTGACCGTTGCGCTTTAATTCTTCCTGCAATTGATAGAGACTAAAGGTTACTCCGGCTTGTTCGTCGAGGAATACGCCCTGCTGCCCATCGGCGACGAATTTTCTCAAGGCATCCTCGACCGGTTCTTCGCGTTTTGAAGGGTAGTAATAACGCTCGATGCCGTTTCGGTCCTCAATGCTCGCCGGGCGGATTTTGACTTTATACTTTACGCCGCGGCATTCGAACTCTCCTTCGAGAGAATCAAGGAATTTATTGTTGATTCGCTGAACTTTTCCCCAGTGGTATTTGGGGATAAAATCATATAATTCGACGGTGTTGGAATACTCCCGGTCGTTTGGCAGGAGCATTTCGAAAAGTGTCAGCCGGGCGGGTTTCGTCTTGTCATAGTCGTCCAGTTTTTTCGCTTTGGTTGGAACAAGAATTTGATTTGAAGTGTCCGTTAAATTTTTTCTTGGCTGTCTTTTCTTCGGCATCTGCTTTTTTAATTTATTTCGCCCTTTTTCACTGCTGTTTCTCAGCAACAGGAAGTATTTTATTCTCTACTCCAGAATGGCGTTCAGTGTCTAAACGGTAATTATTAGTTTATAGTGGTGAAGTTATTATCTCAACCGTAATTATAAAGGGTTAAAGCTAGGGTTGCGTCCGATAATATTGAAAAACTGTTAAAAAAATAATCAGAACGAGAGACATATTATAAATTATGAGAGTGCCGGTTTATCTCATAATTTGCAATTAATAACTGATGTTAAGCAGGTGAGCAAAAGTTTTAAGATATTATGAAAATTCTAATAATCCCTTTAAACATCAGATGTAAGAGAATTTAAGAGTTTTCTGACATTATCCATTATCCATTTTTAATTATCCATTATCCATTATCCATTATCCATTTTGTATCCATTTTTAATTATCCATTGGTGCTTATGAGGTTTTGGCTTTTGTCTCCAAATGAGACCAACAATATAGCCCGGCGAGAATCGCCAGATCAGAGTTGACCGTATTTCCGGTCGCTGAAGGCGACAAACAATAACCGCGTGGCGATGACTCTGCTCACTTTCAGCGAGCGAACCATAATTGCCGATCAACCTGGCGATTCTCACCGGGCGGCGAGCGGTGATGTCACACGCTTTCAGCGACAACAGCCGCAAATTTGTGTTTTGCGTAACATCAGTTATTAAAAGTCCTATAATCAGGTGTTTTTCAAGTGGTGGTATATGTTTTATGGTGATCCGGGAAAACCGGTTTACCGCAGGGAAGTCGAGAAGATTTTATAAATTCGCATTTTTTATCTGTAGGGTGATTTGTTTGGAGAGTCGGCGTTGTTTTTGCCGAAATTGCCGATTCATACAGAATAGAGAAGTTGGGACGTTAAATTCTTAGGGGATTAGAGCTAATAATGTGCCTTTTGTGAAAAACCTGTTAGCTTGATATTTATTTACGGAAGCTAATACTATACCCGTTAGAAAATGGAATGCGAAAATTTAATCACGCCAAAATTCAGACTTAGAAGTGTTTCTAACTCTGTTTTGTGGTCTGAGATATTATCGAAAAATTCTTCTACCTTTTCCCTGAATCCTTTCGCTGTTCCGTGAAATTTGTTTTTCAACACTTTTTTCTTCATAAATCGCCATAATCTCTCGATTAAGTTCAAATTCGGCGCATATGTCGGCAACCAGATTATTTCGATTCTTTGGTCGGCGATTAAATTATCTTTCTCTAACTTCTTGAAATATCTCGCATTATCTATAAATACCTTAATTTTCTCGACTTTCGGATTTCTTTTGCCTAATTCTTCCAGAAAATCTTGCGCCGACTCATAATTTATCGTTTTGTATTCTTTTTTGAATATATCGGTGATTTCATTGGCATTTAACGCCCCTAAAATGTTCATCCAAGTGCGTCCCGAATTGCTTAAAACTTGATGTTCTTCACCTTTCTCAATCCAAGCGTAACTCGTTTCACTATTTAAGCAAGGATGCACTGCGTCAATGAAATAATGCACCTCATCCGCCGTCTTGGCGGCTTGTAATTGCTCAAACTGCTCAATAAATTCCAATTGCGCCGCTTCGTCCACCTTCATCGGAACTTGCTTTGTTTTCTTATACACATACCCGATTCGATGCAATAAATCACACATCCCTTCCGCCGTGTATTTCACCAAAAACCGCCGCTCCACATATTCGCAAACCGCTTGACAAGTTTCGTAAAGATGCGCTTTTAGCTCTTTCCGCAACTCGACTATTTCAAATGACGACAGTTTCCCCCAATAGCCGACATAATTGTTCCCCAGAAATTTATCCAGCCCCTGCATTTGATAATTTTCCAAATGCCGATAACCTGTTGCGTCGTCAATCCCTAGACAAATCGCTGTTTTTTGCGGAGTTTCACCCAAATCCAACATTAACAAGATGGTCGCTTTGACATAATCTCGTTTATTATTTTGGCGTTGAATTTCGCGCATCACTTTTCGCTCTTTTTCGGGTAACTCAAATCTCACAATCTTTATAAACTCTCAATCTTGCCTTTTTTTCGCAAACCATTTACTTTTGGGTATAGAAACCGGGCATTACAGTCAGTAGCGGTTTTTTTATCAGACGCACTGTTTTTTAACAATTATTGTGGAATTTACCTGCGATGATTTTTTAGGAAAACTGAAAGTGAGTTTGCCGTTTATTCTTAATTTGGCGCGGCAGAGTTTACCCGGCGCGCTGGGCGAAAAACTTTCGTCGCCGATATAGGGGTTGAGGGAGGAAGGGAACAGAAAGCGACGCTGCGCGTATAACACTTATTATGCGCTGAGGTTTAGGGGTTTTTTCTTCAAAAACAGCTAAAAAACCTCATTTATCTATCAAAAAACTGCTCGTATAATAAAAATCTGTTAAAAAAGTTGATTTTAAGAAAATTCTCAAAAATGCTGCTAAGTGTAAATAAAACTTATATTTATAAGAAATTTCTAACTTTATTATGCGATGAGCGTCCTTTCTGTTCCGAAAATCCCTTAACCCCTATATGTTAATTAAAAAAATATTTTCGGTTGTGATTCCCAAAGTAAATAGCTTAAAATTACTGTTTAAAAGAGGCAATGAACGCGGAAAAATGGCAGAAAATTAAAATCATTTTAGAAGAGGCTCTTGAAATGCCCCAGACTTTGCGTGCCAATTTTTTGGGAAAGTCGTGCGCGGGTGACGAAGATTTGCGGCGCGAAATCGAATTGCTTCTCAATTTCGACAATACAGCAAGTGCCGAAGCGCTCGAACAAAATGCTTTTTCCGCCATAACAGGAAACGAGTTCGACGACGCTAAAAAAAATTTTGGCGAGCGCATCGGCAATTACAAAATTATTGAAGAACTCGGCGTGGGGGGAATGGGCGCAGTTTTTTTGGCAGAACGCTCGGACGGAACATTTGAACAAAAAGTCGCTTTAAAATTAATCAAACGCGGAATGGATTCGGAAGCGATTTTGCGCCGTTTCGTCAACGAGCGACAGATTCTTGCTTCGCTTGAACATCCGAATATTGCTCATTTAGTTGATGGCGGCACGACAGAAAAAGGCTTGCCGTATTTTGTTCTTGAATATATCGAAGGCGAAACGATAATTGATTATGCAATCCGCGAAAATCTCGATCTCGAAGAACGGCTCAAACTTTTCCGCGAAGTTTGTGCGGCAGTTTCATTCGCGCATTCAAATCTGGTGATTCACCGTGACCTGAAACCTTCAAATATTCTTGTCACTAAAGTCGGAAAAGTAAAACTACTTGATTTCGGAATCGCTAAACTTCTAAAATCTGAGACTAACGGCGCAACCACCGCGACGCAAATGCAGGTCTTCACACCGGAATACGCCTCACCCGAACAGGTGCGTGGCGAGAAATTGACGACGGCAACTGACGTTTACAGTTTGGGCGTGATTTTATACGAACTCCTAACCGGAAGTCAACCATATAAAACCACAAGTAAAAACATCGGCGACATCATCAAAGCCATTTGCGAAACTGAACCGATTCGTCCTTCGTCCGTTAGTCTAAAGTCCAAAGTCCAAAGTCTCAAGTCGGAAAATCGCACTGCAGATAATAACGCACAAAATACTAAAGACGATGAGAAACAGACCAATCACAAATCCAAAATCACAAATCCAAAATCTCTACGGGGTGATTTGGACAATATTATCCTCAAAGCCTTACGCAAAGAACCTGAACGGCGTTATTCTTCGGTTGAGCAATTTTCCGAAGACATTCGCCGCCATCTGGAAGGTTTGCCCGTGACGGCGAGTAAAGACACTTGGAATTATCGGGCGTCAAAATTCATTCAGCGAAATAAAATCGGTGTCGCGGCGGTGGTTTTGATTTTGGTGACTCTGCTCGGCGGACTTTTTGCCACACTTTATCAGCGAAATAAGGCACAGCGCAGATTTAATGATGTCCGCCAATTAGCTAATTCGTTTCTTTTCGAGTTTCACAACGCGATTGAAAATCTACCGGGTTCGACTCCGGCGCGGGAATTGGTGGTTAAACGGGCGGTTGAATATCTGGACAAACTTGCGATGGAATCAGACAGCACGACGCAAGATGCCGGACTTCAGCGCGAACTCGCCACTGCATACGAGCGGATCGGAAAAATTCAGGGCAATTCCTTTTTTTCAAATCTGGGCGACACGCCGGGCGCGATGGCGAGTTATCAAAAGTCCCTGGAAATCCGCCTTCGCCTCAATCAAGCCGACCCGACAAACCGCGAAATCCAACACGAACTCGCCGCCGCTTACGAAGGAGTAGGCGATATGTTTTACACTGACAACGATTTACCGAGCGGTTTGCAAAATTATGACAAGGCGTTAGCGATTCGCCTTCAGCTCGTCGAAACGGAGCCGCAGAGTCGAAAATATCTCCATGCCTTAGCCGAACTACACACCCGACGCGCCCTCATCAGGGGAACGGAAGGCTATGCGAACTTGGGCGACACGCTCGGTGCGCTTGACGAACACCTGCGCGCCGTCGCCATCGCTGAAAATTTGATTGCTATTGAGCCGGACGAAGAAGCGAAAGAGCTTCTAGCCGGAGATTTGATATATCTGGCGATGCAGCAAAACGCTATCGGCAAAACGGCGGAGGCTTTGGCAAACGGACGCAAAGCCGTCGCAATGTATGAAACGATGGTGGCGCAGAACCCGAACAATGCCAGAATGAAAGAGTATTTGCTGACAGCTTTGACCGTGTTGCGCTACTCTTTGATTGATGAAAATCTGCTGCCTGAAGCGGAGAAAAGTGCTCGCTACGTCCTCGCTGAAACTGAAAAAGCGGTTGCCGCCGACCCGAAGGATGTGAACGGGCGCGAAGACCTCAGCATCAGTTACAATGATCTCGCCAGAGTTTTAAGAGAAGGCGGCAGAGCGCGAGAAGCGATTGCCCTTCACGAACGCGCACTGCAAATAATTGAGAAACTTACTGCTGATTCGCCGAGCGGTGAATTACAAACAACGCAGACACAGACGCGCAGGTTTCTGGCTTTAGCTCAATTAGATGCCGGAAATTACGTTGCCGCGCTCGCCAACTTCGAGCGGTGTCTCGAAACAGCAGAAAAAGATTTGGCAAAGTCGCCTGAGAACGTCCGCCCCAAAGACGATTTGGCGATTATCTATACGGGAATGGGCAACGCATTCGCGCAGATGAATCAATCGGTTCGCGCAAATGAATTTTTCGCTCGCGCCGTTCCGCTCGCCGAAGAAGTCGCCCGTAAATCGCCGCACAACGCCCGCATTAAAAGCCGTCTGGCGAAAACTTATTTTGAAAGCGGCAAGCATTTGAAACAATCCGCCAACGACGAACAATCGCGGGTAAAATCCTGCGAACTGCTGCAAAAAAGTTTTGATGTTTGGGATGGACTGCGGCAGAAAGGAATCTTGAGCAAAATCAATCAGCCGCGCCCCGACGAAGTTTCCGGCGAATTAAGCGCGTGTCGTTGATTCGTCCGCCCGTTTTGAAAGCATCCGTGATTTTCGATTTTAAAACTTTCGATTCAAAACTTGCCGACGGTGTGTAAGTGTTGACGAACAAAACTTTACATTCTTTCCCGTCGCATTAGAGAACTTTGAAATTATACATACTGCTGTCGGGACAGTTGTAAAGCGCGTTAAATTGAATTTCGCTCTGCGTCGCCGCTTGCAGAACAAACATAAGTAAAAACGCCAAAGAAACTATTAAAGTGAATATCGGGTTTTGCCGATTCGATTTTGTTTGTTTTTTCATTTCGATTTCTCCTTTTAGAAAATCTTGCTTAGTAATGAGACAAAAACGGAAAAAGCGGCTGAAAAATTTAAGTCCAATGTTTTTAGGTCAAACTTCGCTCTTAATTTTGACTCCGTTCATTCATTCTATATTGACTAAATTCGGTGGAGAAACGATTGCCTTGCATGCGCCGGTTGCAGCATCGGTAATCATCCACCACTCGCCGCGCTTCGGTGAACGGAAAGTTTGGCTTTTGTTCGGCGCGATGGTTTCATACTTGCTCTGGTAGTTATTTGCGCCGATCAGATAGACGCTCACCGAATTCTGACTTTTATTATTAACCGTCAACTGAACGGATTCGGCATCAGTAGCGCGGATGAATTGCAGATTTTGCCTTTCCGGGCATTGACGTAATTCGCCCCCATTGGTCGCATTTTGAGTATTTCCGTCAGCTTTGTCGGGGGTGATATACGGGGGCAAACTACTCGGAGCAGGTTTTGACATTAAAATGAAAACTAACAATATTCCGCTGATGAGGGTGATTACTGAACCGATGCCGCCGCTGACAAAATACTGTATCCACGGAGCAATCAAATTTCGTTCGCCAAGTATCACGCTGTGTGGATTTTGCGGGTCGTAGCTGACCGTAATCGGCTCGCCAACGGAGTATCGTTTAATTGACTTGAATCTTGTTTCACAATCAATAACTTGCCCGTCAGCGGTTTGAAATCGGGCAGCCGCGCTATAATAGCTGTTGCGAAAAGCGGAGAATCTCATAACCGTCCCGACCGTCACTGCCGCTTTTTGCAAAAAGTTCCGCCGTTTAAGACCGAAAACGATACTGCCAACAGTCAATGCGACTCCGACGAGAAATGTTAAAAATATAATTAGCAAGATCACTAAAAAAAGCATTGTTTGTGACTCCCTTTTTCGGACTTAAATTTCAATTTCGCTTCGACATCCAAAGCGGCACAAAATAATACGCCGAACCAGCGATAACGGCGGCTAACAAAATATAAACGGCGAAAACTTTTGCGCCGAGACCGTAAGCCGCGATAAACGGCACGGGAACTAAAATCGCAAACGGCAGTATGTTTAAAACTAAATCAATGCGTCATGCAAGTTTAATTTTCGGCGAATTTTCTATCTTTTCGCGTTCATCATCGGCGGTAAGCATTTCCGACGTTTCGACCATTTTTGCTGATTTGCGAAATTCGGAAGCCGCCAAAACCGGCATTAACAGCGAAACCGCACCGAAGACTATGATGAAAGGCAGAAACGCCATTTTGTCATAACTGTATTTGAATGGCTTCGGCTGAAAATTCGGAATCGATTTTCCCGTCTTGAAGTCTATATTTATCCCGCGTTCGAAAACATTATAAAATTTTACCTGCTCGCGAAAATCCCAATAGAAAAACCCGATTGCGCCAAGAGAAATTATTAAACCTACCACTAATGATGAGACCGCACTCTTCCGCACTTGTTTTTTTGTCTGTTTTTTATACATAAAGAGTTCATTCGATCCGATTCGTCAAAAACGTTCCTTGTAAACTCGATTTTCTATATTTTGTTCTTATCCCAAATGTTTTGTCGCTTATCATTTCGTAGATTGTCCGACTGCGGCAAGGTAATCCGTAATAAAATCTTCGATCATCGGAAGTCCTTCAACCACTCCGAGTTCCTGTTTGTAAAGGAAATTGGAGCTAGCGGTCATCAAATAATTGCCATCCGTCCAATAAGCATTAATTTCGTCATTACGGTTGTCTTTAGAAACGCAATTTCCCGTGATAAACAATCCGTATTGAACAATTAAAATATCTCCGCCGTTCTGATGTTTGAGACGTTTGACGATTCTGGACGGCATCGCGTCGGTCGTTTCATTTACCGCTTCGTATTCGGGTTCGCATTGTTTCATCTTTCGATCTTTTATTTTGTTTTCGGCTTCGATTTCCTGAATACGTTTTTTGGGATTCTCCGGCGAAGTCATTTTCAAAACCTCCAACGCTACATCCCACCTCATATCTACTACAGAGCTTTCGCGTGCGGATTTGTAAAATTCTTTGTATCTCTCGTCGTCATATCTGTAATATATTGTTTATCGTTTGGAATTCTCATAAATTCCTTCTCCTACGGGATCAGCGAGTTTCGGCACTTTGTATTTCTTAAAACGTCTGAAATTCAGCGGTGCAAACGCCTGAATTTACCCCGGAAGTTGCGTAAACGGATCAATTTCTTCGGGAGCTTTATTCGTATTCGCCGTTAGACTTATAATTTTGTCGCAGGCAGTTGATGTCAATAAAACCGCCACCATCAAAGCAAATATATATAAATTTTCTGTTCATTTTGTTTCTCCTTCTAAAAGTCCTTATTCACTAATTCGACAAATGTTGAAAATACGGCTCAAAATTTACTTGTTCGGCAGATAGGTTTGCTTTAGAAAAGCTCGCAAGTCGCCTGCGCTCCGATTCTGAAATTGTAATTTTTCAGTTCTCTGCCCGTTTGTCCGCCCAGATGTCCGCCGCGAAACTTTACCGTGTCGCCGGAAACGGCAAAAGTTCCCGCATTGCCGCCGTCGAGATCGGTGTAGCGGTTGCCGGACATAACTTTGAAACCCAGACCAGCCATAATCTGCCCGCCCGAGCCGTAGCAAGCGTATTCGCCTACTTTCAGCCCCGACGAAGACCCGCCCGTCTGCTTTGTCGGCGTGTTTTTCTGACCGTTTCCGTTCGTTGATTGCGTTTTGCTCGATTTAAGATTGCTTTCGGAGTGAACAATATAAACGCCCGCTTCCCAATGTTTGAAAGCATCACATTCAACCCGCATCACAAATTGCGGATCGTTTTCCGTTACCGTGCAGGTTTGAAAGTCCGCCGCCTTTTCGGAGATGCTGAATCGAATTTTGTCTCCGACATTGAACTTTCCGCGCCATTCGTTGCCGCTACTCCAATCATTTCGAGTTTCATTTTCGTTTTCTGTTTGACCATTATTATAAGCGGTCTTTGCACTCGTCTGCGGACGGATGTCGCTTTTGCCATAGACGATGTAACTGCCCGCCGACCATTGCTTGAAATCCTCGCATTTAACGCGCATTGCGGCTTGCGGGCTGTTTTCGCTTACGATGCAGGTTTGAAAATCGGAAGCATTACCGGAAATACTAAACTGAACTTTGTCGCCGATCTTGTATTGACTGCGCCACTCGTCGCCGCTCTTCCAATTTTCCTGTGCAAAAGCCGAAGAGTTTGCAACAAATAAAAACGAGAATGCTGCGATGGCGGCAAACACTAAGTTTTGCCGCTTCGATTTTTTTTGATTTTTCATTTTGATTTCTCCTGTTAATAATTTTAGTGTCCTCGCGGAACGCCGCCATTGTCCGAATATTTAATGCTCTTGTTGTGCGTTTTCTGCATACCGATCTAAGTCTAAGAGCGATGCCAGAAGCGTGTTATTTGCATCTACATTATTATTCCAAGCCCAAGGTGAGTCTTCTTTTTCAGTAACCACAACGCTTTTAATCTTCGATATTTGTATTTGCTCCGGCGCGTATGACGATCCGCGAATAGGTTCACCGACTTTGGCATCTTTCATATTGTAGGCTTCAAACATAAGAGTAAATGAAGAAACTTTTACCCCTTTATCGTCGCGCCAAGTGATAACCCAATAACGTGGAACCTTTTCTTGTTTTTTCTTAGCGACAACAGAAAATTCCGCAACGCTGCCGGTGGCATAATTGTATTCATAATCGGTTACGTCCCAATACTCCGCCATTGCCGAAAAATCCGGCTTCGGAAACTTGGCAGTCATACTTTTTTGCGCCACAGCCGAAGATGATACGCCAAGCATAATAACGGTTGCGATTGTTGCCAGCAGTAACGACTGCCAGCGGTTAGTATTTTGATTTTTCATTTTTATTTCTCCTGTCTGATTATTTTCAGTTCCCTGAAATTGTTTTCATCTTGTAATGCGACAAAACTCGAAAAAGCGGCTCAAAATTGTTTTTCTAAATCGGTTGCCAATCTTCCATAAACGGATAATGACACGGAATTGATTGTTCCAGAAAATCACTGAACATTTACCACATTCGGCGGAGCAACAAGCATTTTGCAGTTGCCGTCAGTATCAGCGATCATATACCACTCACCTCTGAAGGTCATTTTATATGAAAAAGTATCGCCCGGACTGACTCCACCACTTTTGCTAAACTTGCCATTATGACCAAGTCCATAAATATCTAACCTGATCCGACCTTTATTATTTACCGTAAGAGTTACGGGCGTAGCTTTAGGATCAACATTATAAGTCAGATTGCCCCGTTCGGAACATTCACGATATTCGCCAAATTCGCTCGTATTCGTGTTCGGAGAATTGCTTTCTGTTTTAGAAGTGGAATTCGATATGCCCACGTTTGTTTCTTCATTTTCGCTTACAGATTTTTTGCCCGAATTAAACAAATCCGACTGGCATTTGCAGCCGACAATTACCAAAATTAACAACACCATTATCAACGAACTTTTATTTTTCATATTTTTTCTATCCTTCTAAAAGTCTTTATTCACTAATGCGACAAAACTCGGAAAAGCGGCTCAAAATTTTTTTGAACTGCTTTTCAAGCTAGATAAATTTTATTTCGGAATGCGTTTTACATCAGGTTCTCAATCAATTTTTCTTGTAACAACAATCCTTTTTACTTCATCCCGCATTTGCTTTTCGGTCGGCAGGTTGTTGCTATAGACCTTTACGACTTGTCCGACGCTGGAGTCCAACCCAATTAGTATGGTCCCGTTGTTCGACGATAGCCTCGCGCCGTCCGCATCATAAAAATCAACCAACCAGGTGTTCGGATTGTTTGCCTTTTTCATTTTGCCGACGATATTTAATCTCCTCAGATTGAAGTCGTATTCGTACCTGATGATGTCGTAGTATTTTTCCATTTCGGAAAAATCCGGTTTCAGGAAACCGTTTTCGTCTTTATCGGCATTCGGTTCGTCTTCTGTCCTGGCAATTTGTTTCGTGTTTTTCGTGTCGGCTGGTTTGTCATTCGCCGCCGCTTTGTTTGCCGCTGTGGTGCCACCCGGCGGCGGAACACCGGGAAAGTAATTTTCGTTGAGGTTGCTTAAATCTGTCATGTAGCATCGCCAATCGCCGAAAGTCGTTTTGTAACAATCGCCTTTCGCTTTGGGTTCTTCGTAGCGAGTGCAGTTTTTGCCCGGTGCGCTATGCGTGAATCGGGCATCCTCTGCGTGGCATTGATATTTGGTGAGGCTGCCGCGAATCGAATAGATCGGAAATTTCACGTCTATTTCCGGGACGTTTATATCCGCATTCGGATTGTAAGGTCGTCCGCCGCCGACTTCGACTTTGACGTTTTCAACCAGATATAAATACTGACCGCTGACCTTTTCGATTTCGCAAATCACATACTTTAGGGCAAGAGCCGCCGTGGGTGCGCCTTTTGCCGGAGCTTTTTTGTCGGCGCAAGTCTGCGGTTCGCGTGAGCCGTATCTTTCACCGGCTGATTTTTTCTCTTGAGCCACGGTTGCGCTGAATGCGCCGAACGTCAAAACCATGGTGATTGTTGCCAGCAGCGACGACAGCCGGCGTTTGTTGATTTGTTTGGTCATTTTGTTTCTCCTGTTTTGTGTAGATTGATTGTTTGGAGTTCTAAATTTACGGCTTCGGCGGCGCAAGATGAAATAAGAAAGTCGCTGCTCGCGTGCTCAAGTTCATTGAATTGGCGGGCTGCCGCGTTTGGCTAAAACGCTTTGGCGCGGCAGGGGTTTTAGTAACCGTTTCTTAATCAAGTTTTCTGGCAATGGTAATTCTTGTAACTTGTTTGATTGCCTTTTCGTTCGGCGCAAAGCTGTAAATTCTCGTCGGTTCGCCGATTGCGGGCGTGACGACGTTCCCGTTAAAACCTGTCTCCTCGACCTTTACGCCGTCGGCGTCGTAAGCGGTCAGATACCATCGAAAAATGTTGGTTTCCTTTTTGGCTTTGACGACAAAAGTGACTCTGCCATCAACGGGATTGTAGTCATATTTGACGATTTCAAAATATTTCTCCATTTCGGAAAAATCCGGCTTCGGGAAACCGTCTTCGTCTCTTTCGGCGGTATCCGGCTCGTCTTTCTTCCCGGCGGTTTGTTTCTTGTCTTGCGGATTAACAGGTTGTTTCCGATTCGTATCGGCGGGTTTCTCATTCGGCGTGTCTCGCGCATCGTTGTTTTGTCCTTTCGGCGGCGGGACGTCATGGCGGATGTTCGCGTCGTTGTTGCCTGCTGAGTCATTCATATAACAACGCCAATCGCCGAACGTCGTTTTGTAGCAGTAGCCCGTCGCCTTCGGCTCGTTGTAAGTGTTGCAGTTTGCGTCGGGCACGCGGGCTGCGGTTAACCGGTTCTGGCATTGATAACGAAGCAGACTGCCTCGAATCGGATAGACCGGATGTTTCACGTCTATTTCGGACAAAGATCTATGCCCTATGATTGCAGCATAAGGAATGCCGCCGCCGACTTCGACTTTGACGTTTTCAACCAGATACAAATCCCCGCCGCCAGAGACATATTCCATTTGGCAATTAAGATACTTTAAGGCAAGAGCCGCCGTAATTGCGCCTCGTGCCGGTGCTTTGGTGTCTTCGCAAGTTCGCGGGTCGCGCGAGCCGTATCTTGCGCTGATTGATTTCTCTTGAGCGACGGCTGCGCCTGAGAACGCGCCGAACGTCAGAACGATTGCGATTATTGCCAGTAGCGATGACTGCCAATTTAATTTAATTTGTTTTTTCATTTTTATTCACCTGTTTTTCAATTTGTTTGTTGTTTCAAGTTTCCTGAAATTGTTTTCATCTTGTAATGCGACGAAACGGGAAAAAGCGGCTCATAATTTTCAACCAAATATTTTTTTCTCGCACAGATTACGAAAAGCAGCCAAACGATTGAATGACGTGGGGCGAAACCGCCGACACGCAACTTTGAATTTAAGTCGCTGCCCGCGCCCTTACGTCCATTGATTTGTTCGGCTGCGGGTTCTCATAAGTTGCAAATCGCATTGTTTATGTGTTCCGCCGCCAGCCTTATCTGAAAAACCTACTCGCGCTTGTAAGGCGTTTTGATACCTGTAAAATCGGTTACCATCATCGTGTTGTCGTTATCGGAAAACTCTATCTTCGACGTGTACTTCGCTCCTTGCTTAGTTTCGGTTTCGAGCGTCGTTTCGTCTATAACCTTGTATTTTTGGTTGGTTATTTCCTTGCCGTTCATCGAAACACTGGCGGTGCCGTCTTTCATAAAATTAGTGATTAAATTTGCGCCGGAAATGTTTTTGCTGCTCCACTTACCAACGATTTTATGATTGATTTCAATCTTCGGCTCTTCTTTTTTCAGCAGACTGCACCCACCAAACGTGAACGCCAGCACCGCCGACATCAAAAAACTCGCTGTTTTATTATTTTTCATTTTCTTCTCCGATGATGAATTTCCCTTTTGATTAAAATAAAATCTTCTTTGCACAATCCATTCCGCCCGATGAGCGAAGGTGCTTATCCGACGGATTTTTCGGGTCATAGCAAACGCGGAATTGTTCGCCCTCTCTATACGACATGTTTTTTTCGTCAACGCCCGAAATTGTCTGCCCG
The DNA here is from genome assembly GCA_038246645.1 of Pyrinomonadales bacterium. GTDB lineage: Bacteria > Acidobacteriota > Blastocatellia > Pyrinomonadales > Pyrinomonadaceae > JAHCHG01. The sequence continues at coordinate 23,576 of JBBRVS010000070.1, forward strand.
TCGGCAATAAAACGGTAACTTACGCGAAAACCGTATTTCTTCGTCTTACTGCTGTCGCTCCAGGAAGTCGGCACAGCATTCACAATTTCCACCGGCGCAGTCGCTGTGCGATGCCCCGAACTGCTGTCAAGGTAATAAATAATTCCTAGCACAATCCCCGCGCTCATAACGAGAACCAGCGAACTTCCGATCAATAAACCTCTTTTGCTTTCTGTGGTCATAAATATCTCCCTGTCTAAATTTATTCTTTCACTAATCTAATGCGACAAAACTCGAAAAAGCGGCTCAAAATTCACCAAAATTTGGAAGTTTATCGCCTGATAAAACTAATAAATATCGTGGCTGAACTGATTTTGTGTTATTTTCCGCAAATTTTGTTATCTTCCAAATAATAAAATTCGGATGATTTCGGGTCCGACGGGTCGTAACAGATTTTAACTTTTAATCCTGATTTCGTTGATTCGCCGCCCTTTGATCCTTCTGCGGTGTATGTAACGCCGTTGACGATATATTGATAGCCGGTTGTCCAACTTGTCGAAGAGCCGCGATATTTGTCTCCCGAACTGTGGTATCTGCTGACCGAAGTTATCGTGCCTGACGTTTCGGCAGTGCGTTTGTGATTTTCTTCGACAGCCCGTTTCCCCGCAAAATGCGGTAACAAAAAAAAGGCAAAGATGCCCGTCCCGATAATAAAAACAAACATTCCCGCGAAAAGTATTCCGAAAATAAGAAGCAGTTTGGATTTAGTTGTCATTGATTTTAAATTCTCCTGTTCGTTTTATTTCTATCCGTTAATGCGACAAAACGAACAAAAACGGCTCAAAATAAATATCATCACCTGCGCGGCAAAATCGCGTAGAGTGCGCCGGCGAAGATTGCCGCGAAAATTATGTAGCCGAGAAAGACGTAGATGCCGAGTCCATACATAGCGATAAACGGCACGGGAACGAGAACGACAAAGGGCGCAAACCTTAAAATCAATGAATCCCGTTGGTTTCTTTTCGCTTCGGGCGAATTGGCAATCTCTTCGAGTTCCGCGTCGCGTTCAAGCATCTCCCGTGTTTCGACGATTTTTTGCGATTTTCGGAGTTCGTGAACCGCCATAAATACAAACAGAAGCGAGACCGCTCCGAAAATACCGACGAGCGGAACAAAAGCCGCTCTGTCAAAGCGGAATTTAAACGGCGGCGGCTGATAATTCGGAATCGGTTTTCCCGTCTTG
>JBBRVS010000071.1:0-24644 GCA_038246645.1 Pyrinomonadales bacterium
AATCGGCGGAAATGATAAGGAAACACGCGAATTGCAGCCGGAATTTGTCAGAAAAGTCATAGATATAAATTTGATGGGCGCGGTCAATTCGGTTTATGCGGTTTTGCCGCAAATGCTTGAAAGAAAAAGCGGGCAGCTTGTCGCCATTTCATCGCTGGCGGGTTTTCGCGGCTTGCCGAAATCGGCGGCTTATTCGGCTTCAAAAGGCGCGATGACGAATCTTTTCGAAAGCATCCGGCTTGATGTTTTGAATAAAGGCATTGATGTAACGATAATTCAGCCCGGTTTTATCAAAACACCTTTGACATCAGGAAGATCGAATAAAATGCCGTTTTTGATGGAACTCGAAGATTCGATTCCGCTTTTTCTCGGCGCAATTGAAAATAAGAAAAAATTCGCCGCTTTTCCGTGGCAGCTGGCGGCAATTGTCCGACTGGCAAGATTTTTGCCCGCTTCGATTTACGATAAATTCGCCGGACGCGCTCGCTACAGAGAGTAGGCATTTAGCAGTTTGACTTTTAAAAATCAAATTCATCGTCTGCTAAAACAATAAAATCAAAACCGTCTAATCCGCATTTTTCTTGTAATCGGTTAATTATTTTTTTGACAGTTGCGGGAGTTTCGTGCGGACATTGAAAATAGAAAGGTTTTCCGTTTTTGCCGTAACTGTATTCATCCGAACAATTATCGACATTTATATTCCCGAAAAGATGTTTATCTTTATTGAAATCGGGATGCGGAGAAAAACCTAATTCCTTAGCATAATCAATTGCTCCGTTGACGATTTTTAAGGCACAAGAAGGACTGATATTTTTAAAATTTTGCGATTCGTGAGAACCTTGGATTTGAGATTTGATAAATTCATATTCGAGTTCATCAAAGACCCGAAAGAAGCAATCTTTTATGCCGAGGCAGAATACATCAACAACAAAGGAACTAAAAGCGATTTTTCCCTGCGGCGTTTGCCGACTAATCAGAATTGAGCCTAAACCCGTTTCAAAAAGACCATCGGGAACAAAACATTCGTGAATTGGATAACTGCTGTAATTAATTGCTTTAGACGTTGAAAATACGGGTTTATTTTTCTTTTTTTCTAAATTCTTTTTTCGATTCTTCGCTTTTTTTTGAAGCTTTTTTTGTCTTTTGTTTGAACTTAGTGCCATAATCAAATTTGAAAAATCCTTTTTGAATGTTGCTGAATAAATTTAGTCAAAATATTATCATTTAAAATGAATTTTATTAAAAGCCCAAATTATTCTTACATTTAAGTTTTGACGAAACACTAAAAAAATAAGAAAATTCAAAAAGTTTATTCAATAAAGGCATTCCTGCAACCATCCTGATTTATGAATCTATTACAAGCAATTATTCTGGGAATTGTCCAGGGATTAACCGAATTTATCCCGATCAGTTCGACCGCTCATCTTGTTTTTGCCAGCCGTTATACGAATTTGTATAACGGCGACCCGCAGCAGATTACGGCGACCATGGCAGTCATCCAGCTCGGAACTCTGGCGGCGGTTTTCGTCTATTTTGCTTCCGATATTTTAAATATCACCGCTGCTTTTGCCCGCGATCATTGGGCATTACTGACCAATAAACGCGGACTTATATTTTCCGGCACGCAGGGCAGTCGTCCGATGTGGCTGTCGGAAGAATCCTGGCTCGGCTGGCTGATAATTCTCGGTTCGATTCCGGTCGGCGTTATCGGTTTATTGTTCAAAGACGAAATCGAAGGCGCGTTTACCAAAAATCTCTGGATAATCGCCATAATGCTGATTGCCGTTGCGCTCTTTTTAGCCTTAGCCGAGATGATCGGAAGTCAAAGAAAAAATATCAACGAACTCGGCATATTCGATGCGATTATCGTCGGATTCGCGCAGGTTTTGGCTTTGATTCCGGGCGCAAGTCGTTCGGGTTCGACCATTATGGGCGGTCTTTTTGCCGGTCAGAAACGCGAAACCGCCGCCAGGTTTTCGTTTCTACTAATGATTCCGGCAATCACGGCAAGCGGTCTGCTGCAACTTTACAAAGCGTGGGAAATCTTGCCGGACGACAGTTTTCTGCCGCTTCTGGTCGGAACGATCGTTGCCGGAATTGTCGGGTATCTTTCTATCTGGTTTTTGCTCGCATTCCTCAAAAAAAATTCGACCGCGATTTTTATTATCTACCGCATCGCGCTCGGTGTTATAATTCTCATATTACTCTGGCAAGGAATTTTGAGTCCGCAAGTACAAATTTGATGTGAACAAAAATCGGAAAATTATAATTGATACAAATATTTTAGTTTCAGCGTTAAAATCGAAACGAGGGGCTTCATATAAACTTTTATCGTTAATTAAATCTGATAAATTTGAATTTTATATTTCCGTTCCATTGATTTTAGAATACGAAGATGTTTTAAAACGCCCGGAACTTGGTTTAAACTTGAGTAATAGAGAAATTGATAAATTAATTGATATATTTTGTCTGCTTGGCACGAAGAATCCGATTTGGTTTTCCTGGCGACCTGTTTCCAAAGATTCAAAAGATGATTTTGTTGCTGATTTGGCAATAAACGCCCAGGTTGATGCAATTATAACTTATAATATCAAGGACTTTTATGGACTTGAAAAATTTGGTGTTCAATTAATGACTCCGAGCGAATTTTTGGCTGAAATTGGAGAAAACAAATGAGCGAATTAACCATTAAACTGCCGAAATCTTTGGCAGAACGATTAAACAAGGCTGCCGAGTTAGACGAAACTAATGCCGAGCAGTTTGTTTTACTTGCCGTTGCCGAAAAAATTGCCAATCTCAACGCAGCAAATTATCTGGAAAATCGTGCAAAGCGGGCAAATCTTAATGATTTGGATGATATACTTGCAAAAATTCCTGACATTGAACCTGAAAAATACGACAAAATAAAGTGAACCGTTGGAAAATCCAAAAACATAATTTTGATGAAGTCAGACGATTGGCAAACGCTCTGAAAGTACAGCCGATTGTTGCGGCTCTGTTGATCTCACGCGGTTTTGAAACGGAAGAAAAAGCCGTGGAATTCTTAAATCCGAATTACGAAAATCTGCACGATCCGTATCTGTTAAAGGGAATGAGGGAAGCCGTTGCGCGGATTTTGAATGCGATCGAAGCGGGCGAAAAAATCCTCATCTGGGGCGATTATGATGTTGACGGGACGACCGGAACGGTTGTTTTGCGAAAGGGACTGGAAATCCTCGGCGCGGAAACCGGTTTTCATGTTCCTCATCGTTTTACCGAAGGTTACGGTTTGAATATTCCCGCGCTGGAAACGGCGAAGGAAAAAGGGTTTTCGCTCGTCATTACGGTTGATTGCGGAATTCGCAGTTTCGAGCCTTTGATTTGGGCAAAGGCAAACGGTTTGGACGTGATCGTGACCGATCATCATTTGTCGGACGAAATCAGGGGAAATCCGCCGTCGGTCGCGGTCGTTAATCCGAATCAGACGGGTTGCGAATATCCGGACAAAAATCTCGCAGGAGTCGGCGTGGCTTTTAAATTGATTCACGCGCTTTTGAAGGAAAAAGGCAGAGAAAAAATTGCCAAAGGCTTTTTGAAAGTCGTTGCTATCGGAACGATTGCCGATGTGATGAAACTGACGGGCGAAAACCGCACGATTGTCAAAATCGGTCTGGAAGATTTACCGAAAGCGCATAATTTCGGGCTGAAAGCCCTGATGGAAGTCGCCGATTGCAACAGCGAAATGACGAGTTACGACATCGGTTTTCGCATTGCGCCGCGGATAAATGCCGCCGGAAGAATGGATGCGGCGCGGCACGTTGTCGAACTATTGGAAGCCGATACTTTTGAAACGGCGCGTTCTCTGGCGGAAATGCTCGACAGCCGCAACCGCGAACGACAGAAAGTTCAGCAGGAAATTACCAAACTCGCTTTTTTTGAAACCGAGGGAATTACCGGGAAAAACTTTGTCGTCGTCGCCGGCGAAGGTTGGCATCGCGGTGTGATCGGCTTGGCGGCTTCGCGCATTGCCGAAAAAATCTATCGTCCGACGATTGTTATTTCTCTTGAAAACGGCATCGGACACGGCAGTGCGCGGAGCATTTCAAACTATCATCTGCTGAACGGTCTCGATTCCTGCGCCGAGCTTTTCGAGCAATACGGCGGACACGCGGCGGCTGCCGGAATGAAAATAAGAGAGGAAAACATCGAAAAATTGCAGGAAAGGCTCGATCAGCACGCGAGCGAAAATCTATCGCCCGAAGATTTGATTCCCGAAGTAAAAATTGACGCGCTTGTTTCTTCAAAATCTTTAAATCTCGATCTGGTCGAAGATTTGAAAAAACTCGAACCCTTCGGAATGGGAAACCCGAAACCCGTTTTTTCCACAAAAAATCTGCTGCTTTCCGACGAACCTTTTGTAATGAAGGAAAAACATCTGCGCCTGAAACTGCGCGATGAAAACGGAAAACTGCTCGAAGCCGTCTGGTGGGACGGCGTTGATAAATCACGGGAGCAAACTCTCAAACCGCATTCCCGCATCGAATTGGCTTATACGCCGGAAGCAAATACCTGGAATGGAAATACGCGATTGCAATTAGTTGTAAAAGATTTAAGAATAGAAAATAATTGATTTCTGTTTGGAGAGAAAACGATGAATTTAGCCGTAAAATGGAAGGAATTAATTGATAATCCGTTTTTTCGCGACATTCCATATAAAGTCGAATTAAATAAATACGGGCAAATTTTGATGAGTCCGGCATCTAATCGTCATGGAATACTGCAATTTAATATCGGTCAAATAATTGAACGAATCAAGAAAAGCGGCGTGATTATTATTGAATGTTCGATTTTAACGAGCGAAGGCGTAAAAGTTGCCGGTGTGGCGTGGGCTTCGGATGAATTTATGGCGGAATTCGGCGAAACAACACCGTATCCGAAAGCACCGGAAATTTGCGTCGAGGTAAAATCTCCGGCAAATTCAAAGGCGGAAATGGAAGAAAAAATTCGACTTTATCCGGAAAAAGGCGCGTTGGAAGTTTGGATCGTGGATTTACATGGAAAAGTCGGCTTTTATTCGCATACGGGAAAAATCAAAAAATCGAATCAGGTAGAAAATTTCAAATTATAATGTCCGAAAATCAACCGAAAAAAAATATCAAAAATCTCGAATTCCGCGCCCGTCTGCCGCAAATTTTTCGATTTGCCGCCATCGGCGGTTTGGCAATTGTCTTGATCGCTATCGGAATCGGTTTTTATTTGAATTACGGCAATGAAGATTTTCGGATGAAAGGTTTGAAGGATTTACAGCTTTCAAAAGATGTGTTGGCTGAGATCAACGGTTATGAACGCCGCGAAAACGACGGTGATAAACTCAATTATTATATAAAAGCCGACAAAGTCAGGACTTTTACCGATAATCATCAGGAACTCGATAATATTTACTTGCAGGTTTTTGATGCGGCAAGCGACAAATCCGATCAGATTACGGCGGAAAGAGCGATCTATGTTCCCGATAAAGACAATTCAAAAATGTTCACGGTGTTTTTCTCCGGCAATGTCAATATCAATTCCCGCGACGCGCTTCAGGTAAAAACCGATCAATTAACCTATAAAAAAGAGTCGGAAATCGCCGATGCCGAAGAATATATCGAATTTTCGCGCGAAAATGTTTCGGGAAATTCGGTCGGCGCGATTGTCAACACCAAAGATAAAACGCTCGAATTACTCAAAGATGTTGAAATTATTGCGCTCGGCGATGAAGGGGGCGAACTCAAAAAGATCGAAACGGCAAAAATCACTTCCGGCAGAGCCTTTTTTAATCAACCGGCGGAAAAGATCGAGTTTAATGAAAACGTCAATATCAATGTAACGCCGAATGAAACATCCGATCCGACGTCGCAGCCGACCGATATTCAGGCAAATCAAGCGATTGCTTTATTTACGAACAAAGAATTAAAACAGATTGATCTGAACGGCAATGTTTTCGTCCATCAAAAACCGACCGCGAAAAATCCGAAATGGACAAAAACAAAGGCGAATCGGGCGACCGCCTTTCTCGTAAAAGAAGTAAAACGGCTTGAATTATTTGAAAATGTTGATATTGAAACGACGATGAATAATCAAAAGCCGACGAAAATCAAGACAAACTACGCGCTGTACGAAAAGGACGCAGACCGTTTTGAACTAAAAAACGGCGTTGAAATTTTAACTTCGGAAGACAATAAAGACACGACGATTCGGGCAAATAACGCGATTTATGAGCAAAAAGGCGGGAAAATTTTCTTAAACGGAAATGCCGAAATCATCCAGCCGTCAGATTACATTAAAGGCGACAATATGATCGCGTATCTGACTGCGAAAAAACAGGTTAAAAGCGCAAATGTGAAGGGAAACGCGTTTTTGCGCCAGACAAATGCGGAACGCACTACGGAGATCTCGGCGGTCGAACTGAACGCGATTTTTGATGATACACAAAAACTGGAATCGGCAAATACTCTGGGTCAAAGCACGGCGGTTTTGCTGCCCGTCAAAGCCGAATCTTACACAAAAGTTTCGCTTTATGCGCCGAATGCGATCAAATTGAATTTCAAAACGGGCTTGCTCAATGAAATGCAAACCGAAGGTCGCACAACGATTTCGCTCGATTCGCCGGATAACAACGCAACCGCTTCCAATAAAAAACTGACCGCCGATTCGGTGAAAACTCTCTGGAATGATAACGGCAAAGATCTGGCAAAAGCCGAAGCGGTCGGCAATGCCGAACTTTTTATCGAACCCTTAAGAAACGCGCCGGAAAATTATAAAACGACCGTTTTCGCGCCGCGTTTCGATTGCGATTTTTTCGCGGGAAACAATGCGAAAAACTGCACGGCGGCAACGAATGTCAAAACCGTCCGCGTTCCGACCGTTAAAAGAGATAATCGCGGAAATCAGACGCTGACTTCAAACCGGATGAATGTGATTTTCAACGAACAAACAAAAGATTTGGAAAGATTCGAGGCGATGGGCGACGCGAAATTTAACGAACTCGAACGCAACGGAATTGCCGATCAGATCACATTTACGCAGAAAGACGAAACCGTCAGATTGCGCGGCGGCGAGCCGACCGTCTGGGACGCGCAAGCGCGGGCAAAAGGCGGCGAAATTGATTGGGATACGAAAAATAATAAATCGGTTTTCCGCAATAAAGTCAGCACGACCTATTACAGCCAGAAGCAAACCGGCGGCGCAACTCCGTTCGGCGCAACCAGTTCGCCTGTTTTCATCACGGCAAATGAAGCAAATCTCGATCACTCGGCGGAAACTGCCGTTTATACTGGAAATGCGCGGGCGTGGCAGGAAAATAATTATGTCCGCGCCGAAAAGCTTGTTTTGAATCAAAAGGAAGGAAAACTTTACGGCGAAGGCGGCGTGCAAAGTCTGCTTTACGACGCAAAACGCCAGGAAAACGGCAAAGAAGTCAATGTTCCGGTTTATGCTTCGTCCGACAAATTATTTTATACAAAAGACAATAATTATTTGAGATACGAAGGAAATGTTGATATTCGCCAGCAAACCGACCGCATCACGGCGGGTGTTGCCAATATTTATTTGAATCAAAAAAATGAAGTTTCGCAGACAATTGCCGAAAATAATGTCATAATAACCCAGCCGAATCGTAAGGCTTCGGGCGAATATGCCAAATATGTTGCTGCCGATGAATCCGTGATTTTGCGCGGAAATCCGGCAAGAGTTGATGATAAAGAAAACGGTTCGTCGCAAGCCGCGCAAATGACCGTTTATATGCGCGAAAACCGCGTGATCTCAGAGAGCAAAACGCCGGAAAACAATTCGGGCAGAATCCGTTCGGTTTATAAAGTCAAAAACGAGGAATAACAGATGTTTTGTCCGAACTGCGGAAAAGACAAACAGAAAAAAGATTCTTACTGCCGAAGCTGCGGCGAGTTTTTGCCGGATTTCGAGAAGATCAAAAATCGCGGTTTGGCGGCGAAAACTCCCGAAGAGAATATCAAAACGTCGCTTTTTTTGAGTGGTTTCAGTTCTCTGATCAGTTTTATAATGGCGATTTTGCTTATTATTACGCATCTCGGCAAAGAAAATACGCACCCGATTGTTTATCTTTCGGCGGCGTTTTTTATTGTCATCGGTGTCTGGCAGATCGTAAATGTTTCGACCGGTTTGAGTTTGAAAAAACAGTTCGATAAACGCAGGGAAAATATTGAAATGGAAGAAGAAACTCATTCCATAAATCCGGCAAAAACCGCCGAATTATTAAATGAAGCGGATTTTTCAAACGCAGTTCCGGCAAGTGTGACGGAAATAACGACCAGAAATCTGACCGAAAAGGTTAAGATAAAATCAACGCAAACCGAGCATTAAAAGCACCGAGCGGTCGTTGATTTCTCTTTCGGAATTATCGCACCAATTAATATAAGGTTTGATCTCTTCTTCGGAAACCGGACGATTGAGCAGTTTGGCAGTCGGAGTTCTTTCAAAAGCACGATTTGTTAAAGCTAAATGCGGAATTGAAACTTTCAGATTTTCCGGGTTTTGCAGAGCATTTTCCGCCATTTCGCCGTCCAAAAACAAATCTTCATAGGCAAGCAGATGCCAGACCGGATCGCCCGAGTCCTTTTCGCCGATTGCCAGAACACGCAAAAGCCCGAAACCGCTTTCAAGTTGAAATAACAGATCATCGCCGGGTTGAAATTCTCTTGCCACGCTAAAACTCCCTAATCCAATAATTTAAACATTTTAAAACAAACGGGAAACTTGAACTGCCGATATCAGCATCTTAACTCTAAAAATAACAGATATTTAGATGACAATTCAAATAGTCGAAAAAAAGCAGTCTGAAATAGTATAATCAATATTTATGAGTCTGGACATAAAAACCATTATATTTTTAAGTTCCATCGCGGCAATCGTGATGGGCATTATTATTTTGGTGACGGCTCAGACATATCCGCAGATAAAAGGCGTAACCAAATGGGCTTGGGGTTGCGGAGCGCAAAGCATTGCCTGGATGTTGATTTATCTCAATGGAGAAATTCCGATTTTTTTCTCGAACACTGTTGCTTATACTTTGCTTTTATTGTCAATGGTGCTTTTTTATCAGGCATTATTAAACTTTAAGGAAAAACATTTTTCAAAACGAATATATTATCCGCTGATCGGCGTTGCCTTTTTATTATTCGTTACCTTTACATTTATTTACCCGAGTGCGATTCTGCGCGTTATTACAATAGCCCTAATCGGTTCGGTTTTAGCCTTTCTCTGTTCGTTTTTGCTGATTTTTAAAGACGGTTTTTCACCGAATATCAGCGAACGGTTAATGGGATTCGGTTTTTTCGTCATCGGTCTGAGTCCGGTAATAACCTTGCTTTCGATCTTTTTGAATGTTTATCAATTTACCGATATTTTCCCCATAGGCATTATCCAAAATGTAAATTTCGCCTTTATATTTGTCTCGCTGTTAATTTTGACATCGAGTTTTATGTTGATGATCAACGACAAATTTATGAGCGAGATTTTAAGACTGGCGACAATGGATTCCCTAACCGAAGTTTACAACCGGGCGGCGATGGAAAAACTGATTGAAAAGGAAATTGACCGATCGAAACGATACGATCTGCCGATGTCCTTACTCCTTCTCGATCTGGATCTTTTTAAAAAGGTAAATGACACATACGGGCATCAGGTCGGCGATTTCGCACTTAAAAAACTGGTGCAAACGATTACCAAAGTTCTCCGCGATCCCGACAGTTTGGGCAGATTCGGCGGTGAAGAATTTTTGATTTTACTCCCCGAAACCGATCTGGTAAACGGAAATATCGCCGCCGAACGGGTACGCGAAATCGTCGAAAAAACACCGATTGAAGCCGGAACAAAGACATTTAATATTACGATCAGTATCGGTTTGGCAACATTAAACCCTGAAACGGATGATTTTGAGGAACTTTTTCGCCGCGCCGATTTAGGACTCTATAAAGCCAAACAAACCGGGCGCAATCGGGTGGTCGCCGTTCAAGATAAAAATTTAAAACCCGAAAATTCGAACGGTCAGCCTTTTGACATATTTAAATCAAACCCGAATATCGAGATTCCTCTGCAAATAAAAAAAGATTTGGGCGAATAAATATTTTTTATTTAATTTGGTCAGATATTTAGAAATTGTGAAAAAGTGAAAGCGTGAAAAAGTGAAAAAGTGAAAAAGTGAAAAAGTTTATTTTTGTCGGATAAACAGACCCTTTCCGGTAAAAGCAGTTTATTTTTCAGAAAAACCGAAAACCGGAAGTATCAAAAGCTTTTTCACATTTCCACCTTTAAACTTTTTCACCAATCATCAAAGACCTCATCAATTAAGCAGTAAGGCAAAAGTAAAAAGGCAAAAGGCAAAAGTGAAAATCTTTTTTAAGTACCTGAAATTACACTGGTTAATCGCCTGAATTATTAAAATTAATAAACCGGATTACTTTTGCTCACCTGCTTACAATATTTTTTATGTAGAAGCAAAAAAAGTGCGAACCTTTTCGCACTTTTTTTTACTAAAAATTAATAAACCAAGTTAAATCACACCTTCGGCTTTCAGATAATTATCCATCCAGGCTTTTGAACCGCCGTCATCGCCGTCGGCTCCGGCAATTGCGCCGTGGGAAACGTGAAATTCGCGCGTTACTAAATTAACTCCTGATGCGGCGGTTTGTCCGCAAGTCGGGAAAATTCTGCGCCAAAACCAGTTTTTATCGGTGGCGATGGCGTGATAAACATTGGTTACGCTGTCGGGAATATAGTTCAGATCACTATTTGTCGAAGTGTCCTGATCAACGGCATCGAATAAAAACATCGCGTCAATTTTTTTTGTGCCCTGCCGTTTCAAATCGTGGGCGACCTGAATGCACGCCGCCGCACCGCGACTCCAGCCGACCAGAAAAACTTTCCCGGAATTGGCATTAATAAAAGCGGTGGCTTTATTAGCCATTTTGCGAATATTGACCAGCGAGTCCGACACCGAAAACATCGCCGGACCGATTTCGTATAATTTCGGTCGTTGAACAGTATTGTTGTAATACTGCCAAACATAGAATTGATAATTATTTTCTCCTCTGATTGTTGGAGAACTTCCTTCGAGCGCGACAAGCATTTTTCTTCTTTCCTCCCTCGGAATCGTTTTTATTTGGTTATCAAAACGATTCTTTTATGTTTATTATTTTTGTAGATTTTGGCAGATTTATTAAACAAATGTCTATCGGGCAAAGTTCGAAATATACTTGTATCAAGTGATTTTTTTTTCTATATTGATAAACATTTTGGTTTTGATTTCGTCTGCTTTTAAATGACTAAAAAAATTTATAAATTTTGCCGAGAAATTTTTGAACTTCCGAAATATAATAGAAAATTCAGTTTTATTTAACATATATAACCCCAAGCTTGCCAGTTAAGAAGATGATTTAAGTTATAAACCGCGAAAAACGCGAAAGACGAGAAAAAAGAAGGAATTATTGATGGATTTTACATTAATTTTAGCGTTTTTAGCGTTTTTTGCGGTTAAATAATTAAAGTTTTATAATCGGCAACTTTGGTTAAATTGATGCATCGGTGATTATTCAAAGCGATTTTGTTACAATTTAAGAAAGCATTTTAAAATTATACTTATAAAAGGAAAATTTATGGAAAACACGATAAATGAAGCAGTAATAATTAGTGCCGCACGGACGGCGACGGGCAAATTTTTAGGAAGTTTAAAGGATATTTCTGCCACCGATCTAGGCGCGGCGGCGGTTAAAGAAGCGGTCAAGCGCGCCGGAATTAATGAAGCTGATGTTGATGAAGTGATTATGGGCTGCGTCGTGCAAGCCGGACTCGGACAAGCTCCGGCGCGGCAGGCGGCACTTAAAGCCGGACTTCCGCCGGAAGTTTCGGCTCTGACGATAAATATGGTTTGCGGTTCCGGGTTGCGGGCGGTTTCTCTCGCCGCGCAAGCCGTAAAACTCGGCGATGCCGAATTTGTCGTTGCTGGCGGAATGGAATCAATGTCGAATATTCCGTATGCGCTGCCGACGGCGCGCGAAGGTTTCAGGATGGGCAATCAAACGGCGGTTGATCTGATGATCCACGACGGTCTCTGGTGTCCGTTTGAAAACTGGCATATGGGCAACACCGGCGAAGTCGTTTCCGAAAAATATCAGATCGGGCGCGATAAACAGGACGAATTTGCCTATAATTCGCACCGCAAAGCGATGGAAGCGCGCGACGGCGGACGCTTTGATGACGAGATCGTGCCGTTTGAAATTCCGCAACGCAAGGGCGATCCCGTAATTTTCGATAAAGATGAAGGAATTCGGGATGATACATCGGTCGAATCTTTGAGTAAATTAAAACCGGCGTTCAAAAAAGACGGCGGAACGGTAACGGCGGGAAATGCTCCGGGTGTAAACGACGGTGCATCGGCTCTGGTTGTAACTTCGGCGGCAAAAGCCAAAGAAATGGGCATCGAGCCGCTGGCGCGAATCGTCGCGTATGCAACTTCGGGAATCGAACCGAAATTGATTATGATGGCTCCGGTCGAAGGCGTGAGAAATGTTTTGAAAAAAGCGGGTTGGGAAATGGCTGACGTTGATCTTTTCGAGCTAAATGAAGCCTTTTCGGTGCAGGCACTCGGCGTGATGCAGGAACTCGGACTCGATATGGAAAAAGTGAATGTCAACGGCGGCGCGGTCGCGCTCGGACACGCCATCGGCAACAGCGGCGGACGTATTTTAACGACTCTGCTCTATGAAATGAAACGCCGGAACGTGAAAAAAGGCGTTGCCGCGCTTTGTCTCGGCGGCGGAAATTCGGTGGCAATGGCTGTGGAAAGAGATTAGTGATAAATACAGGAAACAAATTGAGCGGTAAATAATTTTAATTTATCGCTCAATTTATTTTGTGAAATTAATATAAAAAAACAATTTAATAAAAAAGGAAATTTATAAAAATGAGTGAAATTATTGGAGTTATCGGTGCGGGAACGATGGGCAACGGGATTGCTCAAACTGCCGCGAGCAAAGGCTTTGACGTTGTAATGTGCGATATTCAAGCTGAATTTGTCGAGCGCGGCGTTGAAAATATCAGCAAAAGTCTCGACCGTTTTATTAAAAAAGAAACTTTGACCGAAGACGAAAAAGCGGAAATTCTCGGAAGAATCAAAACGACGACAAAACTTGAAGATTTAAAGGATTGCACATTAATCGTCGAAGCGGCGACGGAAAATTTTGAGATTAAAAAACAAATTTTTCAAACTCTGGACGAAATCACGTCCGAAGAAACAATTTTATCTTCGAATACTTCTTCGATTTCAATTACGAAAATCGCCGGCGTTACAAAGCGTCCCGACAAAGTTATCGGAATGCACTTTTTTAATCCCGTTCCGCTGATGAAGCTCGTCGAAGTAATTCGCGGAATCGCCACGAGCGACGAAACATACGCGAAAGTTAAGGATTTATCGGAAAAACTCGGCAAAGTTCCGGTCGAATGCAATGATTCTGCGGGCTTTGTTTCAAATCGTGTGCTGATGCCGATGATCAATGAAGCGATTTTCTGTCTGCACGAAGGCGTTGCCACGCCCGAATCTATTGATGAGATTATGAAACTCGGAATGAATCATCCGATGGGACCTTTGGCTTTAGCAGATTTTATCGGCTTGGACGTGTGTTTGGCGATTCTGAATGTTTTGCACGAAGGCATCGGCGATTCGAAATATCGTCCGTGTCCGCTTCTCAAAAAATATGTTGACGCAGGCTGGCTCGGCAGAAAATCGGGCAAAGGTTTTTACGATTACAGCAAATAAAAAAAAACCAATTTCCCGTTAAGTGAGCGGTCTGTGACCGCGTAATGGGATTGTTCCGTAGGGAAACGCGGTCAAAGACCGCTTGTTTAACGGGGTTTCAATAAATGAGATTCAAATAAAAATGCATCTTAAATCAATTGTTTTTGAATCAAAAACTTATATACGTTTCCTTGCGTATATAACGAAAAATCTCTAAAAAGGTATAAAATATGCGAAATTTTTCAAAAATTACATTACTGCTGATTTTTGCATTTTGTCTGAGCCTTTCGGCAATCGGGCAGGTAAAAGTTACACCGATGAATATCAAACAAAGAACGCTCGGAAACGGAATGAAAATAGTTTCCTTGCAGGACAATTCCTCGCCGACGGTGGCGATTCACGTTTGGTATGATGTCGGCGGGAAAAACGATCCGGCGGGGCGTTCGGGATTCGCACATATGTTTGAACATATGATGTTTAAATCTACTCTGAATATGCCGGGCGAAAAATTGGATCGGTTGACCGAAGATGTCGGCGGTTTTAATAATGCTTCGACGGCGGAAGATTGGACGAATTATTACGAGGTCGTGCCGTCAAATCATCTCGAAGTTCTGCTCTGGGCGGAAGCCGACCGGATGCAGAATCTGAATGTTGATGAAGCCAATTTTGCTTCGGAAAGATTAGTTGTCCAGGAAGAATACCGGCAAGGCGTTCTGGCGCAGCCTTACGGCAGATTGTTTCAATATCTGGACAGTCTTTCGTTTCAAAAACATCCGTATAAACGCGGCGTGATCGGCAATTTGGAAGAACTCGCGGCGGCAACGACCAAAGATGCAAACGAATTTTACAAAACATTTTACCGCCCCGATAATGCGGTTTTGATCGTTGTCGGCGATTTTGATCAGAAACAATTCGATGCGTGGACGGATAAATATTTTGCCGCGATTAAAAAGCCCGATTCAAAAATTCCGCGCGTAACCGAAATCGAACCCGATTGGACGGCAGAACGCCGATATATGCAAACCGCGCCGATCGTTCCGTTTCCGGCGGCGGCGATCACATATCTCGCACCGCCTTCAAAGAGCGCAGACATTCCGGCTCTGCGGCTTGCCGAATTGATTCTTTCCGGCGGTGAAAGCTCGCGGCTTTACCGGGAAATGGTCAGAAATCAGAAGATCGCGCAGGATGCTTCATTTAATGCCGATATTCGCGTTGATAAAGGTTTACTGTATTTTTTCGGAATCGCTTCCGAAAGCGGCACTTCCGAACAACTGGAAAAAGCGTTTCTTGCCGAATTAAAGAAAATTCAAGACGCGCCGGTTTCCGCTCAGGAACTCGAAAAGGCGAAAAATCAATTGATTACGCAGGCTTTGCGCCAGCGCGAAAATAACGACGGCAAAGCCATCGTCATCGAACGCGCCATCGCGTATCAGGGCGATCCGCTGGCGGTCAATTCCGATATTCAAAAACTGCAAGCCGTAACGCCCGCCGATATTCAAAGAGTGATGAAACAATACTTCACCGCTAAAAACCGCGTCGTGATCTATTACAATCAGGCGAAGGAGGAAGAATCTAAATGAAAAACGGAAAATGGAAAATGGAAAATACTCTGAAGCTATTTTTAATGTTGTGTGTTTTATCCGGTGGTGTTTTCGCGCAAACGACCGAACCGAAACCTTCTGCGCCGAAAACCGTGAAAATTCCGGCGGTTAAGGAAACGAAACTGAAAAACGGTTTAACGATCGTGGTTGTCGAGCGCAAAAATGTTCCCCTTGTCACGGTTCAAATGCTTATAAAAGCTGGAGCGCAAGGCGAAAGTAAGAAACAAGCCGGTTTAGCAAATATAACAGCCTCGCTTTTATCAAAGGGAACAAAAACACGGTCGGCAACACAAATCGCTGAAGAAATGGAGTTCCTCGGTGCTGACTTAACTTCTGCGGTTAACTGGAATTCATCTGTCGTTTCTGTAAATGTAATGTCAGATAAAATTGAAAAGGCTTTTGGAGTGATAGCGGACACGATTTTAAATCCGGCATTCAGCCAGTCTGAAATAGATTTGTATAAATCTCAATCTTTAGACGGATTAAAATATAATCTGACACAACCGGGATTTTTGACGAATTATGTTGCTTCGGTATTCTCTTATAAAGAACATCCCGCTAACGGAACGCCCGAAAGTATTGAATCATTAGTCAGGGCAGACATCGTTAAATTTCACGGTGATAAATTCCTGCCTGAAAATTCTGTCTTGGTTTTTGTCGGAGATATAACACTTAAATCCGCGACCGATCTTGCAGATAAATACTTAGCCGGATGGGAGTCCGGTAAAAAAAATGAAATAGCCCGCCGAATCGGGGTTTTAACAAGAATTGGAGGAACGGATAACTCCCAAATACCTATAGTTAATCGAATTCTGGTGGTTGATCTTCCTAATTCGGGTCAGGCTTCGGTTTCTTTTGCCAAGCATTTAACAAATGGTCGGGTGGCGTGTTCTCCTGTCAACAGAATTTTGAGCTGCCAACCGAATGCTTCATATTTTCCGGCACTTGCTCTAAATTCATTGCTTGGTGGAGGTTATTCTTCACGTTTGAATCAGGAAATCCGAATCAAACGCGGTTTGACCTACGGAGCCGGTTCATCTTTTTCTTGGCGCGACCAAAACTCAAATTTCGGAACTCGAACGCAGACTAAAAACGAATCGGCGGCGGAAGTTGCCGAATTAGTTGTAGCTGAACTGAAGAAATTGAGCGAAGGCGACATTCCCGAAGCTGAACTCAATCCGCGAAGACTTGTCTTAACCGGCGGATTCGGTCGAAATCTGGAAACAAATCAAGGTCTTGCCGCCGCTCTTGCCGATCTGTATTCATTCAGACTTCCGGCGGATACATTGAATACATTTATGACGAGCGTAATGGCGGTCAATGATAAACAGATCAAGCAGTTTGCCGCAGAAAATTTCAACAGCGGCGATATAATCATTGTCGGCGATTATTCGGTCTTCAAAGACGATCTGGCAAAGCGTTTTCCAAATATGGATATTGAAGTCATCAAAGCCGATGAACTCGATATTACAAAGGAAAATTTGCGGAAAGCTAATTGATAAACTCGATTTCCAAAAAGCGTAGAGCGTAGAAAATCGAAGATTTTCAACGCTCTACGCTTTTTTACAGCTTCAATTTCAAGATTTGCGGCATTTGCAATTTTTCGTTGTTCAACTCGCCTTTTTCATTGAAAAGATTCCATTGGCTGTTGGCGATAAAATAAAATTCGCTTCCCTTTATAATCCCCGGCGTCGGCTCATTAAACGATTCGTGACCGGCTTCGAGTGTTTCAAAGGAAAGTATTTTTGAAAACTTTTTGTCTAAATTCAGTCTGACGACTCTGTTCGGATTTACGCCGTTCTGGATGGCGATCAAATTTCCATTGTGAAAATAAAGACCGTCAATGCCGAGAACCGTGATATTTTCAGCGGATTTTAGTTGTTCGATTTTCCTCGTTTTCAGTTCGATTTTTGAAATTCCTGTGGAATAATCGGCAACGAAAAGAAATTTTTCGTCGGGGGAAAATGTCAGCCCCTGCAGAGAAACAAATGAATCGCTGTCGAGAAAAACTTCCAAAGTATCTTTTTTTGAATTAATCGAATAAATCCGCGGCGAAAGGCTGTCGGTGGCAAAAACATCGCCGTTTTTATTAATAACAAGATCGCCGAGCGCGTGTTTTTCAGTTTCATTGGAAAGCAGATATTTTTTCAGGAGTTTTCCGTTTCTCAGATCATATTTGAAAATTCCCGATTTTCCTTCGTCCTTTTTATCAAAACCCTTCATTTGCGGAAAAGCGGTCGTGCAAGCCCATAAAATTTGTCTTTTTTCATCAACTTGTAATCCCGAGACGCTCCATAAACCGTCGGATTCTCTGGAAAATTCGGAAACTTTAGTATTTTCATCAACGGCAAGAATTTTTCTCTGATGAATACTGCTGATGAAAAATCTTTGATCCGACGGATTATAAGCGATTCCTTCCGGGATCAAATCTTTTTGATCGAGTGAAAATGCCTTTTCACTTTTATTTACCGCAAGTTTGTTTTGGTTAAAACTTTTCTGAACTCTTTTGAATTCCGGCAATTCAAACAAATTTGTAAAAATTTCATTGTTTTCAACCGAAAAATATAAACCCATTACAGCGAGCCGTTCGAGCGATTTGACCGCAGACACTTTTTGATTATTTAAGGCGTAAGCAATCGAAAGATTATAGATCAGGCGCGGATGATTCGGGCGCAGTATGTTGGCTTGCAGGATATTTTCCAGAAAACCGGGAAAGTTTTTTGCTTTGTAATCGGCAACGGCAAGTTGTTCGAGCGGCTGACTCTGCTTCATTTCATCCGCCGTTTGGCTGAATGAAAAAGCAGTAAAAATTAAAGTTAAAGAAATAGCGGCGAACAGGGATTTTAAGATTTTATTGTTCATTTATTAGATTTCATAAAATAGTTTGATTGAAAAATTGTTTTTTTGAATAATAGTCAAAAAATTGGTTTGTGTCATAAAATATAAGTCAATTAAATCTAAAATTTAAAGAGTAGCGAACTTTATCAAAGAATAAATAAAATGTAACCTAAATTTACAAACTATTTCTTATCAAAAATTAAAAATGCACAAAAATCTCCGTTCATTTATCAATAAATTAAGAGAAGAAAACGATCTGATCGAGATCGAAGCGGAAGTTGATCCTTTTTTGGAAATCGCCGAAATTCACCGCCGCGTGATCGAGAGCCGGGGAAAGGCTCTGCTTTTTAAGAATGTCAAAGGTTCGCGTTTTCCGGTGGTAACAAATCTTTTCGGCACGAATAAACGCATCGAACTGGCATTTACAAAACGCCCGCAGGAATTTGTCAAAACGGCGGTCGAGATGATTGATATTTTGCTTCCGCCGAAACCGAAGGAACTCTGGAAATACCGGCAGATGGGTTTTGACGCGCTCAAACTCGGCACGAAGGAAGTAAAAAATGCGCCCGTTTTGGAAAGATTTTCAAAAGAGCCGAAATTGACCGAAATTCCGCTGCTGCAATTATGGCACGAAGACGGCGGGCATTTTGTAACTCTGCCGCTCGTTTATACGGAAAGTCCGACCAACGGCAAGCATAATCTCGGAATGTACCGCATTCAGCGTTATGACGATACGACGACGGGAATTCACTGGCAGATCGGCAAAGGCGGCGGTTTTCATCATTTTGAAGCCGAGAAAATGAATAAACCTCTGCCCGTAAATATCACGGTCGGCGGCGCACCGGCGATGATCTTGGCGGCAATCGCGCCTCTGCCCGAAGACGTTCCCGAACTGATGCTGGCTTCGCTTCTGGCAAACGGGAAGATCGAAACGGTAAAAAATCCGATGCCGAACGGTTTGCGTTTGATCGCCGAAGCGGAATTCGTTTTCAGCGGCGAAGTTCCGCCCGGCGTTCGACGTCCCGAAGGACCTTTCGGCGATCATTACGGATATTATTCGCTCAAACACGATTATCCGGTTTTTGACTGTAAAGCGATTTTTCATCGAAAAGACGCTATTTATCCGGCAACGGTCGTCGGCAAACCGCGGCAGGAAGATTATTTTATCGGCGATTATTTGCAGGAGCTTCTTTCTCCGCTCTTCCCGCTCGTGATGCCGGCGGTCAAGGATCTCTGGAGCTATGGTGAAACAGGTTTTCACAGCTTAGCGGCGGCGGTCGTCAAGGAAAGATATGCGCGTGAAGCACTCGGCGCAGGATTTCGCATTTTGGGCGAAGGTCAATTAACTTTGACGAAATTCCTGCTTTTAACCGATAAAGCGCAGGATTTGCGCGATTTCAAAACTTTGTACGAATATATTCTCGAACGCGTCAATTGGGAAAGCGATTTCTTTATATTTGATCGAACTTCTTTTGATACGCTCGATTATGCCAGCGGAAAAATCAATCACGGCTCGAAAGCGATGCTGGTCGGTGTCGGCGAAAAAATCAGAGATTTAAAACGCGAATTTTCCGGCGATCTTATTCAAGGTTTAAATAAAGCCAAAGTTTTCTGCGGCGGCTGTTTGGTGGTCGCGGGCGAAAATTACGAAAACGATAAAACTTTGCCGCAAAGAATTGCAAAATCCGGTGAATTCAAGGATTTTGAAATTATCGTTTTGCACGATTCGGTCGAATATGCCGATTCGACCGATAAATTCTTGTGGGCGACCTGGACGCGTTTTAATCCTTCGACCGATATTTATGCGGGAAATTCAAAAATCGAAAATAACCATATCGTTTATAACGCGCCGATTGTCATTGATGCGCGAATGAAACCCTGGTATCCGAGGGAAGTCGAGGCACGGGAAGACATTGTAAAACTGGTTGATTCTCGCTGGAGAGAATATTTTCCGAAAAAATAAACTTAGCCTGGAGTGCAGGCAACTTGCCGGCATGAGCGCGGGTAGCGCAAAAATTCCCGTTAAAATCAAAGTGCTTTCAGGATAATCGCTATTCGTTTGCTCGCGCAAACGAGCAGACAGGCTGCCTGCGCTCCCGGCTTTTAAAACAATGAAAAAATGGTTTATGCAAATTATAATCGGCTTAATTATACTGGCTCTAATCGGTGTTTTATGTTTGGCTTACGCCTTTTTTATCGAACCGGATCGGCTGGTCGTAAATCAAACGCCGATAAAAATAAAAGATTGGAATGCAGAATTTAACGGTTTTAAGATCGTCGCAATTTCCGATATACACGGCGGTTCAAATTATATTACGGAAGAAAAAATCCGGGAAATCGTTAAACAAGCAAATGAACAAAACGCCGATATAATCGTGCTTTTGGGCGATTATGTGTCGCAAACCGATGGAATCGGAACGCCTCTGAAAATGCCGGTTGAAACGATTGCCGAAAACTTAAAAGGTTTACGGGCAAAATACGGCGTTTTCGGCGTTTCGGGTAATCACGACGGCTGGCACAATGATAATATTATAAGATCGGCTTTGAGCAATGCCGGAATTACGATGCTTGAAGATGAACTGGCAGTTATCGAAAAAAACGGCAAAAAGCTGAGAATTCTCGGTTTAAGAGATCATTTGAAGGTCAACAACCCGAAGGTTTTTACGGATAATATCAAACAATTGTTAGAAAAAAACGAACAAACCGGCGATTTGATCGTTTTGGAACACAGTCCGGATGTTCTGCCCTGGATTACAAAAGAAAATCTGATTTCAAAGGATTTAAAGCTGGTTTTAGCCGGACATACACACGGCGGACAGGTTTGGTTTCCGGTTTTGGGTTCACTCATCGTGCCTTCGAGCCACGGGCAAAAATACGCTTTCGGTCTTATTCGGGATGGTGATGTTGATCTGTTTGTAACGACCGGAATCGGCACGAGCATTTTGCCGATTCGCTTTCTCATTCCGCCCGAAATTGCCGTTTTGACGATTGAAACAGAATAATTAACAGGGATTTACAGGATTCAAAGGATAAAATTTAACTTCTTAAAATATCCCGATCTATTCTGTAAATCCCTGTTAATTGAGCAGGTAAGCAAAAGTTTTAGGATATTATCAAAATTCTAAAAACTCTTTTAACTGACAGATTTACAATAATTTAGGAGTTTTCTGACATTATCCATTATCCATTATCCATTTTGCATTGGTGCTTACTTTCGCAGAAAGTGTTTTACTTTTTCTAAATCTCCGTCATTTTGTGCCGGAGTCAAACCCAAAATTTTGCACATCAAATTATAAATCTGGATGTTTTCAAACGGCTCGACCGTTTTACCTTTTTTAAATGCCGCGCCGTGCGCGATAAATGTCGCCTGCATTGATTGATACTCATTGTCATAACCGTGTGCACCCCAAGGTTTGCCGTAATCGGCGCGTTTTTTTCTTTCTTCCAGTCTTTCTTCGCTGGTCAAATACCAGCCTTCATTCGCCGAACAAATGATCGGAGCGATGCGCGGACTTTTTTGATAATGAAGCCGTGCGGGAATTTCAGATTTCAGCCAGCACCGGGCGTTTCTGATGGATTTAAGATTTTCGTTGATTTGATTAACATAACCGTCTTTGGGAAATATCTGAACGATCTCGCCCGTCCAAAGAATTCTTTCAATGGTTTCTTCATCATAAAAATCGTCCATAATTATTGAATTTTCGGGTTTTACGGTTGCCATTCCGTGATCGGAAGTTATGATCAGATTTACTTTTTTATCAATCTTGCGCTTTTTCAAACCGTCAATCAGTCGTTTCAAATTTTCGTCAACTCTCAAAACGGCTTCTCTATTTTCAATTGAATCAGGTGTATGGCGATGACCGGCATCATCTACATCCGAAAAATAAAGTGTGTAGATCGTCGGGCGCTGCGCGACGGGCATATCCAGCCAGCTTAATACCGTATCAACGCGTTCTTCATTCGGAATTTCTCCATCGTAAGTTTTCCAAAAAGTCGGACGTTTTCCGGCAATCTCGGCTTCCGTTCCGGGAAAGAAAAATGCTCCGGCGCGTTGTCCTTGTTTTTCCGCCGTAACCCAGATCGGTTCTCCGAGCCACCAGCGCGAATTCTGCACTTCTTCGCGTTTTCCGAGCGTGAAAACCGTATCGAAATCAAATATATTATTCTCGATGATACCGTGATTTTCCGGGTAAAGTCCGGTGGCGACCGAATAATGATTCGGAAAGGTTTTGGTCGGAAAAGACGGAATCATCCATTTGGCGCGCACACCGTTTTTTGCCAGTTTCGCTAAGTTCGGCGGTTTATATTTTTCGAGATAATCATACCTGAAGCCGTCAAGCGAGATTAAAATAACCGTCGGTTTGAGATCATTTATCTTTTTTACCTGCGCCGCCGATTGCAGATTTAAGGAAATGAGCAGTAAAACAAGAAAAACTAAACGGAGTTTTGATTTCATAGAGATAAAAATACCGCGTCTGTGTTACAAAAACAAAACAGAACGTTTGTTTTTCATAAACGCCCTGTTTTGTTTAATTTGAAATTATACCGAAAATTTTAAGCTTCGCCGTTGACGGATAAATCATAAAAGGTCGAACTCGAGAGATTGATCTTCAAATTAAAAAAGCAACTGCCGCCGTCATCAACCGTAACGATCTCTTTATTTAAATCCATTTTAAAGTCCGCACAAAAAGCATTAACCCAAACCTCTTTTTCGGTTGCCCGGTTATAAACCGCAACGTATTGAAATTTGTATTCGGATAAATTTTTTATTTGCCGGGCTTCTTTTTGCTTTGTATTATTTTCCTTAACGGCTTGATTTACCAGATTTTCGATCTGCGCGAAGTCTTCTGCTGTTAAATCGGCGGGTGTTGAAAATTTGAAAATCCATTTATGTTTGGACGAATCATATTTGATGACACTGTATTTCGGCGAATCCGTTTTGCTTTTGTTTTGATATTTCGCCTCGAGTTCGTTGATCGCGTTGGAAACATTTTTGTAGCGTTCGAGATTTGCGGAGGAAAGCGGAGCGTTTGCGCCGTATGAAACATTGTAAAATTTATCTCCGGTTTTGATAAAAACGCCCTCCGAACCGGCATCGTGGGTGATCGTTTTATTTTCTTCGTTTTTAATCAGATCGAATTTGTTTTCAACGAAGATTTGATAAAGTTCAATCTTTTCCTCTCGCGTAATTTTTGCCGTCCAAACATTTTTTTTATTTTTGACGCTGCTTTCCTCGACCGTCAGATCGAATTCTTTTATCTTGATCGTCTTGGAATACGGCGACATTCCGCCGTTTTCGCTAAAAGACATTTCCGTATTTTCGGTCATTTCCTTCGGAAGTGTGGATTTTTGAAATGAAAATAAAGAACAATCTGCCGGATTTAACAAAGAGGCAAAAATAAAAGTATGCAGTAAAAATATTTTTAAGTTCATTTAATACGCTCCTTTGAGTTTGAAATATTTTGTCAGCCGTTGATGGATGAAATGATACCTGAAAATTTGCTTTAATTGAATAAAATTTTTACAAGAATTATAAATTCGAATCAGGAGTTGAAATCTGGCTTTGTAAATCAACAAATTACGAGCCTAATTTTAGCGATAATGATAAACTAATTGTATAAACCCTTTGTTTTCAAAATTGGAATTTTTTAACTCCTGCTTCGCATTATGACTTGATACTGACTTAGTATTTACAAATACTAAAAGGGACTTTGAAAATACTAAGCCGGGATTTACAAATTCCGACTTAAATTCAATTTTTCCTAATTTAAAAATTATTTATCCGGCATTTGGTTAATGATTTCCATTGTCTTGACGCTGACATTTGCGACGCGCATTAATAAATCAATAACCTGTTCTTTATAATCTGCGAACTTGTATGTATTAAACTTTTCCGCAATCGTCGCATCTTTCGGTTTCTTTACTTTATATTGATCTAAAATCCATTCGAGCGCGGAACGGTTGCCGAGTTTATATTCCCAGGCGAGTTCCGGAACGCCCGTTAAAGTCGTGTGCGAATCTATCTCGATAATGCCTTTGTCCTTGTCGGCGCGAAGTTTGGTCTTCGGCGCGGGAATAAACGGTTCGTTTTCGGTTTCCTGATTAATGCCGAACAGATTTTCCTGTGTCATTTTTTGTTTCGGCGTTAAGTCCAAATCCTTTCTTTTCAGCGCAAACGGTTCCTGCGTTTCGTAATTGATATGCAAATCCATCAATTCCTCGCCCCATTGCTTCCATTGAAAGAAATCATCATAAAATGGCAGACGCGGAAACTCGCGCTTTAAGTTCTGCTCGTATTTTTTGCGATAAACAGGCGAATGGAGCACGGCGTAAGTGTAATAAAAAATATCTTGTTTCGTAATTTGTTCATCGCTGCCCGTGTCAGAACCATCTGCGGTAGCGGATGGTTGATGCTCGCT
>JBBRVS010000072.1:0-24059 GCA_038246645.1 Pyrinomonadales bacterium
AACGCCTTCACGCCCAAATTTTCGATTTCCGCCTTTATTTTTTCAGCTTCATCCGCGCTTTTTGCATAATTAAACGCGACATTCGCGCCGCGTTTTGCCAATTCCAGCGCAATCGCTTTTCCGATTCCGCGCGTCGCTCCCGTGATGATTGCCGATTTTCCCTCAAATTGTTTTTCGCTCATAAATTAATCTTCAAAATATTCAATTCCGTTTCCGCAAGCCAAACTTCGCCAAAACCGCCGCGTCCGAGTTTTTCAATAAGAATGTATTCTCCGAATTGTTGGTTTTCGTGAAACATTTGAACTTCTTAAATAACTTTTTTTGGAAATTTTTGTTGAACTTTATGATAAATATCCCGCAGTAAAAGTTCGCAGTCAATAGAAGTTAATCTAACCACATCATCAGGTTTGCGAAACTCGAAATATGTCCAGACATTTTTGGCTTGTCGCGTAAATTGTTCGACGCGGAAAGGTTCTTGCGTTACTAGGAGATATTCGCTGAAACTCTCGATTGTTTGATAATACTCAAATTTTGTTCCTCTGTCGTAGGCTTCGGTTGATTTTGAGAGAACTTCGATGAGGAGCATCGGATTGACAAGCATATCTTCGGTTTCATCTTCAAAGATTTCTTCGCCGCAGACCGCAACCACATCGGGATAAGTATATTTTTTGACGGACGGAATATTTATCCGCATATCGCTGCCGTAAACGATGCAATCGCGTTCGAGGATTTGATTGCCGATAAGACGAACTAAATTGGCTGAAATAGAATTGTGGCGTTTGTTTCCCCCCGCCATTTCAAAAATCTCTCCGTCAATATATTCGTGGCGGATTTCAGAGTTTCGTTCAAATTCCAAATATTCTTCGGGCGTGTAAATTTCAGGCTTTTTTTTCGCTAATCCCATAGCTCTTAATTTATCACATTTGAATTTTAGAAAACGATTCGATAAGCTGCTGACACCTTTAATTTCCCGATTCCGCGAGTCGCTCCCGTAACGATTGCCGATTTCCCTTCAAATTGTTTTTCGTTCATAAGTTTTACTTACTTTAGAACGTCTTTTCACTATGGTCAATTAATCTGGTAACAGTTTCAACTAATTCGGTAATTGAATGGAACGGTTTTGTAAAATAATCCTTTACTCCGACTTCTCTTGCTCTTATTTCATCAAATGCTTCAAAGGAACTGACCAAAAAGACGACCGGAATGTTTTTTGTCTGTTCATTTTGGTTGATCATTTTGCAAAGTTCATAACCATTTATACCCACCATATTTATGTCGGCTATTACTACATCCGGGAGAACTTCGAGGATTCTTTTCATTTCCCAATCGCCGCTCAGAAGCGGAAAAACTTCAATATTTTTTTCTGTGAATGCAAGTTTTATAATTTTTTGAGTTACTACGGAATCATCCGCTAAAATCACTTTTTTTCCGGTATATTTTCCATTTTCCTCGACTGAAGACGGTTTGTAATTATTTTGAAACTCTGCGTTTGAAGCCTTTATTTCGGGTTTTTCTATATTTTCCGATTTTTGCAAGTGATGATAAGCCGCCGTCCTTTCTTCTTCTTTCCGTTCTTGGAGGAATTTCGATTTCAGATTTTCCGCTAAGCTTGAAAAATGCTCTTGCAGGTTTTCTCTTGCAAACTTACAGATAATTTTGCACTATTTTCTTTCAGAATTTGCTCTGCTCCCAGACTTTCTTGCAACTGCAAATTTGATTTCCGCAATCTTTCTTCTAATTGCAAAATATTTCCTTTCAGAATTTCTTCCGATATACGTCGTTCTTCAAGCTGCGAAATATTTCCTTTGAGAAGTTCTTCTGATTTGAGAGTTTTTTCTAATCGAAAAGTCGTTGTTTGTAAAATTTCTTTTAAGTTTTTATTTTCTGCCTGCAGATTTTCTACCAATTTCGGACTTTCTTTTAATTGTGAAAACTTTTCCTTTAAGCTTTCTTCAGTTTGCACAAGATTTTTCTGCACGAGTTCTTCCAGTCGCGAATTTTTTTCCTTCAGAGTTTCTTCTGCTTTACGGCTCATTTGCAAGTGCAGGTTTGTTTCCTGGAGTTTTTCGGATAATTGCAAACTTCCTTCTTTCAAAGTTTTCTCTGCCTTGAAGGCTTCTTCCAACTGCGAAATTTTTTCATTCAGTTTTCTATGCAGCCGCGTGATATCTTCTTTTATCTTTTCTTCAAATTTCAGACTTTCTTCCAGTCGTAAGCCTTTTTCATTAAGACTTCCTTCCAGGCTTGAAATCTTTCCTCTTAGACCTAATTCTATATTTAAGGCTTCGTATTGCTTAGAATCTTTTTCTTTCAGGCTTTCTATTAATTGAGAAACTTTTCTTTGCAGAATTTCTTCTTCTTCACGGCTCTTTTCGAATTTCAAAAGACTTTCGGTCAGACTTTTTTTAAGTTCTGCATTTAACTCTTGCAGATTTTCTTTTGTCTTCAAACTTGTTTCCAGTCGGAAAATATCCTTTTTCAAGTTTTCTTCAACTTCCAAACTCTCCGTCAATTGCGAGGCTTTTTCCTTCAGACGTTCTTCAAGTCTTATAATATCTTCACTAAAGTCTTTGTCTGACGTTTCGATTTTTTCCGGTTGCCGGAATTTCTCTTGCAGACTTTTTTCTAATTTTGAAATATCTTCTCTGAGAATTGCCTCTGATTTGAGGCTTTCATCCAGGTGCGATTCTTTTTTCTGCAAGTTTTCTTTAAGCCGCAAAATATTGCTTTTAAGGATTTCTTCCGATTTGAGACTTTCATCCAGTTGTGAAACTTTTTCCTGTAAATTTTGTTCCAACCGTGAATTTGTTCCTCTGAGAGCGGCTTGTGCTTGCAGGCTTTCATTTAATATGGAATTTTTTTCATATTGAATTTCTTTTGCTAATGAAAGTTTGTCTTGAAAATCCTCTTCCATTTTCAAAATATTTTCTTTTAGAAGCTCTTCCGATTTCAGACTTTCTTCTAATCTTGAAAAATTTTTCTTTAGATTTTCTTCGAGTTGCGTATTTAATTCTTGCAGAACTTCCTCTGATTTGAGACTTTCATCAAGTTGTGAAGTTTTTTCCCGCAAGTTTGTTTCAAGCTGCGAAATATCCGCTTTCAAAGTTTCTTCTGTCTTCAGACTTTCTTCGATCTCAGAAACTTTTTCATTGAGATTTTCTGCTAATTGTGCGTTTATCTTTCGAAGATTTTCTTCTGCTTGTGAATTTTCATCCAACTGCGTGATATTTATCAGCAGAGTTTCTTCGAGATGTTTGATATGTTGTTTAAGATCGCTTTCTGCTTTCCAGCTTTCCTCTAAGTGCCCGCTTTTCTCTTCCAGCCTTTGTTCTAAAAGGGAAATATCTGCTTTCAGAACTTCTTCCGTTTCTGAACTTTTCTCCAATTTAAGAACATTTTTCTGCAAAATTTCTTCCGCCCGCAAAAGCTCTTCTCTCAGAGTTTCTTGCGATCTCAGATTGACTTCCAACCGGGCATTTGTTTGCCGTAAACTTTCTTCTGATTCCAAACTTACTTGCAGTCTTGAACAATTTTCTCGAAGATTTTCTTCGAGCTGCGAAATTTTTTCCTGCAAAGATTCTTCTAATTTAAGACTTTGCCGGAGTTGCGAAGTTTTTTCTTGCAGAATTTCTTCTAACTTTGAAACATTCTCCTTCAACGTTTCTTCCGATCTCGAACTTTCATCCAATTGCGAAAATTTTTCTGTCAGATTTGCTTCAAGATGCGAAATATCTTCCTTGAGTTTTGTTTCTAATTTCAGTCTTTCTGTCAGATGCGAATTTGCTTCATTTAACTTCTCATCTAATTGTGCATTTAACTCTTGCAGAACTTCTTCCGATTGCAGACTGTCTTCAAGTTGTGAAGTTTTTTCCCGCAAGTTTTCTTCTAATTGGGAAACATCCGCCCGCAGACGTATTTCCGATTCCAGATTTACTTTCAATTTCAAAAGATTTTCTTGCAGATTTTCTTTAAGCTGCGAGATATTTTCTTTCAAATTTGCTTCTGTTTTCCGGCTTTCTTCCAGTTGGGAAACATTATCTTGCAGTCTTTCTTCAAGCTGCGAATTTTTTTCTTTGAGATTTTCTTCCGATCGGAGACTTTCCTCTAATCGCGATTTATTTGTCTCAAACGCCTTTTGCAGTCCGGAAATGTCTTCTTGCAGAGCGTCCTTTGCTTTCAAAGTTTCTTCTAATTTTAAATCTCTTTGAAAAAGACTTTCATACAATTGAGAAATATTTTCTTTTAAACTTTCGACCAATTTCTCGCTATTTTCGAGTTGAAAAACTTTTTCGCTCAGGCTTTCTTCCAATTGCGAGTTTTTTTTCTTTAAAAGCTCTTCCGATCTGAGACTTTCATCCAATAGAAAACTTTTTTCCATCAGATTATTTTCTGTCAGTGAAAGTTTCTCCTGCAAAGATGATTCAAGGTGCGAAATATCATTTTTTAATTTTGTCTCTAATTTCAGGCTTTCTTCCAATTGCGAAGTCTTTTCAAGTAAGCTTGATTTCAATTGCAAATTAGTTTCCTGCAAACTTTCTGTCGCTTTCAGATTGTCTTCCAATTGGGAAATATGATTTTTCAGATTTTCTTCTGACTTCAGGCTTTTATCCAATTTGGAATACATTTCTCCCAGACTTTTTGCTAAACGCGAGATATTTCCTTTCAGCCTTTTTTCTGATTTAAAACTTATTCCGACACTTGTTTCCAATTGCGAAATATTCTCTTGCAGACTTCTTGCCGATTGCAGACTGTCTTCAAGTTGTGAAGTTTTTTCCCGCAGAATTTCTTCCGAAACCGAAACTTTTTCCTTCAAACTTTCTACTAATTGGGTAAGATTTATTCTTCGCCGTCTTTCTGATTTCAGACTTGTTTCCAATTGCGAAATATTTTCACGAAAATTCTCTTCTAACTGCGAATTTGTATCACGAAGACTTTCATACTTTTGTGAAATATATTCTTCTCCGGTTTCTTCAGGTTTCCGGCTTATTTCTAATTGTGAAACATCCAAATTTTTCATTGCTATTTCTGTTATTAAGTTTGAAGGCTCGAAAGCTGTTAAATTAATCACTCTATTAGTATTTTCCATAATTAATGAAATAGTCTCTAATTTTTTTCGCGGATATTCGGGAGTTTTTGTTTATTGATTTTTCAGTGATTCAATAAATCTCTGGTTTAATAATTTCGTATCACTTGAGCCAATTATCTAATTTGCGTTGTAGGAGTTTTGGTGCTTGGCTGGTTATTAATGCTGAAACGATTCGGTTTACGGTTGATTTTGTCGGTCAACAAAAGCAGTAAGACTTTTTTGACTAACAGATATTATAAATTGTGAAACTTATTTAGAAGTGTTTTCGGACAAATATTCATCAAAACTAACTGACGATTTTTAACCGATAGGTGCAATCGAAACAATTGCACTAACATTTTATCACAATCTACCGATTTCAAACCAGCTTTTTTTTTATTGCGGATGTAATGATGTAATGCCTCAGTAAAAAGTTACAGATGTTTTTTCAATAAAACACCTTGATTGAAAATAAAAGACTTACGGGTTTTAAATGAACAAAGAAGTAGTTCCATAACTTATAGTTGAGGCATTACTTGCTGATTTCTTTTATTAAAATGATTTTGCACAAAAACTATAAAAACTTGAATTTTTCGTCGAATAAACTTTCAACTTTCAATCATTCACTTAAAAGTAATAGATTTTTTCGCCGGGTCTTAAAAAAGAAAAACGCCGAAATTTCGGCGTTTTTCCATTCAAATTCATAATATTTTCTGATCTAAGCAAGTAAGCAAAAGTAAAGATGTATTATGAAAATCCGACAAACTCGAAGTAACTTATAGATTCAACAAGAGTTTAGAAATTTTCTGACATTTTCCATTTTCCGTTTTCCATTGGTGCTTACTTACATTCATCACCGTAAATATCCATATAATCATAAATTATTTTGACGGCTTCCGGTTTTATATCATTTTTCAGTTTTTCGTTTTTTCTCACGCGGTCGGTGATTTGAAAAACTTCGCACCAATTGCCGTCAAAGGCTTTTTGCGCCTTGATGAGTCCGGTGATCAGATTGTAAGTTCGGCTTTTTTTGTTCTTTTTCAAGGCTTTTTCCGCCAATTCGACCGCCGCGTCAACCTTGAAATAATCGTCCAGAGCCTTTAAATACGCCATTGCCAGCAAATCGTCGCCTTTGGCTTTTTTCGGAAACTTTTCTGCATTATCGAAGCGGTATTTTTTCATCAGATAATTCATAAAAATCTGCGAATTATTTTTCCCGTTAAAATCCCAGCCGAGTTTATTGATAACCGCCATTTTCAAAGCTACCGGATTTTTTTTGTCCGTCAGATAATTCATCAATTCTTCGGTCAGAACTCCGTTTGTATTCGATGCGGTGATGACGATCGGTTCATCGGTATAAGCATTTGAAAAATCGGTTGATGTTAAAGGCGAATCGGCAAAAGCGGTAATGCTTAAAAATACCAAAACACAAATTGCTAACCCTAATTTTTTTAGTTTCATATGTTCTCCAGATATAAAATTCCTGATTTTACGTTTTACTTAGCGGTAAATTTAATTTGGGGAGCTGCTTTTTTGACGCTCTAACAAAGAAAATTTGCCGCAAATTGAAGAATTATTAGACGTTTATCGCATAGCGTTGGATTGTGAAAAATTGATTGATGCCTTTTTCCGCCAGATCGAGCATCGCATTCATCTGTTCGCGGTCAAACGGTTCCTGTTCGGCTGTACCTTGAATTTCGATGAATTTTCCGCTGCCCGTGCAGACGATGTTCATATCAACATCGGCTTCGGAATCTTCTTCGTAACACAGATCGAGCAGCGGATTCTTGGCAATCATTCCGACGCTGATCGCCGCAACTTCCGTCAGAATCGGCGATTTTTTCAAAGTTCCTTTCTGCATCAGTTTTTTGACCGCCAACGCCAACGCGACATATGCGCCCGTGATCGAAGCCGTGCGCGTTCCGCCGTCAGCCTGAATTACGTCGCAATCAATAAAAATCTGACGTTCGCCTAAAACCTTTAAATCAATAACGGTTCGCAAACTTCTGCCGATCAAACGCTGAATTTCCATTGTTCGCCCCGAAGGTCGCATCGTTTCGCGGTTCGTGCGCGTGTGCGTCGCTCTTGGAAGCATCGCATATTCTGCCGTTACCCAGCCTTGTCCCTTGTTTCGCAGAAAAAACGGCACGCGGTCTTCGACCGTTGCATTGCACAAAACTTTTGTGTTGCCGACCTCGATAAACGCCGATCCTTCCGCGTACGGCGAATAATTCGGCGTGATTTTGGTTTCTCTGATTTGGTCGAAATTTCGATTGTCTATTCTTGTATAACTCATTTTTTTAATGGTGAATGGTGAATGATGAATGATGAATGATAGAAAATCTTACATTTATCATTCATCATTCATCATTCACCATTATAATTCGTCTTTCCCGAAAACCTCTACGGCTTCGAGCATTGCGGGTTTGCTTCCCAAAAACCTTTCGGCGACGCGGGCAAATCTTTCCGCTGCGTCCGTTACGTAAAAATGGTCTAAATCATCGCATAAACGCCGTTCGGTTTCGCGTTTCGGCGAATTTTCGCTTTCTAAGTTTTTATCTTTCAGAAGTTTTGCAACTTCTTCGGCGCAGGCTTCGCCCGAATCAATAAGGATAACATTTTCACCGACGGTTTGCTGAATTACTTCGCGCAAAATCGGGTAATGAGTACAGCCCAAAACGAGCGCGTCCACATTTTTATCAACGATTTTTTGCAGATATTTTTTGGCAATCGAAAAGGTTTCGGGTTCATTTGTCCAATTTTCTTCCGCGAGCGGAACAAATAAGGCACACGCCGATTCGACAATTTCCGCCCGTTCGGAAGCGTTTCTGATCGCCTTTGAATACGCCTCGCTGCCAACGGTCGCTTCGGTGGCGATTACGCCGATTTTCGGATTTTTTTTGTTTTCGGTAAGTAAAACGGCTTTTCTCGCGCCGGGACCGATTACGCCGACGACATCCAGACCGACCGCGCGGCGAATTGCCGGAAGCGCGAGCGCGGAAGCCGTATTGCACGCGACGACGAGAAGTTTTATGCCGAGCGAAGCGAGAAACTGCGAATTTTCAATGGCGTAGCGTTCGACCGTGGCGAGTGATTTTGTGCCGTACGGCACACGCGCCGTGTCGCCCAGATAAATAAACCGCTCATTCGGCAAGCGGTGATGCAGTGCGCGATAAACTGTTAAACCGCCGACTCCGCTGTCAAAAATGCCGATCGGCAGATTTGTGTTTTTCTCGTATTTTTCTCTTTCTTTGTTCACAAAATTCACTAAACGACAAAGCTAAAAGCATAAATGTCCGTTTAGTGAAAGTCAAAGAAATACGCGCTGAAATTAAATGCGGGAGATGGCGGTCAGCGAGGGGCAAGAAATATGAAGTTATAACGGGATGAGAACACTTGTTTTATAATCAAACTAAACGGATTTGCTTCGGAGCAATAAAAGCAAATCCGTTTGATTTGATTTCTTTCGATTTGAGGATTTGCTCAGGCAAATTGCGGATGATATTCCAAAAGGCACTCGGAAGATAAACGGTCAATGGCAAAGGCAACTAATTTTTCGCTTACGGGAACGCCGAGTTCTTTCTGCATTTCTTGTGCAATTTCGCTCGATTCTTTTCTGCCGTCGCATTTTTGCCAGACATATGCAGAAGTCGGATTAAGGCAAATGGCATTGGCATTTCGCAAATCGTGGATAAAAAGTTCACCGGTTTCTTCTTGAATCAGTAAATCTTGTTTTCTTGCAATCGGTTTCATAAATTTCTCTCCGTTTTGAAATAATTGCCGTCAGGCACGTTTACTCTATAGGGCAATAAGTGTGCCAAAGAAGAAATTATGATATTACTGCGATATTTATTGATTAACTGTAAGATTATTGAATGTCCGGGAATTTAACTTGAGAAAGTAAATTCGGTCAGATTGAACGGTGTTTTCAGCTTTTTGATGTGTTGTAAAAGAGAAAAATTGGTGGAGGCGGCGGGAATCGAACCCGCATCCAAAAGTTGCGACCCAGAGAATCTACACGCTTAGTCAATTTGCTTTGAGTTTCGCCTGAAGAAAGTTAGCAAAATGACAAAAC
Source organism: Pyrinomonadales bacterium (assembly GCA_038246645.1). Classification (GTDB taxonomy): domain Bacteria; phylum Acidobacteriota; class Blastocatellia; order Pyrinomonadales; family Pyrinomonadaceae; genus JAHCHG01. The sequence continues at coordinate 9,141 of JBBRVS010000072.1, forward strand.
CTTTCTACAGACTAGCCTGACTGATGTTTCGCTCGCATTCGCAGACGGAGAATGAAAGCTAGCTTAAAATGTGTTATGCCTCAGACGACGCGCTTTAAGCAAACTTGTCGCGAGACATCGCTGTAGCTAAAGTTAATTAGGCAGCGAGAGCTAATTCTTGATTAGCATTTGTGTTTCTTTCAGAATTTATAACGGGCTACAGAAAGATCGCCCGACGTGCATCCAAAGATCTATACAAACTCCTGTCGAAGCCTGTCGCCCCCAAAAGGAATGTTAGTTTACAGCATTTAGAAGAAAAAACAAAGATAAAGGTTGGAACTTGTTTTTTATTTGCCGATTTTCTTTTTGCTTTTGCCGAAGCCGAAGGCAAACCATTTGCGGTTGATGTCAACATCGTAACGTGCGCCCGTCCAGATGCTCTGCGCCGTTGTTCTTCTGTTATTATTTGAAGTGTCTTTAACCTTCAAGGCGTTGGCATAAACGGTAAATTTATTCTTTGCAGTTTCGCGCACGCCGCGCAGTCCTGTCGTAAATGTGCGCGTATTGGCATTTCCGCTTGTCATACTGAAACCGACATCAACCGTTCCGCTCCAAAAATCCGTTAGTTTCGATTCTTCGATGCGCCTTTGTTCGGCTTCGTATTTTATCTGATCTTCCGATGTGCGAACCGTTTTGATCGCTTTTTTCTCAACGATCAAATTTTCCGCTTCTTCTATTTCTATTTTTACTTTGTCTTCTTCGGTTTCGATTCTTCCCTGAACAATTTTTCCGTCATCAAGTGTCAGCATCAAAGGCGCGTCGGTAATAATTTCCGCCACGGCAGACCATTTAATTTTGACGGTTCCGGCGGATTCGGTTTGAAGAATGACGAAATCGCCGTCTTTTTTGACGATTTTCCCTGTCAAACGATCACCGTTGGTCATAATTGCCTGATCGGCGAAAATCTGTGAATTCAAAAATAATAAGCAGGTAAGCAAAAGTTTTAGGATATTATGAAAATTCTAAAAACTCTTTTAACTGACAGATTTACAATAATTTAGGAGTTTTCTGACATTTTCCATTTTCCATTATCCATTAGTAAAATAAGAACAATTAAAAACTTCGGCATATAGTTTTATGTGTTTGGTAAAATTCGGTTTGTGGTGCAGAAAACGTCTCAGATTTCCTAAAACAAAAAGTTTAACAATAAAATCTATGATTGAGAAGTTTTTATAATTTAAATTTATGTTATTTTTATTAACGCGCCTGTTTTTACTGGCTGACTGCCGTTCGCAGCACGATTATTCAAACGTCGCCCGTGCATTCCGGTTTATGCGAAAATCCCGAATCGCAGATCGAAAAACTTTTGGAAAAATATGTTTACGAGAGTTAAAAAGGAAAAAATTTGTCCACAGATGAACACAAATAAACACAGATGTTTTTTAATTTATTTGAAATTTGAAATTTCAAATCTATAAAATCTGTGTTCATCTGTGGATGAAAATTAATTTTTTACGCTTCGAACGCCTTTAATACTTCGTCGGCGTGTTCGGCGACTTTTACTTTTTTCATAATTTTGGCAATTTTGCCGTCTTCATCAATCAAAAAAGTCGTCCGGTTCGTTCCCATATATTTTTTGCCGTACATATTTTTCTCGCCGTAAACGCCGTATTTGTTGACTATCTCTTTGTCCGTATCGGCAAGCAGGGTGAACGGCAGATCATATTTTTCGATAAATTTCCGGTGCGATTTTTCGTCATCGGTCGAAACGCCCAAAACCGTTATATTGTTGGCTTTGAGTTTCGGAAAACCGTCGCGCAATGAACACGCCTGTTTCGTGCATCCCGGCGTGTCGTCCTTCGGATAAAAATATAAAACTATCCTTTCGCCTTTGTAATCGGCGAGTTTTACTTCGTCGCCGGCTTGATTTTTCGCGGTAAAATCCGGTGCCGCGTCGCCTTCTTTAAGCATAAATCTCCTGAAAATGTGTTAAATTTAATTTTGTAAAATTGTATCACCCTGGCAACAAATGAAAAAGCTGACCGAAAAACAAGCTCTCGAAAAGCTGAAAAACTTAAAAGACGATTTTCAGGAATTGATAAAAACAAATTACGAACCACGGGCAAAAGATTGCCTGACGTGCGAAACCAAGGGAGCGTGCTGTCTTGACGCGCATTTTGTAAATGTTCATATTACGCGACTTGAAGCCGCCGCAATCCGCGAAGCATTAAAAAAATTGCCGATCGAGCATCAGCGCGAAATTTTTGAGCGCAACGAAAAAACAATCGAAAAATACGATTTAAAATCTTCCGGCGATACGTTTTCAAAAACTTATGCCTGTCCGCTTTTTGAAAAGGAAACCGGATGTTTAATTCACAAAGAAGGAAAACCCGCGCCGTGTATTCAGCACGCTTGCTACGAAAACAAAGAAGATTTGCCGCCCGACCGGTTGCAAACCGAAACGGAAACGCGCATCGAAAGATTAAACGCTCGAACTTACGGCAACGCCTGGAATTGGCTGCCGCTGCCCGTCTGGCTTTCTAAAATCAAAAACGGAGATAAATAAAACGGTTTACTAATCACCGCTAACTGTTAATAGACTTTAGTTTTCCGCCCAAAATCGTCATCGGAACCAGAAGCAGCAAAAATGGTATGTGATACCAGAGCGGAACGTAATTCCAGAAAATAGATTGAATAAAAATTCCGAAAAGCAGAAGTAAAATTCCTAAACCAAATGTTGATTTTTTATTTTCTTTGGCGATTAAAGCGGCTAAGTAACCCGAAATTATCGAAATAATTATACTTCGGATAAGACCGATAATAAGAATCATTGAATCTACTGTGAAAGGTGTTTGATTTTTGACAGCCGTTTCAAATTCGGTTTGGTGACTTCCATACCAATCCGGCAGAAGAGTCATTAAAACCGCGTCGCTTCCAACCCAGAGAGCCGACCACGCGATAAAACCGGCGACGATTCCCAAAATTATTTTTCCCATAACTTTTGCTCCTTTTCTCCTTATAAACACAAAAGGGAAAAGTTCTCCCAATCTAAGAACTTTTCCCCTTGTTATTTTTTCGCCTTTTGCCTAACTTTTAGCGAAAAAAATCTAAGCCGCTCGGCTTCGTTTGGTTGCGGACTTTTCTTCCGAATTCGGCGCGTTCATTTTTTCGATTCGCGCCGTAATTCTGCGGTCTAAATCAGTGATCTGGTCATCCGTTAAATGATAAATATTCGATTGATTGTGATAGATTTTCGCGCCCGTTACAATGTCCGCTTGCTTGAATCCGTTGTCAACCGCTTTTTTGATCAAATCTTCGATCGTCATCGCTTGCGGCGCAATCGAAAGCGGTTTTTTGTCTTCGATAAATTCCGCGACCTCCAGCTTTTTCGGTTTATCAAACGCCAGATCGAGAGCCTGTTCGCCCTTCATATGCTCGAGAAAATCCTTGAAACCGATATTTCCGGTCATTTCAAAACCGACTTCAAACGCCGGTGAATTCGATTTAATTACCTGAAAAACCCGTGTGATTTCGCCGTCGCGCTCCTGCATCGAAACTTCGATCATCACATCAACGAAATATTCCAGACCGCTCGCCGTCATCGGCAAAACGCGTCCGATCTCGTTATCTTCTTTGGCTTCCTTGCCTTTCGCCGGAATCTGGTCGGCAATGACGACGCATTTTCCGCTTTCGATGCAGAGTTTTCTCAAAACATTCTGCAAGATCATCTGATCGGCGGCGAGTTCTTCGGCTGAAGGTTGAGCCAGCGGATCGCCCGTTTTTTCACGAACTGCGGAAAGCATTTCCGAATGTTTCGCGCTGAAATACGCCGCCCAACTGTCGAGCGCGAAACAGCCGTAATTTTGTTCCAGACCTTCGCCGCTGAGTGCCCAATCAATAAATTCGGGCAGTTCGTCCGTTTGTTCGATTTCCAGCGCGTCAAACGTATCGCCGACACCGCGCAACAGACGCGCTTTTCTCTCCGTATCAAAAATGCAGAGTTTCCCCAAACCCGCGTCCGCCATCGAACTGATAAAATGACTTTTTCCGACACCCGCGCCGCCGCGAATCGCCATCACCAGACGCTGTTGGCGCGGCACGCGGCTCAAAGGATTTATTTTTGGTTTATTTGTAGATTTCATATCGCTTTCTCCTAAGTTTATGAATTTCCTAAAGTTATCTCTTAATTTCCGAATGCTAACTGCCTACCGTCAAAGGCGTTTTGTTGCATTGATGACACAAAACTATCATAAGTTGCAGGATGTTTCAAGTGTGAAACAAGATTTTTTCAAAAAATATTCAATTTTTGTTTGTTTTCGTATAAATTGGTTGGAAACCATTCGGAGAAAATTTTATGAAAAAATTGGTTCAAGCCTCGATTTTTGTTTTTTGCTTTTCAATTTTCGCTTTTGCTCAAATAAGTAACTCCGGTTGTCCTGAAATTACAGTTTCCGGTCATAATAGTTTAGTAAATCCGGGCGATTCTATTTCTTTTACGGCAAATGTTAAAAATGCAAATGAATCTTTGAACTTAGAGTTTGAATGGAAAGTCAGTCAGGGAGAAATTACAAACGGACAAGGAACAAATCAAATTTCGGTTGCGACAACACCGGAAATGAACAATTATGAATTAACAGCAATTGTTAAAATAAAAGGACTTAACAGCATTTGCAACAAAGAAGTTTCAGAAACAGCGGTAATCAGTAATGGAATTTTTGATCCTGTTCACCTAGATCAATACGGCAAATTATCTTTGGAAGATGAATTTGCGAGAATAGATAATTTTTTTGTTCAGATTCTTAATAACCCAAAAAGTAAAGGTTACATATTTTTTGAAATCGAAAAAACTGAAGATTTAGGCGATGTGAGGAAACGCCTAATGAGCGTTTTTGACCATATCAAGAAACGGGAGTTTAATCGTGATTTGATTCTTTACGATCTTTGTTATGCGGAAAACAATCAAACGTCATTACTTATAATTCCCGATGGAGTTGAGATTCCAAGTTTTCTGAATTGTGAAAGGGTTGATATTGATTTGAAATAATTTTTTCTCAAATATCAATCAAAAAATTTCCGCTTTTTTTCGATAAATTCGGATTGTAAAACGGGTCTTTTTCGATATATTTCTGCCATTTTCTTTGAAAATTTTCCAGTTCTTTTTCGTCCGGCTTTTTTTGCACATTTAACATTTTTCGCCCATCAATCTGTATCAATTCGGCATACGGCGTGAAGATATTTCTAAAATTCTTTTGGAGCAGTTTCAAACAAAAATCAACGTCGAAAAATTTATTCGGGAAATTCCTTGCATCAAAACCGTTCGCTTGTTCAAAATGCGCGCGTTTCACAGCCAAACAGGAAATCGAAACCGCCGCGAAATTTCCGGTAAGTTTTGCCCGCATCATATTGCCGTATTTTTCATCCGGCAATCTCTGATGCGCGATGCCGGCAGAATCGTTAATTCCGACGATAAAACCGCCGTGCAGAATTGATCTGTTTGGGTAGAAAAGTTTTGCCCCGACCGCGCCGGATTCTTTTTGAAGCGCAAAACTCACCATTTCCTTTAACCAATCTTTTGATAAAGGTTGCAGGTTTACGTCAACAAAACACAAAATTTCGCTGTTTGACTGTGCAACGGCTAAGTTATATTTTTCGGCTTCGCTCGGGATTTCGGTAAAAATCGTTTTGATTTCTTTTGAAAAAAGTTCGCGTCCTGATTTTTCCGAACGAACTAAAACGATCTCAACATTTGCATAATCGGTTTCATTGGTAAATTTTTCAATCGAGCGTCTTGTAAATTCCGCATCTTCGTTTGCCGCTAAAATCAGACTCACTTTCGGCAAATCCGGCGGCAATTCGTAGCGGACGCGGTGCAGATTTAGAAAGGTCGGTTCAACAGCGGCATTTTTTCCGGTTCGCTTAAAATGATCGGAAAGCGCGGTGCGGGCGGCGGAATGAGCATAAGGTTTTTCGTCGCCGCTCAGTGCGACCGAGCCTTCGATCACGCGCCAGTGATAGAGAATTTTCGGAATATGGCGGATGCGGTTTTCGGGAATTTGTTCGATCACGCGCAGAGCCAGATCGTAATCCTGACTTCCTTCCAAACCTATTCGAAAACCGCCGATTTTTTGCAAAATTTCCGTTTTATAAGCGGAAAGATGCGTGATCAAATTCAGCGAATAAAATAAATCGCGGCTGAAATCGGGTTTGAATTTCGGATTGAACCGCTTGCCTTTCGCGCTGATCAAATCTTCATCGGAATAGATCATCGCGGTTTCGGGAAAATCGTTGATTTCTCTGACAACATAAAAAAGCGCGTGTTGCGACAGTTCGTCGTCGTGATCTAAAAGTACCGTAAATTCGCCGCCAGCGAGCGCCAGCGCGGAATTCGAAGCAGCGGAAATATGACCGTTTTCCGGACGGAAAACGACTTTTATCCGTTTATCTTTTTCCGCATATTCTTCCAAAACACGCCGAATATGCGGTTTGGGCGAAAAATCGTCGGCGATGCAAAGCTGCCAATTTTCGTAAATTTGCCGGCGAACGGATTCGAGGCACAGCCGGAGAAATTTTTCCTCGACATTATAAACAGGTAAAACGATTGAAATTAAAGGTTTATGAGAAAAATTTGCAATTTCGCGGCAAATATCTTTAAGGTCGGTTTCGGTTAGAGTATCAAATTTCCGAATCCATTTTTGGTAAGCGAATTTCAGTTTCAGCGAGAGAAACTGAAAATCAAGCCGATTTTTAAGTCCGTTCCAACCGTGTTTTTGCCCAACCTTAGAAGCGGTTTTAATTTTACGCCAAAGATTCATTTTTTCGGGTCTTTCGCTTTTTTCAAAAATGAGCCGATGCCTTCGTATTTTAAGACTCTGTAAGCTCGCATCAGGCGGGATTTCTTGACGATTATTTCGTGTGTTTTCAAATATGCGATATATTCTTTTTGCGCGTGAAATTCGCGGATCGCGGCGATTCTTGCGCCGTATTGATGGAAAAAATCGCGGATCAAAACGGTTTCTTTTTCATCTGCCGCAAACAGATTATGCAAAGCTCCGGGAATTTCATCGCCGACCGCCAAAACTCCGAGTCCGTGTCCGTGCAGAAATGTGAAATGTTTATATTTTTCGGTTAATTCGCTCCAGAATTTCCACACGCCGAAACCGCGCTCCCTGACATTTATATCGTGAAATAGAATTATTCCGTTTTCGGACATTTTCGTCAGCCACGTTTCAAAATCGTGTTTGACGGCTTCATATGTGTGAAAACCGTCTATATGAAGCAGATCAATCGAAGTGTCGGCAAAATGCTCGCGTGCGTCGTCAAAGGTTGACTGGACGAGGCGCGAAAAAACCGCATAAAGTGGATCGTGATGCCCGCGCAGTTTCGCCAACACGCCTTCTTCCAAGATTCCCGCGTGTTCGTCGCCTTTCCACGTATCAACCGCGTAGCATTTCGTTTCTGTTTTCAGAGATTTAACCGCCTGACAAAAAGCGCAGTAAGAAACTCCGCGATACGCGCCGAGTTCGACCAGAATGCGCGGGCGCAGAGCGGAAACGAGATACATAGCAAACGGAATATGTTCGCCCCACGCCGTTTCTTCGAGCCACAGCGGAAAATCCAGACAAACGGGATGATCTAACGGATTGAATTTTTTGTTTGATTCTGTTGACATTTTGTTTTTGCCTATTCGCGCCGCGCCTTTTTTCACGATAAACATTTCTATATCAGGCTTTTGTTAAGCAGTTCGAGCAAAAGTTTTAAGATACAATTCTTAATGGTGAATTGTGAAATATGAATGATAAATGGTTTCATTCTTCATATGAAAATTCGGAATTGAAACGGTTTAAGAGTTTTCTTACATTTTCCACTTTCCATTTTCCATTATCAATTTTTCATTATCAATTTTTCATTGGTCTTTAATTTATCTCCACCAGATTCCGGGCAGTTTTAAAATTCTCAAAACGTAATTTATGTAATAAATCAGATCATTTTTGTATCTTTCAAAAATATTTGCGGCGCGGCTTTTTTCAATAACGTCGGGCTCGAAACTTATTTTTCCCTTTTGCAAATGAACCGGTTTTTCTATTTTTCTTTTTTCGATGACGATGATGCTGTCGTAATAATGAATTGAATGAACGGATTTTGTAAAAGAATTAACCGTCAGAGATTTTTCTTCCGAATGAAAGGCGTTCAGATAATCTATAAAATTTTTCGTGTATTCGATAAATGTTCCGCACCGCCGGTGTCCGCCGCCCCATTTCAGCCAGTAAGACGTGTGAATATCTTCGCAAAGATAAATTCCGTCCGGCTTGACGTGATCGAATAATTCTTCAAATGCAATGATTTGCTGATCCATCGTGTGTCCGCCGTCGTCAATCAAAATATCAACCGGCGGAATTTTCGCCTTTATTTGCTGCAAAAAATTTCTGTCGGACTGCGAACCGATAAAAATTTCAATATTTTCTCCTTCAAGCTGTTTGCATTGCGGATTTACGTCAATTCCGTAAATCTTGGCTTTTTCTCCGAAATAATTCCGCCACATCTGCAAACTTCCGCCGTGTGAAACGCCTATTTCTAAAATCGTTATTTCTTTATCTCTGAATTTATTAAAATACCGATCGTAAATTTCAAAATAATGAACCCATTTATGAATCAAACGTCCTTCATTTTTATTAAAGTATTCTTCTAAATCGTTCATTTTATTGTTGTTTGCAAAACTTCCGTTATTTTACGATTCTAGTTTCCCAATCTACCAGAGGGCGCACCGCGCCGTCCATTTTTCCGCCGAAATCGCCGCGTGCCGTGTCGCCGGTCATCGGGTCTGTAACATCGAAACTGACAACTTCGCGGACGTGAAAATGAACGATCGTTGTCGGCAGATGCGTTACAACGGCAATATTGACAAAGAAATTGCCTTCCGCCATCAGATTGCCGGGAATCCAGCCGACGCTGACATACTCGCCTTTTTCCTTTTCGCGCGGTTTCCATTCTTTTGAAACATCCTGAATTGTAAAAAGGTGAACCCGTCCTTCATTATAAACCTGATAATTCGGAAGTAAAATCTTGCCCGATTGCAAAACCTCGTAAGTTATCTCGATTCCGATTCGATTGCGAATATCGTGTGAGCCGCGGGTTTCGCCTTGTTCGTTGATTATTCGCGCTTTTTTTAAGCGGACAAATTCGCTTTCCGGCGCATTCGAAGCATTTTCGTAAATTTTCTCCGCATTCATTCCCCAGCTCGTCGAAAGATATTCCCGCGTAACGTCCGCCGAATCGCCTTCGAGAACGATTTTGCCGCCGCTCAGAGCGATTGCCCGGTTGCAGATGCGCGAAATTGCAGACATATCGTGCGAAACGAACAAAACCGTTCGCCCGGATTGGCTGACATCCTGCATTTTGTTCAGACATTTTTTTTGGAAAGCGTGATCGCCGACCGCTAAAACCTCGTCAACAATCAGAATTTCCGGTTCGAGATGCGCCGCCACGGCAAAGGCGAGGCGCATATACATTCCGCTCGAATAATGTTTGACGGGCGTGTCGAGAAATTTTTCGATCTCGGAAAAGGCGACGATTTCGTCGAATTTATTTTCAATTTCCGTGCGTTTCATTCCCAGAATCGCGCCGTTCAAATAAATATTTTCGCGTCCCGAAAGCTCACTGTGAAAACCCGTCCCGACTTCGAGCAGCGAACCGACGCGCCCGCAAAGTTCGACCACGCCGGTCGTCGGTTTCGTAATGCGCGAAAGGATCTTCAAAAGCGTGGATTTTCCCGCGCCATTGTTGCCGATTATGCCGAGAGTTTCGCCTTCTTTGACTTCAAAACTGACATTTTTCAAAGCGTGCAGTTCTTCTTTTTTTCTTCCGGCAAACGGTTTTCGGACAAAACTCGCCAGAGCGTCGCGCAGAGAATTATGGTTCGCGCCGCCGAGCTTATAAACTTTTGATAAATTTTCGACTTTGATAACTGTCGTCATTTTTCCTTTAAATCAAATCCGCAAAATCGTCTTCCATTCTTTTAAAAACCAATAAAGCTAACATAAACAAAATAAAGGTCAAGGCGACGGAAAGAGAGATGGAAAACCAGTCGAACGGTGTGCCGAAAAGCGAGGCGCGAAAGCCCTGCAAAATTCCGGTCAGCGGATTAAGCGCAAAAAATGCTTGCCATTTTTCCGATAAAATCTCGAGCGGATAAAAAACCGGCGACAAGAACATCCAAATTTGCAGCGCAAACGGCAGAGCGAATTTCACATCGCGGAAACGCACATTTACCGCCGAAAAAAGCGTACCGAAAGCAAGCGTCAATAAAATTGCGAGCAGAACGAAAACGGGTGCGAAAATAATTTGCCACGTCAGATTTACGCCGTAGTAAAGCATTAAAAGAACAAGCAGAAAAATGCCGAAAAGTAAATCTATCAAACCGGAAAGCGTCGCGGCAATCGGCACGATCAGGCGCGGAAAATAGATTTTCGTCACCAGATTCGTATTTCCGATCAGACTGTTGCTCGCCATCGTGATCGAAGTATTGACGTAAAGCCAGACGAGAATTCCGCTCAAAGCGAAAAGCGGATACGGAACATTTATCGAATCAAAACGCGCAAAACTGCTGAAAATAATCGTAAAGATCGCAGTCGTCAAAACAGGCTGCAAAACCGCCCAGAAAACGCCGATAGTCGTTTGTTTGTAGCGGATTTTGACATCGCGCCACGTCATAAAATAAAGTAATTCGCGGTAAATCCATAAATCCTTTAAATCGAGATTTAGCCACGAATTGCCCGGTTTGATTTTGATTGTTTCCTGCATTATTTGCTGTTAAATGAAAATTAAACCGGGGATTTTTCGCATTTTTAATCTGTGTTCATCCCGCGCCTGATTTTCTTTACATTTTTTTCTCAAATCTTTAATTTACCGTATTTTTCAAACGCTTTTTGCCGCTTGCGTTTTCTGTTCCATTGAAAAAGCATTTGCGGCACGAAAAGGCGAAAAAGCATTTTAGCAAATTGCGCCGGAGATTTCGCGCTGTGATAGTTGTTTATTATCAGAGAAACGGCTTCGCGCCGCTTTCCGCTGCGGATAAAAGCAAATGCGGTTTCAAATTTCAAACGGGCTTGAATTTTATCGAGTTCCGCACGACTCAATTTTAACTTTTCTATCGTGCGGTCTTGCGCGGCGAGCCATTCTTTGAGCATTAAAGCGAAATCGTCGCTCGTGTTTGAACCGTGCTGCCGCCACGCGCACAGAATTTTTTCGAGCCGTGCAAATTCGCCGGCGGCGGAAAGCTGCAAATAAAGCTCGTAATCTTCGAGTTTTGCCGCTTCGTTCCACGAATAATTTTCCAGCGCGGCGCGGCGATAAACGACGCTCGGACTCGAAAAAATCAGTCCGCGCAGCAGAAACGGCAAAACATCGCCGTCCGCAAAACTCGTCCAATTATTTGTGCAATCAATTATTTGATCTTGTTCGTCAATTAAAAAAGCGTGTCCGAACGATAAAACCGCGTTCGGGCGATTTTCTAAAATTTTAATACTTTCCGTCAAGAATTCAGGCAGCCAAACGTCGTCAGAACCGAGATAGGCGAAATATTCTCCGCTTGAAATTTTTGAGAAACCTTCATTCAAAGTCGCGCACAGACCGCGATTTTCCCGCACTATAAATTCATTTTCAAACGGGCAATCAAGCAGAACCCGCTTGATAATTTGCGCGGATTCGTCTTTTGAACCGTCGTCAATTACAATCAATTTTTTCGGCTGAAATTTTTGCGCGAAGATCGAACGCAGTGTGCGCTCGATAAACGGCGCGTGATTATAAGACGGAACTAAGACGGAAATTTCAGGCACGCTTTTAATGGTAAATGGTAAATGGTAAATGGTAAATGACAAATCCATTTTTTTATTCACCATTCACCATTCACCATTCACCGTTACAAAATGAGGGTTTTACATTTTCTCGACACATTAAATCGCGGCGGCGCGGAAACTCAAGCCTTGGACGTTTGCCACAATGCCGAAAAATTCGGCTTGGAAATGACTTTTGTGACGGCGCAGGGCGGTGTGCTGGAAAATGATTTTCGCGCGGCAAACGCGGAATTTATTAAACTGAACCGCCGATTTCCGGTTGATCTCTATCTCGCTTCGCAGCTTCGCAAAATCATCAAAGAGCAGAAAATTCAGATAGTTCAAGGTTATCAGGCGGTTGACGGGTTACATCTTTATCTGGCGACACGCGGTTTGAAAAATGTAAAACGGGTTTTAAGTTTTCAGGGCGGAATGTCGCCCGATTGGAAAAATCTCCGCACAATGAAATTTCTGATTCCGCGAATGGATGCGAATATCGTCGTCAGTCAAGGACTAAAAAAATGGCACGCGGAAATTGACGGGTTCGACACGGAAAATTTCACGGTAATTTATAACGGTGCCGACACGAAAAGATTACAGCCGACCGGAAAATCTCTGCGTAAAGAGTTGAATCTGACGGAAAACACATCTTTAATCGGGATGATCGGCAATTTTTACCGCGAGCGGCGCAAAGATCAACTGACGATTTGCCGCTCTCTGCCGAAGGTTTTTGCCGAAATCGAAAACGTGCATTGCATTTTTGCCGGAAAGATCGAAGACGGCGCGGAAGAGAAAATGGCGGATTGCCTGAATTTCTGCATTGAACATAAAATCATCGAACGCGTGCATTTTCTCGGCGGACGCAGCGATGTGCCGGACGTTTTAGCCGCGCTCGATCTCTTCGTTTTTTCGTCTTTGCACGAAGGTTTGCCGATTGCGATGTCGGAAGCGATGCTGGCGAAAGTTCCGCTGATAGTCTCGGATATCGAACCGCTCTTGGAAGCGTCGAAAAGCGGAAAATATGCGGAAGTTTTCCCCGCGCAAAACGCGGGGGTTTTAAGTGAAAAGATTTTGAACTTATTGAAGAATAAAGATTTAAGAAAAGATTCGGCAAATCGCGCCTTAAAATTTGCCGAAGAAAATTTCAGCATCGAAGCGCATCTGCGGGAACTCCGAAAACTTTACGAATCGCTTTTGAAAAATTGAGTTTGAAAAATATTTATCTCACGAAGCTCCTGTTCGAACTCAGATATTGAAGAGTTATTTGGATAAATCTATCAACTATTTGTATTAACAAAATCGGTTGGAAAGAGGTAACGCTGTCGTCTCGACGGCTGTATCGCCGTCCGTCCCGGCGGCGTTTGTTGCTTAATGAATCTCTGAATATTAACGCGCAAGCGGCGGCGGGACGCACGCCGCGACAGCCGCCGGGACGGACGGCGTTACCTTATTTTTTCATTTCACAGTTGGACAATTTTTAAAAATATCACCTGTTTTTCAACTCTAATTTTCCGGTCTTGGCACTCTATTTGCACAAAACACTTCTTACGGAAATGAAAACAGATAAATTAGAAAAAGAAAACAGCAGCGGATTTTGGTCGGCAACGGCAATTGGAGTCGGCGCGATCGCGGCTTATATCGTCTGGTCGAAACAACGTCCGAAATACAGTTTTCAGAATAAAACCGTGTTAATTACGGGCGGTTCACGCGGTTTGGGTTTGGTTCTGGCGCGAACTTTTGCCGCCGAAGGCGCACGAATTGCGATTTGTGCGCGGGATGCAGAGGAACTGGAAAGGGCAAAAGAAGATCTGGAATCCCGCGGCGCAGAGGTTTTGGAAATCGTCTGCGATGTTCGAAATCAAAACGAAGTAGATCGGATGATCGAAAAAGTTTGTAAGGATTACGGACAGATTGACGTTCTGGTAAATAACGCGGGCGTAATTCAGGTCGGACCTCTGGAAGTTCAAACGAAAGAAGATTTCGAAGAAGCGTTGGCGGTTCATTTCTGGGGACCGTATTACGCAATGAGCGCAGTCGTTCCAAAAATGCGCGAGCGCGGCGCAGGCAAAATCGTCAATATTTCTTCAATCGGCGGAAAAATGAGCGTTCCGCATCTTGCGCCGTATTGCGCGAGCAAGTTCGCGCTCGTCGGTTTGTCGGGCGCAATGCGCGTCGAACTGGCAAAAGACAATATTGATGTAACCACAGTTTGTCCGGGTTTAATGAGAACGGGAAGTCATATCAACGCGATTTTTAAAGGAAAAAATCAACTGGAATACGCGCTTTTCAGTATTTCAAACGCGTTTCCGCTGGCTTCGATCAGCGCGGAAAGCGCGGCGCGGGAAATCGTCGAAGCGTGCCGCGCCGGAAAAGCGGAAGCGATTATTTCGGTTCAAGCCGAAATTGCCGCGAAAATGAATAATCTGTTTCCCGAACTGGTGGCGGAAATTTCCGGTTTGGTCAATCAAATTCTGCCTTCGGCGGGCGGAATCGGAACAAATCACGCAACCGGACTGGAAAGCACGTCTTTTGCGTCGCCTTCGATTCTGACGGCTTTGGCTGATAAAGAATCACCGCGAAATAATGAACTCGAACAAGGCGAACAATTTATTTAGAACAATTTTTAATCAAGGAGTAAAGGGAGAAATTTATGAAAAACAACCAAGAAAAATCACTATCAACAATTTTAACAAATACGCAGACAAATATCGGGAAAAATGAAAGAATCGCGTCGGTTGTCGGCGGCAGTGCGCTTCTGGCTTACGGTTTGAAACGCCGCGACACCTTAGGAATCGCGCTTTCGATTTTGGGCGGCGGTCTGGCTCTGCGCGGCACGACCGGACATTGTCAGGTTTATGACGCGCTCGACGTTGACGGCAGAAAAGGAATTTCCCTAACGAAGTGGTTGAGCGGAAAAGTTGAAGTAAATAAAGCGGTAACGATCAATAAATCGGCGGAAGAACTCTTTAACTTCTGGCGCGATTTTGAAAATCTGCCGAAATTTATGAATCACCTCGAATCCGTCAATGTCCGGGACGGTTTGTATTCGCATTGGAAGGCGAAAGCACCGCTCGGTTACACGGTCGAATGGGATGCGGAAATCACCAATGAA
>JBBRVS010000073.1:0-23476 GCA_038246645.1 Pyrinomonadales bacterium
ACGGTTTTGTATAATGAAAAACGCGAAATTACCTACGCTCATCAAGGTGTCGTTAAGACGGATATTTTGAAGGCGAAAATCAATGAACTTATTCAAAATTCATCCTCTGAGATAAAACCGACTGAAGTTTCTTATAAAGAGAGTAATTATAATTTGAGTCAATTAAATGCCGAAATAGTTTATGTATTTGCCGGCAGAATGGATCGCTACTTTCAACAAACTTTCGTAAAAGTTCTTAAAGATAAATACGGAATTTCGGTAAAACTGGTAAATCTCGGATGCTCTCCTTCATCGGAAATGTCTTATAATTTGGGAAACAATGAAGTTATCAGATCAGAACTCGAAAAGCGTTTTGGGGAAGATATTATAGAAAAAGCAAAAACAGAAGCAAGAGAACTTACAAAAGATCAGCCGCCTAGTGTTGTCGAACTCAAACTCACGGTAAATTAAACATAAAAATTTAACATTCCAAATCTTGCCCGAATTTCTCTTTCGTGCTAGTTTCATAGATGCAACACTATTTCATAAACATCGAAAAGGAGACAAAATATATGTATCGAAAAATCGAGGATTTCGTGCAGGCGTGGAGCTACGAAACCGAACAAACCGTCAAACTTCTTAGTGAATTAACCGATGAATCTTTAAATCAAAAAGTTACCGAATCGGGCAGAAGTCTGGGATTTCTGGCGTGGCATCTGGCAGTTACGATGCAGGAAATGCCGGAAAAAGTCGGTTTAAGCGTTGACGCGCCGAATCCTGAATCGGAAGTTCCGTCAAACGCACAGGAAATCGTCGCGGCATTTGAAAAAGCGGGAAATTCCGTCAAAAAAGAAGTCAGCGAAAATTGGACGGAGGAAACTCTGGAAATTGAAGACGAAATGTACGGCGAAACGTGGAAACGCGGAATGACTCTGCTTTATTTGATGCTTCACCAAGCGCATCATCGCGGACAGATCACCGTTTTACTGCGTCAGGCGGGCGTCAAAGTTACGGGAATTTACGGTCCGGCAAAAGAAGAATGGGCAGCGTTCGGGATGCCGGCGCTGGCATAAATGGATTTTGGATTTTAGATTTTGGATTTTGGATTTCAGAACTTAAATTTCGGTTTCTTAAATTCTTGTGAAGAATCTTAAATTGCTTTAAAAATCCAAAATCCAAAATCTAAAATCTAAAATAAAAAAGAGAGTTTATCTCTTCGGATTTGAAAAACGAGTCCGAACCGCATAAACTCTCTTTTTTGCTTTAAACCTGAATTTTTATCATAGAGTATTTATACGATGAGCAATATCGAAATCACGCCTGAAGTTGTCGCACAACACGGAATTACGCCCGAAGAATACGAACGCATCAAGGAAATTATGGGACGCGAACCGAATTTTACGGAACTCGGCGTTTTCTCTGTTATGTGGTCGGAGCATTGCAGTTACAAATCTTCGCGCGTTCATCTGGGACGCTTGCCCGTAACGGGAACGCGCGTCATTGTGCCGCCGGGCGAAAACGCCGGAGTCGTGGACATCGGCGACGATTGGTGCGTCGCTTTCAAGGTCGAATCGCATAATCATCCGAGTTTTATCGAACCGTTCCAAGGCGCGGCAACCGGAGTCGGCGGAATTCTTCGAGACGTTTTCACAATGGGCGCACGTCCGATTGCGGCGATGAATTCACTGCGCTTCGGTCCGCTCGTGTCAGAACCGTCTGCGGTAGCGGATGGTTTAAGTTCGACAACTGAAAAGATCGCCAACCGCAACAAATCAATCTTAAAAGGATGTGTTGACGGCATCGCGCATTACGGTAATTGTTTCGGCGTACCGACGGTCGGCGGCGAGGTCGTGTTTGATGAAGCTTATAATTTAAATCCGTTGGTCAATGCGTTTGCTCTGGGAATTGTTCGCAAAGACCAGATTTTCTTCGGAAAGGCGAGCGGCATCGGAAATCCTGTAATGTATGTCGGCGCGAAAACCGGGCGCGACGGAATTCACGGCGCGACGATGGCAAGTGCCGAATTCGATGACGAAGCTCTGGAAAAACGCCCGACCGTTCAAGTCGGCGATCCGTTTTTGGAAAAACTTCTGCTCGAAGCGTGTCTGGAAGCAATGCGTTCGGGCGCGATCGAAGGAATTCAGGATATGGGCGCGGCAGGACTGACGAGTTCTTCGGTTGAAATGGCTGATCGTGCCGGAAACGGTTTGGAATTGAATTTAGACAATGTTCCACAACGCGAAACCGGAATGACCGCGTATGAAATGCTTTTAAGCGAATCGCAGGAAAGAATGCTGATCGTCGCGAAACAGGGGCGCGAAAAAGAATTAGTCGAGATTTTCAACAAATGGGATTTAGATGCGGTCGTAATCGGCAAAGTCGTCGAAGGAAATCGCCTGAAGATCTTTCACAAAGGCGAATTAATGGCGGATCTGCCGGTTGATAAATTGACCGAATCCGCGCCGAAATATAATCGTCCGATGGCGAAGCCGGAGTTCAAAGTTCAAAGTTCAAAGTTCAAAGTTGAAGATCGAAAACCAAAAACTGAAGATTTGAATGAGGCTTTGAAAATGCTTCTCGCCGCGCCGAATATTTGTTCCAAACATTGGGTTTATGAACAATACGATCATATGGTTCGGACAAATACGGCGATTTTGCCGGGCGCGGATGCGGCGGTTGTGCGCGTCAAGGAAACTCGCCGCTCAATTTCGATGTGTCTGGACGGCAACGGCAGATTTTCCGCCGTCAATCCGAAGGAAGGCGCGAAATTGACAGTATCAGAAGCGGCGCGCAACAACGTCTGCGTCGGCGCGCGCCCGATTGCGGTCACGAATTGTCTGAATTTCGCTTCGCCCGAACGACCGAAAATTATGTGGGCGTTTAGTGAGACGGTTGACGGAATTGCGGAAGCGTGCAAAAAGTTTGAAACGCCCGTAATTTCCGGCAATGTCTCGTTTTACAACGAAACCGACGGCGACGGAATTTTGCCGACACCGACTATCGGAATGGTCGGACTTATCGAAGATTCCAAAAAAATCATCACGCAGGGTTTTAAAAACGAAAATGATTTAATCGCGCTTTTGGGAACAACCAACGACGACATTTCGGTCAGCGAATACGCGCAGACGATTCTCGGCTACACGACCAACGAACTGATCGAAATCGGCGAAGTTCCCGTTTTGGATTTGGATCTGGAAAAACTCGTGCAGGACGTTTGCTTAAAATTAAATGATGAAGGTTTGATAAATTCGGCTCACGACTCGTCGGACGGAGGTCTCGCGGTCGCCATTGCCGAACAATGTTTCGCCTCATTAAACAACGAAGCAAACGGCGCACTCATCGAGCTTTCAAATAATGAAAATCTTTCGCTCGAATCTTTATTGTTCGGCGAATCGCCTTCGAGAATCATCATCACATTCGCGCTTGAGAATCTCGAAAAAGTAAAAGAAATTGCCGAAAATTGTCCGTTTGAAGTTATTGGAAAAGTCGCGGGAAATGATTTAACAATCAAAGTAAATGGCGAAGAAGAAATAAACGCTAAAATTTCTTATTTGCAAAGTGCTTGGAAAAATTCTCTTGAAATGCTTTTAAGCCGCCAGTAAAATCTGAGTTTATGAACAAAAAGGCTTTCACTGCAGCTACAGTTATCTTAGGTCTCATCGGAATATCAACTGTCGTTTTTTTCATTGTTGTTATTTATTTTGATAAGATTGATCAGACTATTGGCAAGTACATAATCTCTTCAATGCACAAAAAGCAAACGATTGCGGAAAATGTTCAAGTTACAACTGAATGGACAGAAATAACTTCCGAACAATTACTCGAACCGACAAAACGAGTCCAGAATGTTCAACTTTTAATCAAAAATTACAAGCACTATATTCATAATCCCGACTTTGGAAATATAACGCTTTCCGACGGAACAAAGGTAAAACCCGAAATTGAAATTATTGATGAAAACGGGAAAGTTTATAAACTCAAAGAAGGTTCAAGAAACGGTGATTTCATAGGCTTTTCGGTTGACGAAAAATTTCACGGCTCATATTCCTTTCCAAAAGATGTTAAATACAAAACCATTCGAATTCGTAGCGATGAACCTTTTCAATGTGAAAAAATCATTTGGTATGATTACGATTTGAAATAAATTCTCAGAGAGGTTTACGAAAATTCATAACAAAGCCGGTCGCGGGAAATGATTTGAAAATAAAAGTGAATGGCGAAGAAAAAATTTCCGCCTCCGTATCCGAACTACAAAATATCTGGAAAAATTCGCTCGAAAAACAGCTTGACACATAATAAAAATCGCAAATTAACCAAAGCCGCCCGTCATAAAAACACCTTCGGTTAATTCTTTAGGGTTCTTCTCAAAAAGCAGAAGAAACTATTCAATTCAAAAAAAAGGAGCTTTTAATTTATGGCAATAACTGTTCAAGCCAATCCGGCAACTTTAACTTGGGCAAATTTTACGGTCGTTCCCAATCAGATTGTTGATCCGGCGGATAACACTTTGGTTGATGCTTATACAACTTTTAATTACAACATTCCGAATCTTCCCGGTCGAACCGTGGATGGAAAACGCGCCTTTGCCGATCCCATGACAATTACGATTACGCCGAACGCCCAGGTTTGGTCGGGCGTAGCGCAGACGGCGGCTTTGCTGGCACACGAACAATGGCATTATGACATCGGTTTGACGACGGCGCGGGTTTTCGCCAAGGAATTATCGCGCCTGAGAAAAGATACCGATGCGGAATTGGTCGCGGAAATGCAAAAAATGGTTCAGCTTCATTTTCGGACACGCGCCGGACTTTTGCAGAAACGCTACGATCTCGACACGCGGCACGGCACAAACGCGCATTATCAAAGAGTCTGGAAAGACCGGATGACAGCGTGTCTGGCAAATGCTAAAAGCGACCAGATGGGCGGCTTTTATTTGTAAAATACAGGTTTTTCAAATATTAAAGAAGGAATATTCCTGAGCAGTTTTGAAAATCGAAATAACCGCAGACAATTGATTTCTTCAATTGTCTGCGGTTTTTTCTTGGCTTGATGTGTTAAATTATTCAAATGAAATCAGGTATTTATCTTCACATTCCCTTCTGCAAATCGCGCTGTTCGTATTGCGATTTTGCGACCGATGTTTATAAAAACGAGGAAACCGTCGAGCGTTATGTCAGTGCGCTCTTGAAAGAAGTTCAAAGTTCGAAGTTCAAAGTTCAAAACCCAAAACCCAAAATCCGAAATCCGAAATCCGAAATCCAAGCTGATACCATTTACTTTGGCGGCGGAACGCCTTCGCTGATCTCGGCGAAACAATTAGAGAAAATTCTTGATGCAATTTA
Organism: Pyrinomonadales bacterium; assembly: GCA_038246645.1. Taxonomy (GTDB): domain Bacteria; phylum Acidobacteriota; class Blastocatellia; order Pyrinomonadales; family Pyrinomonadaceae; genus JAHCHG01. Next base: position 5,322 of record JBBRVS010000073.1, read on the forward strand.
TAAAAAGTTTGCGGTTGATGAAAATGCGGAAATTACGCTCGAGATGAATCCGGCGACGGTTTCGCTTGAAAAACTTTGTGATTTCAAGAGTTTAGGCATAAATCGCGCGAGTTTCGGCGTGCAGACCTTTAATGATCGCTCCTTAAAACTTCTCGCCCGCGGACACGATTCAAATGATGCGCGGAAAACTTTTGAACTTCTTCGGAAAAGCGGTTTTGAAAATATTTCGTTTGATTTGATCGCCGGTTTGCCGCATCAGAGTTTGGCGGATTGGGAAAATAATTTAAATGAAGCGTTACAATTAAAACCCGAACATATTTCGCTCTACATCTTAGAAATTCACGAAGGAACGCCGCTCGCGGAGCAGATTCGCTCGAACAGACAACCCTTGCCGAATGATGATTTAGCCGGCGAAATGTATGAATTGATGCTCGAAAAATTGTTTGAAAAAGGTTACGAGCAATACGAAATCTCCAACTTCTCACAGCCGGGTTTCGAGTCGAAACATAATAATAAATACTGGGAATTCGCGCCGTATTTTTCGTTCGGCGTTTCGGCGCATTCGTTTGACGGCAAAACGCGGCGTTGGGCAAACGAACGCGATACGGCAAAATATGTGTCGCTCATCGAATGCGAAAAATCGCCGGTTGCGGAAGAATTTGAATTGGGCGAAGAAACGCTCTGCGGCGAATATATCTTTTTGCAGCTTCGGCTTAATAAAGGCTTGAATTTGCAGGAATTTAAAGAAAGATTCAATTTCGATTTTTTATCAAAATACGAAAAGGAACTTTCTGAATTATCGGAAATCGAATTAGTTGAAATAAGCGAAAAAAAACTGCGTTTGACGGAAAAAGGAAGACTTTTTTCCAATGAAGTTTTTAGCGTATTTGTCTAAATAATTGCTGCGCTAAGCAACTTTTCCCCGAATTCGCGTTTCTAAAACTGTATGCCACGTATCTGACACAAAACCGCGAAAAATTGCGCCGATATGTCAGAGAATATATTATTCAAAATAAAATAAAACGGAGTTTTGTCTCCGCTTTTTTCTTTGAGGCACTATTAATTTTCAATTTTTCAAAAATATCTTTTTGTGGTTAACCGTCTTTTTGGCGCTTTGTTCGTCTGCCGTGCTTTAAGCTCAGACAGTTGAAGAAATCGAAGTTTCGCCCGTCAAAAAATTCAGTTCGAAAAATCTCGAAATTTTTCCGACCGTTGAAATAAATTTAAAGAACTGTATTCAAATGTTCGGGAAAGAAAAATTTGTCATTAAAGACAAAACTGCTTTTCAAGCTGCGGTTCGCAAAGACGCGAGCCGCGACCAGTGTCTGAAAAATTTTGAAAACTTCGATTTCGAGAAAAATTCCCTGCTCGGCATCAATATCAATTCCGGTTATTGCCGCCGACCTGTCAGACTCGAATTTCAAACGCTGAAAGACCGGGAAAATAAAAAATATACTCTAAAAATCAGCTACATTGATGCCGAAGATGCAATTTGCCGCGCTTTGAGCCAGTTCGATCTGTGGGTTTCGGTGCCGAAAATTCCCGACGGTTTCGCGGCGGATTTTGCCATTAAACCGAAAAGACGCGAGTAAAACGAATAAAGTTAAATGCCTTCATTTTCAATAGTTTAAATCAAGGTTTGCCGAATTTCTGACAAATCGCAAATTGCAAATCGCAAATCGCAAATCCGTCGCGGGTTTGTAATTTTGGAAATGTCTGTCTAAAATTGCATTTCCGGCAATGCCTTTTACAGACAATACATTCACAAATGCTTTGGTCGCCACCACGATCGCGGGGTTCGGCGCGACGACGCTCGGCGCAATTCCCGCGCTTTTTCTGCGCCGTCTGAACGAAAAACTCAATAATAATCTCTTAAGTTTTGCCGCCGGCGTGATGCTGGCGGCAACCATTTTTTCGCTGCTTCTGCCGTCGGTCGGGCGTTTAAAGGCGGAAGGCGCGTCCGCTTCGAGCGCGGTTTTGCAGGCGATTATCTGGCTCTGCATCGGCGGTTTCACGCTCTGGCTGATCAATGAATTAGTGCCGCACGAACATTTTGAAAAAGGACACGACGGCATTGATATTGAAAAGGGCAAACTCCGCAAAATCTGGTTGTTTGTTATTGCGATTGCGATTCATAATTTTCCCGAAGGTTTGGCAATCGGCGTGGCAAATGCGACCGGCGAGTTCGGCACGAGTTTCGGTGCGACGCTCGGCATCGGTCTGCAAAATATTCCCGAAGGTTTGTCGGTCGCGGTTGCGCTCAGGTCGCAGGGTTATTCAAAAAAATATGCGTTCGGCGTGTCGGCTCTGACGGGCGTGGTCGAAATTTTCGGCGGAATGTTCGGCGTGTCGGTTCTTTTAATTTCCGTTTCGATCCTGCCGTGGGGTTTGGCATTTGCGGCGGGCGCGATGCTTTTTATCATCAGCGACGAAATTATTCCCGAAACGCATCGCCCCGGTTTTGAAAACGGCGCAACATTTTCGCTTTTTATCGGTTTTGCGCTGATGATGTATCTCGATTCGGTTTTTGCTTAAAAAAAATCAAATTTTTAACACTTGCCATTTAATGCCGTTTAATGTTATTTTTCAAACACTTAGCTCCAAACTTTGAAACCGAAATTTATTTATAAACGAATAAAAGTAACGAGATGCAAGTTTATAACATTGTCGGATACACGATTATTTTTCTGAATTTTTTAGTTGCCGGACTTGTTGCGCCGTCGGGTTGGAGTTTTCTCTCGGGTGCGAGTGTCGGTTTTGCTTTTCTGCTGTTTATTTGGTTTTTCGGTGGTATTTACGCTTCGAATATTCTGCATATGGGAATTTCTCACAAAACCCTGCATTTCAGAGATTGGTTCGTTAAATTTATCACGATTTTCTTCAGCGTTACGGGAATTTATATCAACCCGACGACCTGGGTAAATCGCCATCGTCATCATCACACTTTTTCCGACCGCGACGGCGACCCGAACAAATTAGCCGACGACGGTTTTTGGAAAACCTTGTATTTGTGCTTTTTCCCGTATAAATGCAAAACCGATATGGCAAAGGACGAGATTTTGAAAACACCGACGATGCGTGCCGTTTCCACGTCGTATTTCGGTGCTTTTTCGCATTTCAGCAGTTACGCTCTTTTATGGCTGGCGTTCGGCGAATGGCTTTTCGCGTTTGTTTTATGGTGCGGCGTGCGCGTTTTCGCGCTCTGGGTAAATATGCTGCAAAATTACTGGACGCACGACCGCCGTTTTGGTTCGCGCCGCTACGCGGACGAAGACGACAATGCGATGAACCTGACCGATTGGCTGCCCGTCACCGCCACGTTCAGCGCGTGTCTGCAAAACAATCATCATCATTCGCCGGGTTTCTTGCGCAACAGCCACGACGACAACGAATTCGATTTCGGCTTTTTAACCATCCGCGCCATGAAATCTCTCGGCTTGGTCGAAGCCTCGCTTTCGGGGATAAAAATGCCGAAAGACGCGCCGCTTAAAGAAGTCGGATTTTAATTTTAACAGCTATGATTTATTACTCATTTTTTATGTAATTCCAACTAATTTGTGAAACGTAAAACATAGCTTATACTTGATAAGATCATTTAGTATCACTTATCAATTATGAGTAATGACTATAATACTTTTACACAAAAACTATTCACCAGTTTAGGTGATGACAAATTTTATCAATCAAATTCTTTAATTTTCTATCTAAACTTACCTCAAAATCAGAGAACGAACGACGAGGCAAACATCGTTGATGATAAAATCACTTCGGTTTTAATTTCCGCACTTGGCTATAATTCGGGTGAAATTCAGTATAATTTGGCGCAAACGAACCGCAAGCGAACCGATTTTACCGTTCGCATCAGCCAATATCCGCGCCCCTGCTTTGTTGCCGAATCAAAAAATACGGCAACGGCAAAATTGAGCGAAAATCTGCCGCAACTTGCGGATTATATGAGAAGCCAGGGCGCGACACGCGGACTTCTCATTGACGGAAAAACTATTCTCACTTACGAACTGAGCAGCGGACAGTTTATTTTAACGGGCGAGATTTTTCTTAAAGAATTAGTTGAAAAATGGCGTGGCGAAAGTTTATTTGCGGAAAACAAAAGTGGTTTCGATACCTTTAATAAACACGACAACGTAATCTTAAAAGCCTTTTGGCAGCGGTTCAATAAATCGGTTTTTGAAGGCATCCCGAAATTGATTCGTGATTTGACCTTAAAAAATGACGGAACGCCTCACGATGCGGACGGGAAAACTTGGCGCAGCGAATCGAGAATAAAAATCTACAGCCAAAACGAACCGGAATTTAACGATGAACTGACAGAAGAATCAGCCCGTGTTATTGAAATGATTGCACTTGATGTCGAAGCGCAATTGTCCTTGCGAATTGATGAATACAAGGAATTTGAAAAAGAAGAAAACACTAATCCGAGCGGCAAAAACACATTCGAGCAAGAATTTGAAAATCTCTGGATGCAGATTTTCAGCAAAGCGCAAGCGTGGCAAATTCCCGAATCGCGCCGCCACAGCTATAATTCGCGGCTCAGTTACAGTTTCAAATACGGTTTTAACGGCGACGTTATTGACGAAGTAAAAAAAGACATCGCCGCCGATATTACCGAAAAGAATAATCAGCTTTCAGATAAATTTAAGCGGAAAGATTCGGAATTAAAAAAAGCGGTTAAGGAAATCAACTTGATCGTTGATGAGATCAGCAGACTTCGTCAAGTCTTTCACAAAAAGCGTTCGCGCCTGACAGTTCGTTACGCGCAGGCAATCGAAACGCACGACGCATATAAAAAATGGAAAGATAAGGTTGCCACAATTCTTTTGAAAACGAGCGACGAGCGCAAACTTCAGCGCGAATTTGCAACGCAAACCGCTTACGTACTTTTTGTCCGATTGCTTCTTGTTCGAGTTCTCGAAGATAAAAACCTGATTAACCGCATTTTTACAAACGGCGGAATCGCGCTCTGGTTTGAACGCATCGAGGAGCAATATCTAAAACACGCCGAAGGTCGAAGCACCGATTTTCTTCTGCCGATTGCCTACGAAGCGGCGCAGCACATTTACGCGCATTATTATTCTCAAGCGTTCGTTTTCGATTGGTATCGCGCCGACCGAAATTTAATCGTGCAGCTTTTGCATCGCCTTGCCGGATTCGATTTTGCCGATATTGACCGCGACATCATCGGACATATTTACAGCAATTACATCCGCAGCGAACACAAACACGAAAGCGGAATGTATTACACGCCGCAGGAAGTCGTCGAATATATTCTCGACCGTGTAGGTTATGAAGGCGCGGAAGTTCTCGGCAGAGATATTCTCGATCCGTCGTGCGGTTCGGGCGCGTTTCTCGTCGAGGCTTGCCGCCGTCAGGTCAAAATTCAATTGGATTATTACAAAACACATCAGAAAAAATCGAAAGCCGATCTTTCAATCGAGGAAATCCGTCAAATCATCAACGCCGTCAAAAATAATATTTTCGGTTTGGAATTAAACCCGTTCGCCTGTTATCTGGCGGAAACTAATTTGCTGATACAGGTTTTGGATTTAATAAAACTCGCCCGTGAAAAAGGCGGCGACATTTCGCTTGACCGATTTAATATTTTCAATACCGACACTTTGCGCTACGAATACGAAACACGCGACTTCTTACGCGGTTTGCCGTATCCTGCGAGCGAACTCGAAACCGCCGAAAAAATCAAAGGCAGTTTAGCGGAGTTTGAGGAAGGCTTCGATTTCGTCGTCGGAAATCCGCCGTATGTTCGCGCCGATGAAGGGATGGAAGGTCTTTTGGAATACCGCGAGGAAATCAAAAACGATCATCCGATTGAATCGGTTCGCAATCTGCTTGAGATGAAATGGGATTTATTCGTGCCGTTCGTCGCGCTCGGAGTTTTTCTTTTGCGAAGCGAAACCGGACGGCTCGGAATGATTACGAGTAATGCGATTGAACAAATTACATATGCCGCGAAACTTCGTGATTTTCTTGTAAAAAATACGCGAATTGACGAAATCTCGTTTTTCCCGAAGATGAAATTATTTGAAGACGCGGCGGTTGAAAATACGGTCTTTTTCATAACAAAAACCGATGCGACGGAAACCGATTTGACCTTGCGAAGATGGCACGGCGAAACGGTGGAAAATATCACGAAAACCGAAACGCTGTCGCAAACCGAATTCGGCGAAAATGTTTTCCGCCAGAATGTTCAAACCGACGAATTTTCCGATATGACCGCGCTTCAGGAAATTTGTTATATCAGCAAAGGAATGGTCATTCATTCTCACGAAGCGAAATTTCCAAACGAATTTACAAAAGACGCGCTCATCTCGAAAGGGCAGGACGAAAATCATCCGGTTTCTTATATCGAAGGCGAAAATTTAACTGCTTTTGAAGTAACCGATTTAAATTTTTTGGAACACGGCGACGGACTTCGCGCACCTGAAAAAGTGTCACGCCAAACATTTCCCGAACTTTACGACCGCCGGAAGATTATGCGCGGCGAAACTTCGGCGGCGTGGCTCGATAACGGCACGGCAATCGGCAACGGCTGGATGTTTTGCAATCATTCGGTAATTTTGTTCGCGCTTTGGAAAGAATTAAACGGCATCGAAAACCGTTCGATTTCCGGTGAACTGCGAAAACAACCGATCGAACGCGAAACTCTCGCAAAGATTTCCGAACGATTCACACTCGAATATCTTTTAGCCGTTTTGAATTCACCGAAAGCTACCGAAATTCTCGTCGGAACAACCGTCAGCGCACGCCGTTCGCGTTTTCAGCCGAATGATTTCCGCAAACTTCCGATTCCGAATGCGACTGCATCGGAACAACAGGAAATTACAGAAAAAGTAAAAGAACTTTTAAGATTAGGTGAAGAATTTTTAAATTTGCGCCGCGCAGGTTGGGAGATCAAAACATCTGAAAACAAAATACTCGCGCCCGCGATTCTATCAAAATATCCGTCAATCAGACAAAATCCGTTCGCGCTTGCCAAAGTCGCGTGGGGAATGACAATTAACGATCCGACCGCATATCCGGCAGAACTGCGCCGCAAAGAAAACATTTTTCTGCGCGGTAAGAACCAAACAGCAGTCGAATTTTCCGGTGTAGTTGAAACAGATGCTTTGCATTGGATTGAAAGACAATTCAAGCAATTGCCTGCAAGATTATCTTTTCAATCCGCCGAAGCCGAAGGCACTAAATTTCCGGCTTCGCCTGCCGAAGCCGTCAAAGCACTTAATTTACTGCTGAAAGACGAAGCGGAAATTAAGAATAAAACCGGCAAGTTTAATAAATTGAAATCTGAAATTAATGAGTTTGTAGATAAACTTTATGAAAGTAGAAAAGAGTGATTTTTTGAATGCAATTTTTTCTCTGTAAAATCTATATAAATCTTATTTTTTGGCAATTTCCAAAACCATACTTTTTGTCATTTCGTGTATTTTTTCGGTCATCGAGCCGGAAAATTCGCCGATCTTGATGTTTACTTTTCCGGCTTGGGCTAATTTCATCACAAAATCGCGGTCAATGTCGTAGATCAAAAGTTCGTTAAATCTCTGGTCGGTTTGCGTGCCCAGTTGGACGGCTTTGCTGACGGTCGTTTTTTTTCCGTCGGCGGTGATCGTCAATTGATGCGATTTTTTGAAGAGTTCTTTGTCGGATTCGGATTTGCAGGCGAAACCGTAAAATTCTTTTTCGCCCGAAGATTGATAATTGTAGGTTAAATAACCGAATTGACATTCGAGTTCGTGCGTTTGTTTGCCGTTTGAAAGCGTCAGAAAATTCGGCGCGGTGAATATTATTTCGGCGTTGTATTGCAGAAAACGATTGATGATCAAGCCGTTTTCATCGGTCATTCCGGCTAGTGCGGCATTTTCCCACATCGCGGCGGGATCGAAATTTTCAAAACGGCTCGGATCGAAATTCAGCTTCCGGTTGCGCGTCAAGGCTTGGCTCGCCTCTCTTTCTTTTTTTCGCGCTTCGGCTTCGGCGTTTTGTTTTGCCTGATTTTCGGTTTTGATTTTTTCAAATTCGGCGCGTTCGGCGGATAATCTGGCTTCTTCTCTGGCGGCGCGAAATTCCCACGCCGGTTTCATTCCTTCGATGCCCCAAACGCCGCGTTTTTCGGCTTTTGCCTGCGATTCGTGCGATTGATAATTCGCGCTTTCGGACGGGCTTTGTCCGCCGTTTTCCAGAACCGCAAACCAGGCTGCGCCGTCGCGGAGCATTTGGCGGCTGATGTCCACGTCTTTTAAGAAAATTTGACCGACGGTAGTAGCATTTCCCGAAAGTCCGCGCGGATTTATCTCGACGTATTGATTCAAAACGAGTTTTTGCAGATGGTCTTTGACGATTTGGTGAAGCGGCTGGTCGGGTTCGGGAATCTCGATATATTGCAGAATAATCGTCAATTTTCCGCCGTTCGACATCTGCACGACGGCGGTTTTGCCGTCAATCACTTCAACAACTTTACCGCCGAATCTGCGCTGCGAAAAAGCCGAAAAAGTTAATGTTAAAGTTAGCAGTATCAAGAGAAAAAATTTATAGCTTTTCATATATTTTATTGAATAATTACACCACAATCGTTAAGTAAGCGGTCTTTGACCTCGATAAACGGGTGAATTTCAAAGGCTTTCACGGTCTTTAGAGCGGCTCACTTAACCCTAAATATAAGTAAATTTAGGGTTAAGTAAAACTTTTGCCTTTTGCCTTTTGCCTTTTTACTTTTGCCTTACCGTTTATCTGATGTCCAGATCGTATTCGCGCAGACGGCGGTAGAGCGTCGAGGGCGAAATGCCGAGAAGTTCGGCGGTTTTGCCGCGATGCCAGCCGGTTTGTTCCAGCGCGTTTAGGATTTGCTGGCGTTCGACATCGCGCAAGTTGGTCGGCGCGGAATTTTGAAACGAACTCGTCGCGGTTTCGCCCGGCGTGTTGTAGCTGACCGAAACCTTCGGCTCGTTTTTCTGATAGACGACTTCCGGCGGCAATTCCCTGATCGTGATTCTGCCGTTGTCCGAAAGCAAAACGGCGCGTTCCAGACAATTTCTAAGATGGCGGACATTTCCCGTCCAACTGTATGAACACAAAGCATCAACGGCTTGCGGCGCGAGTTCGGGCGCATTTGCTCCGGCGATTTTTTGCAAAAGATACCGTGCCAGCGGTTCGATGTCTTCGCGGCGTTCGCGCAGGGGCGGAATATTTATTTCAAAACTATTGATGCGGTACAAGAGATCAGCGCGAAAAACGCCTTCGCGGATAGATTGCTGCGGATTGCGGTTGGTCGCGGCGACCAATCTAACATCAACGTCAACCTTTTTCACGCCGCCGACGCGGAAAAATGAGCGCGTTTCAAGTGCGCGAAGGAGTTTCGATTGCAGCTGCGAAGGCATCTCCATAACTTCGTCCAAAAAGAGCGTGCCGCTGTCCGCCATTTCAAAAAGTCCGAGTTTTCTGGCTCGCGCGCCGGAAAAAGCTCCGGCTTCGTGTCCGAAAAGTTCGGATTCGAGCAGAGTGTCCTGCAATGCGGCGCAGTTTAAATCAACAAACGATCTCTGCGTGCGCGGGCTGAGGTGGTGAATCGCTTGAGCAATTAATTCCTTTCCGGTTCCCGATTCGCCCGTAATTAAAACCGAGGTGTCGGAATGAGCGACGCGCTGGACGAGCCGCAAAACTTCCTTCATCTGCAGCGACTGCGCGACGATTTCCGGCATCGCGCCGCTGTGCGTGCGTTCGAGTTGGGCGCGAAGGCGTTGGTTATCAATCTTGAGTTTTTGCTTTTCGGCGGATTGCGTGACGAGCGCGGCAAGTTCGGTGATGCGGTAGGGTTTCGTCAAATAATCATACGCGCCGAGCTTCATCGCTTCGATCGCGCTTTCGACCGTTGCTTGTCCGGTCAGCATTATCACTTCAGGCGGATTCTGGCATTTTTCGCGCAAGCGGCGCAGCAGCGAAATGCCGTCGAGACGCGGCATATTGATATCGCACAGCAAAACGTCGAAATCCTGCCGTTCGAGCTTTTCCCAGGCTTCTTCGCCGTCCGAAGCCGTTTCAACTTCGTGTCCCTGCCGGCTCATTTCCTTCTGCACGACAAGCCGCAAATTGTTTTCATCGTCAACTACTAAAAGTTTTGCCATAATTTTTTTTTACAATCCGTTTCGATGGTGTTCGAATTACTGTATCGGTTTGTCTGATTCATCGAAATCAATAAACTGGACAGACTCGCTAGACTCAGCAGACTCAATAGACTCAATAGACTTTAAAGGTAGATAAATCGAGAAAGTCGTTCCGGCATTTAAGGTCGAACGGACGGCGAGTTTTCCGCCGTGTTCGGTGATGATGCCGTAGCAAACAGCCAAGCCCAAACCTGTGCCTTTGCCGATTTCTTTGGTGGTGAAAAAAGGTTCGAAGATTTTTGATAAATCTTCCGAAGCGATGCCGATGCCCGTATCCTGAACTTCGATAATAATGCGGCTTTCTTCCGCAATAACGCGAAAAGTCAAAGTTCCGCCCATCGGCATAGCATCAATCGCATTGGTCGAAAGCGCGATTATCGCTTGCTGGATCTGCCCTTCGTCGGCATTAACGAGCGGAATTTGTTCGGCTAGATCAAATTCGATGTTGATATTTTCGCCGCGTTTTTGGTGAACGATCAGTTTTGCCGAAGATTTTATGACGAGCGAAACATCAATCGGAAAACGGTTTCCGGTGCGCATCCGGCTGAAATCGAGTAATCCGTTGGTGATTGATTTGCAGCGAAACGCTTCGCTGCGGATCAAACCGAGATATTCACGCAGATCATCAACCTCTTCCGATTCGCCGAAAACGCCTTCCGTAACTCTCGATTCGAGCGATTCGGCGCAGGCGGAAATTGTCGCCAGCGGATTATTTATTTCGTGGACGACGCCGGCGGCGAGTCTGCCGACAGCGGCGAGTTTTTCGGCGCGTCCGACGGCGTGAATCGCTTCGACGCGCATCGTTACGTCTTCGCCGACGGTAATGATATGCGTAACTTCGCCGGTTTCATCGCGCATCGGAATTTTGCTGACGATCCAATGTTTCGTTACGCCGTTGCGGTCGGTCGTCCGCTGTTCGATGCGTTCGATTCTGCCGGTTTTAAACGCCCGTTCAAATTCCTGTTTCAGAGTGCTTTGCGGATATTTCGATAAAACTTCAAAGACGTTGCGCCCGATCACCGAATCTCGCGGCAAGCCCTGAATCCCGATTTCCCGGTGGCGATTCCAGGTGACTATATTATAATCGCGGTCAATCACGTAGAGCGAAACGGGCAGCGCGTCCACGATGACTTCGGTAAATTTGCGGTGTTCTTCCTTAGCCTGATTAATCGAACTGTTGATGGTCGCTTCGTAATGCGCCGAGAGATTGATGCTCATCGCCGTCAGCTGCGTCGCCGCATCAATCAAACGCTGCGATGATTCCGGGCAATCGCCGCGCTTTTCAAAACCGACAATGATCGCGCCTTTGACTTCGCCGTTGATATGAAGCGGCGAAACATATTCAAATCCTTGATTTTCCTTGCAGAGAAGAAAGTCCGCCCGGTGTTCCGACCAGATCGAAATTTGCGGCGGCATAAAATTGCGCCATTTCTTGAATCTGATTTTTTCCAAAAAATCCGTTTCCGCACCGGTTGAATCCGATGAAAACGCCGAACTGATCAAACCGATTTGTCCGAGTTCGACAACGACCGCGCAGATCAGCGCATCTGTTTCCGCACGAATGGCTTCCGCCACGCGGGAAGCGACTTTTTTCGGGTGAACCGTGAAAAGCAAACTTCGTCCGAGTTCGGTGATAAACTTTAGTTCGCGTGAAGAATCTGAACTTTTTCCGCCGGAAGAATATGGTTCAGCTCCGCTTTTTATCCGTTTTGGAGACAACATTTTGGCTTAATTTATCCGAGACGACAAACTTTTTTATTTGTTTGACATCAAAAAGAGGCTGGTTTGTTTTAGGAGTTGAGAAATAAAAACGCCCACATCAATTAAAAAACTTTTTTAACATTTTGTCAACGGTTTTAACGCTTATTTAATAATTATATTTGACAGTTTCAGGGCTTCAAACAAATAATCAGAGATACAAGTTTATGAAAAGAAAGTTTTCAAATTTGCCTAAAATTTTTGTCTGCCTCGTTTTTATGTTATTAAGCGGTTTTGCGGCGGCGGTCGAAGCACACGCGCAAACCGTTGTCGATAAAACGGTTGCAACCGTCAGCGACGGCGTAAGAACGGAACTTATCACCTATTCCGATCTGCTCTGGCAACTAGCTTTACGTCCCGGAATTTCGCTTGCGCCGCCGAGTTCGGAAAATTTGAACATTGCGTTGCAACTGATTATCAGTCAACGATTAATCGCGCTCGAAGCCGAAAGATCGCCGCGCGCCGCACCGACCGAAGCGGAAGTTAAAAGCGAAATTGAACGGGTTGTGGCACTTTTTCCTTCGACTGCCGAGTTTGAAAACCGTTTGAGAATCGTCGGTTTCAGTTCGATCAGAGATGAAAATTTCCAGCAAATTATGGAGCAGCGCGTAGCGATTGAAAAATACATAGATTTTCGCTTTCGCGCCTTTGCCGTCATCACGCCCGATGACGAAGAAACGTATTACAATCAAACCTTCGTTCCCGAATTTCGCCGCCGAAATCCCGGACTCGTCATGCCTTCGATTGATGAAACACGCGAACAAATAAGAAATACTCTGATCGAAGAAAAAGTTTCGGATGAAATCGGAACCTTTCTCAATGATGCCAAAGAACGGGCGGAAATTATTGTTTTAAGCGAAGTTTGAAAGTCTGACTGGAGCGCAAAAGCGTCCCGCTTGCAATGAGCGCGTGAGCGCGAACGTCCGCTTTCTTAATCAAAGTACCAGGATATAGAGAGGTTATGCCGTTGCTCACGCAACGGTTGCAAGCGGGACGCTTGCGCTCCAGTCGCCGGATTATAATCTTCTTTTAATCTTCATTCTCCAGCAACTTCTTCGCTTCGAGCAGATTTTGCCGGTGCGCGTCCGAAACGGTCGGATATTTCATATCGAGTTCCCGCATTTTTTTGACGATTATTTCGGAGACGGCAAGGCGCGTGAGCCATTTTTTATCCGCCGGAACGACAAACCACGGCGAATCTGCGGTGCTCGTATTTTCCAGCGCGTCTTCATAAGCCTTCATATAATCGTCCCAAAAGCCGCGTTCTTTTACGTCGGAAGCGGAAAATTTCCAGTGTTTTTCGGGCGTATCGATGCGTTCGAGAAAACGCTCTTTTTGTACTTCTTTGGAAACATTGAGAAAAAATTTCAGAACGTGAATCCCGTTTTCGCTCAAGTATTTTTCAAAATTGCGGATTTGTTCAAAACGCTGATTCCAGATATTCGGATCGTTTTTAATATTTTCCGGCAATTGCTGTCCTTGCAAGATTTGCTGATGAACGCGCACGATCAGGACATCTTCATAATACGAACGATTAAAAATGCCGATGCGTCCGCGTTCGGGCATCGCCTTCATCGAACGCCACATATAGCCGTGATCGAGTTCTTCGACAGAAGGATGTTTGAACGAATAAACCTGTGTTCCCTGCGGATTCAAGCCCGACATTACGTGTTTGATCGCGCCGTCTTTGCCCGCCGCGTCCATCGCCTGAAAAATTATCAGCAGCGAATGGACATTTTCCGCGTAAAGCACGCTCTGCATTTCGGCAAGCTGTTCGACATTTACATTTAAATCTTTTACAGCCTGCTTTTTATCGGTATAATCGCCAGTGTAATCGGTCTGGTGATCGGCAAGATTCAGCTTTTTGCCGAACGGCACGCAAAATTTTTCGATATTCATTTTAAGTTCTCCAATTATTTTTTAACCACAGATTAACACAGATGAACACGGATTTTACAAAACGAAAGAGTATTCAGATTCTCGGATTATTTTTGTTTTTAACATTTTCGCTTTCCGCGCAGGTAAAACTTACGCCGCAGGAAATCAATCTGAAGGACGGAAAAAAATTCAAACTCAATCTGCCCGCCGATTACGAAATAATTCCGGCGGCGGAAGGTTTGAAACGCGTGCGCTTCTTTGCTCAAGCACCCGACCGCCGAATTTTTGTGACGGATATGTTTAATTTGACCGACAACAAGCGGGGCAAAGTTTATATTTTGGGCGAGTTTGACGAAAAAAGCGGAAAATTCGGAAAAATCACGGAATATATGTCCGGTCTGAAAAATCCGAACAGCGTCGCGTTTTTTACCGATAAAAACGGGCAAGATTGGTTTTATGTGGCGGAAACCGATAAACTCACGCGGCGAAAATTTACCAGAAACGAACAAAAACCGACCGACCCAAAGCCGCAAACTGTTACAACATTTCCCGATTACGGTTTGAGTTATAAATACGGCGGCTGGCATCTGACGCGCACCGTCGTTTTCGGCGGCAACGGTAAAATGTATGTTTCGGTCGGTTCGAGCTGCAATTCGTGCGTTGAAAAAGAAAAAGTTCGCGCGACAATTTTAGAGATGAACCCGGACGGTTCGGGGCAAAAAGTTTACGCCAAAGGCTTGCGAAATGCGGTCGGTCTGCGCTGGATGGGAAATAATCTCTGGGCAACGAATCAAGGTTCGGATCATTTGGGTTTGAAAAAACCGGACGAAACATTTTATCCGATAAAAAACGGCGCGGATTACGGCTGGGCAAGATGTTACCAGGCAAACGGCAAAATCTTTCGCGATCCGAAAATTAAAGGAAACTGCAGGAACGTGCCGCGTTCCTACGGCTATTTTCCCGCGCATTCGTCCGCGCTCGGATTTGATTATTTTGACGAAGAAACAAGCGGCGAAACGCTGAAAAACTCATTTCTCGTCGCGCTTCACGGCTCGACCGATAAAACGGTCGGCAGCGGTTACAAACTCGTGATAATGCGAAAAGGCGAAAAATTGCAGGATTTCTTAAGCGGATTTCTTCAGGGAAAAACCGTTCACGGTCGCCCGTGCGACGTTTTCAAACTAACGCCCGATTCCTTCCTCGTCAGCGACGACCACAACGGCGTGGTTTATTATATTCGGAAAAAGATCTAGTGAGTTTACCGAGTCTGGAGAGTTTATCGAGTTTACCGAGTCAAGAAAGTCTTGAGAGCTTATTGTAAATTCAGTTCCTGGACTCTACAGACTCGGTAAACTCAGTAAACTCGATAGACTCTCCAGACTCGACAGACTCGCCGGACTTTCCTACTATTTAGCTAATGAATATCGGAATTACGGTTTATCCAACTTACGGCGGAAGCGGCATTGTCGGTTCTGAATTGGGGCGTGATCTTGCGATGCGCGGTCATAACGTCCATTTTATCTCTTCTTCCCTGCCGACGCGGCTGGTCGAATTAAACGAGCGCGTCCATTTTCACGAAGTCGAAATGATGACGTATCCGCTGTTCGAGCATCAGCCGTATGATCTGGCTCTGGCGACGAAAATGGCAACCGTGGCGCGTTCGGAAAAACTCGATTTGCTTCACGTTCATTACGCGATTCCGCATTCGATCTCGGCGATTCTCGCCCGCGAATCAATCAAGGAAAAACGCTATGTTCCTGTGATTACGACGCTTCACGGAACGGACATTACGCTCGTCGGCGCAGATCGCTCGTACTTGCCGATTACCAGATACGGCTTGCAGCAATCGGACGGCGTGACGGCGGTTTCGCGTTTTCTCAAACAGGCGACGATTGAAACGTTCGATTTTGACGAGATCGAAGTGATTCCGAATTTCATCTGCCCGCAGCATTACAAACGTCTGGAAGATTCGCCTTTGCAGACGGAATTTGCGCCGAATGGTGAAAAACTTCTCGTTCACGTTTCAAATTTTCGCGCCGTCAAACGACCGGTTGATTGCATCGAAATTCTTGCAAAGGTGCGGGAAAAGGATGTCAACGCCCGGTTGCTTATGGTCGGCGACGGTCCCGAACGCGCCGCTTGCGATTATCGCGCTAATCAATTGAACGTCAGCGAATATGTGTATTTCGTCGGTAAACGCGAGAATATTTCCGATTATCTCGGTATCGCCGATGTTTTCCTGCTTCCTTCCGAACTCGAATCCTTCGGACTCGCCGCACTCGAAGCGCAAGCCTGCGAAGTTCCGGTCGTCGCTTCGCGTATCGGCGGCATTCCTGAAGTCGTAACTGATGGCGAAACAGGATTTATGAGCGAGATCGGCAACACGGAAAAAATGAGCGACGACGTTGTAAAACTTCTGAGCGACGAAGAACTGCGCCGCGAATTCGGCAAAAAGGGGCGTGAATCGGCAGTTTCGCGTTATTCGACGGAGAAAATTATTCCGCAGTATATTGCGTTTTACGAAAAAGTTTTGAATCTGGCGTCAGAACCGTCTGCGGTAGCGGGCGGTTAATTTTTTTGTTTCGAAACTTTCAGTTGCCAGCTTAAACCATCCGCTTGCGGCAGATGGTTCTGACACGTTGATCAAATCTTTCGTTTCAATTTGATTCCTTTCCGCATTTTTTCTACCATTAAAAACTTATGTTCAAACGCTATATGCACAAACGGGAAAGATATTTTGCGATGCTCAATGACAATCGCATTGTCCATCCGTTCGGCTGGGGAACTGAGTTTATTAAGGAAAATCCGAACGGCGACGATCCGCGCACACTTTTTCGGGAATATTCGAGGAAAATGGTCGCGAGCAGCAACGAATTTTTTCATCTGCCGGAAATTTCGGATTATAAAGTTCAAAGTTCAAAGTTCAAAGTTCAAAGTTCCGAAACTCAAAATGTCACGTGGACGAGCGGAATTGCAACGCCTTCCGCAGAAAACAATACGGCTTACGCGACATTTTTTCCGTTTGAAAAAGACAAAAAATCGGCGGTCGTCGTGCTGCCGCATTGGAACGCAAGAGCCGGAACATATTTCGATCTGTGCAAATTCTTTAACAAAGTCGGCGTTTCCGCTTTAAGATTAACTTTGCCGTATCACGAAGAGAGAATGCCGCCGGAACTGGAACGCGCCGATTATCTGGTCGCGCCGAATGTCGGGCGCACGCTGCAATCGCTGCGGCAATCGGTTTTAGACACACGCGCCGCCGTTCGTTGGTTGAAACAACAAGGCTACGAAAAAGTCGGCGTGATCGGCACGAGCATCGGAAGTTGCGTCGGATTTTTCGCCTTCGTTCACGACGAAACGATTGACGCGGGAGTTTTTAATCACGTTTCGGGCTACGTCGCCGATGTCGTCTGGCAGGGACTTTCGACCTATCACGTCAAAGAAGGTCTGGAAGGAAACGTCTCTCTCGAAGATTTGCGCGAATTCTGGCTGCCGATCTCGCCGATGGCTTATATGGACAAACTCGCCAAAAGCAAACCGCGCCCGCAACGCTATATTTACACGCTCTACGATCTGACCTTTCCGATTGATCTCTCGCGCCAAATGATGGACGAACTGCGCCGCACCGGAGTCAAACACGATGAAGTCGTCATCCCGTGCGGACATTACACGCTCGGCGAAAAACCCTGGGTTTATCTCGACGGTTATAAAATAATATCATTTTTGCGAAAACATTTGCGGTAAGATTTTTACTTATTAAAATATGTATTAAATTTTTCTGTCAGCCGTCGAAGACGGCGATATATTTGTAGCCCACAGCGCGAGCTGTGGGTAAGAAGTCAGTAAATTTTAAGCCGATGAAATCGGCGGCATATATTTATGTCGCCCTCTTTCGAGGGCTTTAATCGTCGCATATTCTTTTCCCACGGCTTGCGCTGTGGGCTACAAATATGCCGCCGATTTCATCGGCTAAAACCGAAATCTCATTCAGTTAGTTAAAATTATAAACTAAAGTATATCTTACTTTTACAGGATTGCCGGAAAGAGTTGTCGGTTTGAATTTTGCTAGTTTTGCGGCATTTTCCGCCGCGCTTCTGAGCAGAGGATGTCCTGAAACGGCTTTTGCTTCTTCAACATTTCCGTTTTCGTCAATTAGAATTTCAACTTTAACTTCCCCTTTTGCGCCGACTGCTTTTGCCGCTGCCGGATATTTCGGCGCAGGCACGAATAAAGTATTTTGCGGAGAAAAATGATTAATTATTAACGGCTTTTCAATTTCAACTTGTTTGATCTCAATATCAGAGAATTTTGCATACCATTTACCTGTTGAAT
>JBBRVS010000074.1:0-23184 GCA_038246645.1 Pyrinomonadales bacterium
GGATGCGGTTTAAGACTGGAGCGCACGCGTCTCGCTTGCCCGCGCGTCCGAGCGAAGCAAGGACAGGCGCGAACGCTTCAATTAGAATTAACTTTCGAGAAATTGCGGCGCGCGCCTGTTCTCGCAAAGCCTTGAACGCACATGCAAGCGAGCCGCTCGCGCTCCAGTCATTGATCTAATCCGTTACAATATTTCAAAGTAGAGACTTTTTTCCTGGAATCTGGAATCTGAAATCTGAAATCTGAAATCTGAAATCTATTCATTTTCCACCGATAAAACCTTCGATCTAATCTTTCCCTTCGACATCAAAACTTCCACTTCTTCACCGATTTTCGTCTGACTTGCTTCGCGCAAAATTCTGCCTTTTTCGTTTTTTACGATCGAAAAACCGCGCCCCAAAACCGACAGAGGCGAAAGCGCATCGAGCGAAGCCATTTTGATTTTCAGTTTTTCATCCTTTAAGTCAATAATATCCTTGATTGCCGAAATTTGTTTTTGAGTTAAAACCGCCAGCCGTGTTTTCTTTTCGTTTAATTTTGCCGCAAGTTTGATCGGCGAAAGACGATTTGATAAGTTTTGCAGTTTTTTCTCGCTTGATTTGAGCTTTTCCCGCAAAGCGTCCGTCATCTGCTCATCGAAATCTTCGATTTCATACCGCCAATCTTTTATTTTTTGGGGAAATTCGCTGAACACCGAAGAGAGCGCAAGTTCCTGAAAATCCGCACGCGAAGCGAGCAATTGATAACTTATTAATTGAAATAAATCCTGTTTTCGTTGAATAACAAAGGCTTCGATCCGATCTTCCGATTCGGCGACGATTTCCGCCGCCGCGCTCGGAGTCGGCGCACGTTTGTCGGCGACAAAATCGGCAATCGTATAATCGGTTTCGTGTCCGACGGCGGAAATCACCGGAATTTCCGAAGCAAAAATCGCGCGGGCGACTCTTTCTTCATTAAACGCCCATAAATCCTCGCTCGAACCGCCGCCGCGCCCGACGATCAAAACGTCGAATTTCTCAGTTTCGCCGGCAATTTTATTAAATTTATTCGCCGCTTCAATCGCTTCTGAGATTTTTTCACCGGCAAATTCGCCCTGCACGAGAGTCGGGATCAGAGTGATATTGACCGAACGCGTCCGGCGCGACAAAACATTCAAAATATCGTGAAAAGCCGCACCGTTTGGGCTTGTTACGACACCGACTCTTTTGGGGAAAAACGGTAGCGGTTGTTTGAAATTCTCGTCAAAAAGCCTTTCTTTAGCGAGTTTCAGTTTGATCTGCTCGAACGCGACTTTGAGCGCGCCTTCACCGACGGGCTGGAGCGATTCGACCAACATCTGATATTCCCCGCGCGGCGCATACAGCGAAAGTTTCCCGCGCACGCGAACCTGCAAACCATCAAACGGCTGAAACCGAATCCGCAGATTATTGCGAACATAACACGCCGCTTTTAATTGCGAATCGCCGTCGTGCAGGGAAAAATACCAATGCCCGGAATTTGCCGCCAGAAAATTAACGATCTCGCCCTCGACCCAAACGGACGCAAACCGCCGTTCAAGCTCGCCCTTGACCTGTTCGTTCAATTCCGAAATCGTCAAAGGTCGGCGCGATTCATCATCAAAAAGTGCATTTAAAAGTGAAGATTTCATTTAAGCAAAACTAAATTCTATTTGTGTAACTGATTAGGTCAAGGACTGGAGCGCGAGCGTCTCGCTTGCATGCGCGTTCAAGCGAAGCGAGAACAGGCGCATTCCTTGATTTATCCGAAACTTTTTAGTAACTGAAATTGTGAGTTCTGCTTGTCTGGCTCGCCGCAGCCAAGCAGAACTCTCGCGCTCCAATCCTAATTAATTACTGATGTTACGCAAAATATATTTTTTGCCCTGGTCGCCAACGGCGACAAACATTATAGCGTAGGGAAAGCATCCCTACGACAGTTTGAAAATGAAAACCGCTCGCTTGATGAGTGAGCAACAATCAAACCGCCGGAAATGTCGCTCACTCATCAAGCGAGCAAAGACCAATTCGATCAAACGTAGGGATTCATTCGCTCACGCTCATTACTCCCTACGCTATAATGTCAGTCGCCTTTGGCGACAAAACCGTAAGATGCGTAACATCAGTTAATTATCTATTTGTTTTTCTATGGCAAAATTCGTAATACCTCAATAAAAAGTTAAGATATTTGATTTTCAACGAAGAGCGGGCGCAAAGCAACCCTTCCAGACCTGTTAATACTTTTAGCTTGTCTTCTTTTGCTTATCTTGAATGAATTATCGAGTAATAAAATAAAGCTAATAAAGATTTCAGGTCAGGAAGGGCTACAGCTCTGCGCCCGCAATTGTTGAAATTCAAATATCTTAACTTTTTGAAATTATTTCCCTGCTTCGCCGCGTTCTAAAATTATCGTGAAATCGTTTTTCATATATCATTAAACAAAACTAAATTCTATTTGTTTTTCTACGGCAAAATTCAATTCATAATTTGAAATAAAAAGTTCGTTTCCCTTTTGATTTGAATTTGCGGTAACATTCCGCATTCCGTATGTTAAATTCCAGTTCGTAATTTCGGCAAATGAAAAAAGTTCGCGGATAAACGGCGAATCGTCATAAGTCAAAAGCCATTTATGCCGACAACTTTTCACAGCCGAGGCAAATCTTTCGTGATCGAACGCTTTATGCAAATTGCCGTTTTTGCCGTAAAGTGCAGAATTTGTTGCGCTGAAATACGGCGGATCGAGAAAAAGAAAAACGTTTTTCCCTTCGGCATTTATCACGTTTTCATAATCCGAATTTGTAATTTTTACATTTTGCAAAACTTGCGGCATTGCTTTCAAACGCTCGATGCTCGAATCGGTAAAACGCTTTTCAAACGCCTGCAACGAAAAACCGCCGGCTTCGGTCGTACCTGAAAAAGTGATGCGATTAAAAACGAAAAAAGCGGCGGCGGTTTCGATTTCGTTAAAATTCTTTATTTTTTCGCGCAAGAAATAGAAAAGTTCCTTTCCGCCGGAAAATTCGCGTTTCCAATTCCAAATTTGCTCCAGAAGCTTTTCCGAATCATTTTGCAAAACCTTCCAAAATGTCGCCAGGTGCGTATATTTATCGTTTATCCAAAACTTTTTGCCGGGAATTTTTTGTCTGAGATTAATAAAAACCGACCCGCCGCCGACAAACGGTTCACGGAATTCATTAAAATCAGGAATCAGCGCGCCAATTTTTTCAACTGCGCGGCTCTTTCCGCCCGGATAACGTAATGGACTGCGAATCATTAAATTTATATATTTCTCAAATTGGATATTATTCAAAATTCAATTATTTCAAATTCTATAACTTTCCATCTATTTTGCAATTTCACCGCGTTCTAACATTATCGTGAAATTATTTTCCCGTGCTTCACGAAAGAGTTTTGATAAAAAATCGTTCTGTTTTGAATCAATCAAATTATCGGAGCAAAATTTATCGAATGTTTCGATATTTGAATTTGAATCAACTCCGCCCGTTAGTTTGGCGGAAGTCAGGCGGATTTGAACTTTGTGATTTACCTTTTTTGCGCCGAATTTTACATTGTTTAAATTCGCGTAAAGCATTATTTTGACAAGCGCGTCTTTGATGTCGTTTTTGTTCGGGAATTTTGCCCTTTGAGAATGTTTGGCTTCGATCAAATAAAGAGTTTCGGCTTCGATGCGGGTTTCGTCAACGGTGAAAAAATATTTGCCGAAAAGCGCGTTCGTGATCGTGATCTTGCCTTTGGAAAGCGTCGAAAGTGCTTCCTTCGGCTGGACGGTTTCAGACTCGCGCTGTTGGGCATTTCGGGATTTTCCGCGTGAAAATTCGATGAACTTTTCGGGCGTTTCGGCGATTTTTATCAATTCGTTCAGAGCCGCTTCGTCGTGCAGATAAGTGTTCGTTTTTTTCGAGATTTCGCGGTACGCCGCTCTGGCTTTTTCAAGAACTGATTTTAATTCTTTTGCTTCTCGCTCGTTCCATTCCCGCGCCGTTCCTTTGAAGCTGAAAATTTCATTAAGACGCGATAAAACGTAAGTGTTATCGAATTTTTGCGACGTTATTTTATCGGCTTTTTTCACGTTTTTAACCGCCGTTTCGTAATAAGCCAAAACAATGTGAACGTCCAAAAGACTTAAAAACGAGATCGTGTCCCACTGCAAAAAATCGCGGTCGCCGCCCAAGCCTTCGTCCTTTAAAACCGGAATTACGGCGACTTTTCTGCCCGGATGGGCGAGTGTGTCATAAACTCTCTCAAACGGAAAGGAACGAGTTCTTTTTGGCGAAATCCAGCGGCTGACGGCGATTTTTTCCCGTTCGTTTTCCAGCAAAAATGCGCCCGCCGTTTTATTTATATCAAAATTCTCGAATTTATGATTTCTTAGATTGTCTGCTAAAAATTGTTTGTATTTTATCTTTTCGACTTCGGCGGAAATTTCGGCGGTTTGGAAGGAATTCGAGTTATTGAAGCTTGAATTTTGGTAAAAAAAATTTATTTCACGCAGAGCCGCAGATTTCGCAGAGTTCGATGTTTTATAATAATTACTCTGCGTTTTCTGCGTTCTCTGCGTGAAATTATTTTCAGATATTTCAGCACTGGAAACTTCGACGACCGAACCGAGTTTGACGAACGCATTTTCGCGTTTGACTCTGACTTTCAAAAACGGCGAATTAGTTCCGCCGCGAATGGTCAGATCCGAACGAAAAGTGATCGAATACGCGGTGCGCAGCTGCACGACAATATCGTCGTAAGCCTTTTGCAGTTCGCCTAATTGGCGAATCGGATAATAAACGCCGCCGGAAATTTGGGCGAGTTTTTCGCCTTCGGCTTCGGCTTTCGAGGTCAGATTAAAATACCGCGCCCGCAGCGGATCAACCGTCGCATTCGGGTCTTGATTTTTCGCGGCGGCGATCAAACCGTTCGGCACGTAAAGCGGATAAATAAGCGCGCCGCTTTCCTGAATCGCGCCTAAGATTGAATCGAAAGGCAAAAACGAGCGCGTGTCTTCGCCGTCCGACAAAACGACGATTCCGGTGCGGTCGCCCTTCAGCGGTCGCAGAGTTTCCGCCAGAGTATAGGCGAGCGCGTCGTAATACGCCGTTCCGCCGCCCGCGTCGAACGTGTCCAAACCTTCGGAAAGTTTTGTTTTATCGGTCGTAAAATTCGATAAAACTTCGATATCGTCATTAAAAATGATAATGGCGACCTTATCGTTCGGGTTTACCGTATTGACAAAATTTCGCGCGGCTTTGCGGATAAAATTAACGTAATTATCAACGCTTCCCGAAACATCTACCAGAAGAACGAGATTAAACGAAGTCTCTGCCGGTTCGACCGCTAGAATCTCGCGCTCCGTCCCGCGTTCGGTCAGAATGAAATCGCCTTTTTCCAGATTAGGAACGGCGCGGTTATTCGCGTCCGTCACCTGCACCAGAATTTTTTTTACCTGCGAAATTACGGCATTTTCCGTGCGGTTTCGCTCTTCCAAAATCGGCGCACTTCTGAAAGGCGGTAAAGTACTGGCATAATCGCCGAAATGTTTCGGACTGGCGCGGCGAATAGCTTCCATTAGAATCGAATCGCCGCTGCGGATGATCGCTTTTGCCGCGTTTGTCAGAGGTTTTTCGCCCAAATCCGACGGCACGGAGGTCGGATTAACATTCAAAAGTATTATTCCGCGCAAGGTCGAAAGGTCGAGTTTTATTCGCTTGTCGTCTTCTTTTTCGACTTCGGTTTCTTCATTTCCCGATAATTCTTCTTCATCAACCGAATTTTCTTCTTCTGTTTTACCTTTTCCCTTTTCCCTTTTACTTTTATTACCTTTCCATTGATTTTCTCCTTCAAAAATTCTGCCGCTCAAGACAAATTTTCCCGCCGCTTTTTCTTTTACTTCATTAACCTCGATGTCGCTCAAAAAACGCGCCCGCGATGCCGTCCAGACAAAATTGTAGCGCACGTCATCGAGCGGAACATCCGTCGCAATAGTTCCGGTATTCGTTTTTACTTCGACCGATTCAGAGTTTCCCGCGACGCGCACTTCGCCCTCGCCCGTTTCGATTTTTACGCGCATCCGCGTCGGAATCCTTAAATTTAAATCAATTCTCGATTTCGGATTATTGACGGTAATTTGCAAACGGTTTCCCTTAAATTCGCTCGTAACGTCGCTCTCCTGTCCGTTTTCAACGGTCAAAACCGCTTTTTCCGCTTCGCTTTCGGCGGAAACAAAAACGCGTCCGAAAAGATTCGTGATTTCGATCTGCGTATTCGCAGGAACGGAAAGTTCGCGCTGAAAAGTTTGTGCGTTTGCCGAAAGCGCAAAAACAACCAGTAAGAATGTAAATTTAGTGATGTTTAGATAAAGCTTCATCATTTATTTTAAAGAGGTTTTTTATTTTTAGAGTTTAGAACGAAAAGTGAAAAATGAAAAACTTATTTCAGCGTTTCGTTTTCAAATTAAATAATTTACGCTTGAATTCAATTGTTAAGAAAGTGGTTTTAACCTACGAATGTTGAAACGCGGTCAAAGACCACTTGGCTTAACGAGTTATTTTCGTTCGCGGTTAAAAAGTTCTTTGATGCCTGATGAGTTTTGCCGCGTTTGTTTATTTATTTGTATCTTTTGTTTTTCCGCCTGTAATGATCTTTTTGCCCGTCGTCGTTCTGCCGGATTGCAAAAGTCTCTGGCGGACGCGGTTTTGCCAATTTGTTCGCGGACATTCTTCATCTTCAAAATGTTGAAGAAGTTCCTGCATTGATTCGCCGCCGGCTTGCCGCGTTTTGAAATAAAGCAGAGCCGTGATGACCGATGTGAAGGACATAATAAAAATCGAAATCGGTGCCCAGAGAATTTCGTAAAGCCCTTGCTGAATCGAAAGCCGCAATTTTCTTGCCATACTTTTTTCTTTGTCTTCCCTTGGGTCTTCACCTGTCGTGATTCTGATCCCTTCTTCGTCAACCTTAAAATCCAAATCTCCCGATTTATCCGTTTGTGCCGCCGTTTGTTCAGCCACAATCGGTTCGGCGGCTTTTTTCGGCGGATCAAACGTGTTCATAATTCCATTGATGGACAAACCGATTAAAATGGCTAATGAAACCGGAACGATATAGATAAGAATTGAAATAGTCAAAACCGTGCGAAAGGAACGCTTCACGAGTTCGACCGAACGCCGGAAAGCGGCTCGACCGCTGACCTTTTCCATCATAATCGAAGGCGCGATCAACATATATCTTGCCGAAAACCAAATCCCCGGCAAAATGCAAAATACTAATCCGATCATCGAAATCAAGGTACTGACCGTAACTGTGCCGAGCAAAGGTTTCAAGCGTTTTTTAACTTGTTGAAAAGTTTTCTTGATACTGATCGGGCGAAGCGGTGCGGCTAAAATCTGGGCGACGATCCAGGTCGTCATCCCGACCAGCATCGCGGCAAAAAATATCTGAACGAAGAAAGTAATAATAGATAACAATCCGGTGATCACGCTAAAGAAGCTATAGCTCGGCAAAACTTCGATGGAAATCAAAAATTTAAGGACAACATTGGTGATTGTCAATAAAATCGAAGGAATTGCCAGCAAAAGAGCGATTTGCAAAAATTTCATCAGATGTTCGCTGTAGATAACGAGCGCACGCTGCAATAATGAACCGATACCTTCCGAATTTGCCCGCAGTTCGCTGGCAAAAGCCTCTGCCGTGTTTG
Source organism: Pyrinomonadales bacterium (assembly GCA_038246645.1). Lineage (GTDB taxonomy): Bacteria > Acidobacteriota > Blastocatellia > Pyrinomonadales > Pyrinomonadaceae > JAHCHG01. The sequence goes on from JBBRVS010000074.1 coordinate 7,701, forward strand.
GACGATCTTCGGTTTTTTTAGAAAGCGCAGCGTTTATAACCTGTTGGACCTTTTTCGAAACCTTCTTTGCCTCTAAAGCCGGAGGTTCTTTTTCCTTATGCGCCTCCATCACCTCCGTATAATCGCCGTCAAACGGAGTTTTGCCCGAAAGCATCTGATAGGCGATCACGCCGAGCGAATAAACATCGGATTGTGCGGTCAATTTTTCGCTCTTACATTGTTCGGGCGACATATAGAGCGGCGTTCCCAGCACGGCACCGACGCGGGTCAGTTCGGCGGTCGAAGGCGTGTGAATCAAAGATTTTGCCGTGCTTAAATTTTTGCTGCCGGATTTATTTGTATCCGTTTGTTCGGAGATTAATTTTGTTTTGTCATCAGATTCGGTGAGTATCTGTGTCGCATTTTCTTCGGATTCGGAAAGTATTTTGGTCGCTGTATTTTCATCATCCGCCAAAGCCTGCGTCTGATTCGACGCAAAAATCTTTGTTCCTTCTTCCTTTTCGGCTTCACTGCCCTGAATCAGAGTTCCGGCTTCGGAATCGAATTTCCGCCGATCCGCATTTAATGCCATCGTTGCCGATTCTGAAACAAGGGTCGAATTGTTTCTGTCGGCGAAAGTGCGAATTTGGTTATGATCGGCAATCGTTTCACGTGCGCCGCCGGGCGGTTTTGTTTCTTCTTCTAAAATCGCTTTGATTTCCGCGTCACCGACAATAATTGCCGATGTTTCTTCGAGTTTGGCGATGCCGAAATCGAGAACCTTGACCGTGTAGCCGCCGCGCTGATTCGGTTCGAGCCAGATATTGTCGGGTTTCAGGTCGCGGTGAATAATTCCCTGCTCGTGCGCTTCGTGAACCGCCGAACAAACCTGTTCCAGAATATCAACCGTCCACGAAAGCGGCAGATTTTTTTCTTCCTTCAAAACCTCGCCGAGCGTGCATCCGTCGAGATATTCCATCACCAAATACGCAACTTCGCCGCCATTCGTATCGGAAAAACCGAAATCGGTCACGTCCACGACATTCGGATGCCTCAAGCGACCGGCGGCGCGGGCTTCGCGGCGGAACCGCTCGACAAATTCGGCGCGTTTCATAAATTCGGACGCGATAACCTTAACGGCGACAGGTCTTTCCGTACCGATGTGCGTCGCCAGATAAACCGTTCCCATGCCGCCTTTTCCGAGTTGGCTTTCGATTTTATATTTATCGTCGAGCGTCTGCCCGATCACGCTTTCCGGCTTCATAATAATAATTTTGCAAATCTGATTTTTTTCCTCAAAATACAAACATCTTTTACGTTTGCGACGAAAAATTGTTTAAATCTCGAATCGGAATTTTCCAAATTTTATTCCCGGAACAAAAATTAAATACCGAAATCAATTTACGAAATTTTTATTATAGATGTTAAAGACAATTTAGAGAAATTGAAGTTAGGCTTGAAGATTTAATCGGCTTTTTTGATGGTGATTTTGCCTCTTACCGTTTTGAAATTTAAGAGGGCTTCGCCGCCGCCCAATGTTCCGGTAAGACTTTTTAATCCGGTATTTTCATCGCGCTTGAGATTTTTCAGCGGATTTTCCGATTCAAAACTTCCGTAACCGTAAATCGCAACGATCTTGGCGGAAGTGTTTTCCGGCACGACCAATGTCACCAATCCGTTTGACGAACCGAAATAATATTGTCCGCCGTTTAAGATTTCACCGACGAAATTGATTGAACCGGTATTTGAATTAACTTTGGTTTCACGATATTGGATTTGTTGCAGAGTAATCTCGCCGCTGTTTGTTTTAGCATGGAAAGCATCGCCGATTTCGTCGGAAGAAACATCGTAAGCGACGATATTTCCGTTTGTCGTATCGAGCGTCATCGAACCGCCGGAATTTTTCACCGTTACGTTTCCGCGATAAGTCCGCGCTTCAACCCCGTTTGGAATATTGCTGAGAAAAATATCGCCGCCGAGAAGTTTGACCGACGCTTTAGCCACCGAATCAATCGTCGTTTTGCTTTCGCGGCTTTCAATATTGACGGTTGCGCCGAATGGTACGTCCAGTTCGATAAATTTCCCCGAAATACATTCTTCGCGGCGCGATTCGCTTTCTTTTGCCGGATCGTAACCTAAAACTTTTACCCAAACAGGTTTTTTATCTGTTTTGCCTTTTTCCAAAACGCTGAAACCGACGCTGCTTCCCCGACTGACAAAAGCCCGTATCTCGTTGCGATTCCAGCCATTTACTTTAACCTCACCGGCTCTGACGCAAACCGAGATATTCACTTTTTCGCTGACGGCGATTGATTTTTCCGAAACTGTATTTACTTTTGTTTGATAAGTCGGAGGTTTATGTTTTTCGGGAGTTTTGGGTGTTTGCGGTTTTTCAGCGGGTTTAGGTTCAGATCGCGGCACAACGATAACAGTCTGCGCCGAAGCCGAACCGGACGATGCTAAAATCAAAAAACTCGAAAATAAAAAGAGGCAGAGAATTTTATTAAATTTTCCGTAAATGTTGCCTGTATTCATTATTTCAACTTTAAATATTTAATCCGAAAAAAGGCGCGCTCAATTCAAACTTGCCATCAATTCGGTCTTTTCAGCCAGCGAATTGAGCAGATCGATTTTATTCTGATAGGAATTGCGAAGCAAAACACGCGCCGCTTCATTTTTCGGATTTTTGCGAACTTCTTTTTTTAAATTCTCGATCGTATTATCGGTAACCGCCAAATCTTTTTCAAAAGCAAACCGCGCCGAAGGATTCAAAACCTCGTCTTTTCGGTTATTCACCGTTTTTTCCAGAGTCGAGATCGTTTTTATATAACTTTCTTCCGCCGCTAAATTTTCTGTTGCATAAACTATGTCAGTTTCATAATTTGAATCCGGCTTTATGGGCGATCTTTCAGTTTCTACATAAACAACTTTTCTTGCTCTAAAATCCTCCGCATTGTTTTGCTGTTTAGCCATCAAAACCGGAGACGGCGGCTGGGAAATTTTATCATTAGCTGTCGAAGCAGACGGCGGATTTTTTACCGGAGAATTTGAAATTGCCGTAATATTTTCGAGTTTCGGTTTCGGCGCAGTTTTTGCGAGCATTGTGTTATCCGCCGTATTTTTCAAACCGTAAAGCCCGACGAACAACCCGAAAACAATGACTAAACTCGCAAAGGCGAGCGACGAAGGATTGGTCAGCAAAGCATAGAGGCTGTGCCAGATTGATTTATTTTTCGCTTCGGTTTCAATCGAAAGATTGATCTTCGTCCATAACCGCTCGGTCGGAACGAGCGTGTTAAATTCGGTATCGAGCGCGGAAAAGGCAAATTCCATCTGATCTTCGGCTTCGGCAACCGCCAGCGCACACGAATCGCACAGAGCGATATGGTGCGAAATCCGATCTACTAATTCCAGACCGAGTTCCCCGTCTAAAAAGGCTTGAATTGTTCCTTCATCAAAACATTTTTCCGTCATAATTCCTCACTCCCGAATTTGTCGTAATGTCTGACAAATTCTTTGCGGGCGCGTGCAATAAATGTGCCGATGCTCGATTCGTTAAGCGAAAGAGAGTCTGCGATTTCCCTGTATGATAATCCTTGTTTTTTTAATATTAAACAACTTCTCAAAGGCTCTTTTATTTTCTCCAAAGCGCGGTTTATTTCTCTGATCTGTTCGCGCTGTTCGTAATCCGTTTCAACCGATGAAACTGAATTTTCTTCTACTTCTTTGACGTAATTTTCTTCCCGCGTGTTGGCTCTAATGTTTCCGCGCAGAGTATTTTTCGCCACATTGAGCGCGACGCGAATCAGCCACGGGCGAAGCATTTCATCATTCGTGATCGCGTCCATATTATTATACAGACGCAGAAATGTTTCCTGCGTGACATCTTCGGCGAGTCCCGAATCCTGAACAACCGAACGCGCTACGCGAAAGACGGTTCGATGGTGAAGCATAAATGCCTCATCAAACTCGATTTGTTCTTTCGTCGCCGTTGCTGTTCCGATTTGGGACATTGCGTCCATTAACATATTTACGCTTTCGCTCATTTTTCAGCACTAAAAACTGCTTTCAAACAGTAGAACACCGCGACAAATTATTTTGTGACAGAAGAATTAATTAAAATTTTTCGACTGGAGCGCAAGCGGCTCGCTTGCACCGTTGCGAATGCGACGGAATGGCGTTTGAATATAAATCAACATTATTGAAATCGAACGCTTTTTCGCGCTATCGCGCTCAGGCAAGCGAGCCGCTTGCGCTCCAGTCTTTTTTATTCAATATAAATAAAGGCGCGGCAAAACAGTTCCTCGTGCGTGTTTACAATTCTGCCTGCTTTTATAACGTCAGCAACGGCGGTTGAAGTTTCAGAAATTTTATGGATTGATATTTTTTGTTAATCTTAAAAATTCTTCTCTATATAAAAATTTAATCGGCGAAATTTGTTTTATTTTACTGGCTTTGATTCTAAATGGCGGAGAATGACTTGTTTTTCTGTCAGATGAAATTTCCCCGACAATTTCAATTTCAGCAAGATAAAACCATGAATCATCTCTTTTTTCATACATTTGTTTTTGTTTTTCGCTCAATTCATAGATAAAATTTCTTACACTTTCATCATTCTGCAATTGTAACTTTAATTCATCCGTAGATTCTACAATCGCGCTGGTAAGACATTTAGAATTTAAGTCAGAAACGAAATATTGAGTTTCCTCGCCATTTCCAATTAATACTCGATCTAGATATGCCTTGATTTTAATTTGTTTTGATTTATAAAGTTCGGCATTTTGAGAAATTTCACACAGCGAAACAGGAACAACAAAAGGACGCGAAAGATAACTCCAAAAACCAATTGAGAAGGTAAAAATTCCGATAATTATATAGAAAAGTTTTTTCATAATCTTAAAATTTCACGATCTTCGCGCTGTGAATCAATTCGCCCGGCAGATTTTCCTGATTTTCCGCTGTGATAAAGAATGTATAACTATTTTCCTTTTCGGTAAAGATTTCTTCGAGTTTTTCCGCCGATAATTGTTTTATCTCGAAATCCGGTTCGACGAGCGCAAGACGTTTCAGGTTTTCGTTGAGATGTTCGCGTCCGATGCCGAATTCGCCGATCTCTTCGCCGATGATCAGACGAATTTCGGCTTGTTCTTCGGTGAAATTTGTCAGAAGCGTCGCGGTTTGGCTGACACCTTTTTCAAATCTTTCGGACAAAAATGCACTTTTATCGCCTTTTTGCTCGGCTTCGAGTCTTTCGCGCAGAGTTAATTTTTTTGATTTTTCTTCGTGTTCAAAACGCGTATCGAAATAAATTGTTACGCGTTTATCGTCTTCGGCGGAAAACTCCCGAACGATCAGACGCTGAACGCGTGCCGTCGCCTTCCAATCAACGCGTCGCAGATCGTCCATCGGCTGATAATCGCGCAGGGCAAGCAAATCCTGCCCCAAACCCTTTTTATTGGTCACGAGCTTTCCGGCTTCGAGCGGCAGATCGAGCGTTTCTTCATCAAAATCGAGAAGTTTCGGAAAAATTATGATCTCGACCTTTTGCGCCGAAAGGCGGCGGCGATGACGGAAAAATCCGAACGGAAAACGCGTCGAAAGTTCGAAATCCTTGATGATAAAACGCCCGCGATGTTCGAAAATGTGATCAACCTTATTTTCAACCTCGCCGTGCTGCGGAACGCGTACGAAATAATCGAGCGTGTGTTTGATAACGGGCGGCGAGGCAATTCTTTTCGCCCATTTTTCGGGCAGAATCTGTTTTATTTCGTCAAACAAAACAGATTTTTCGCGGTCTTTTCCGCGCACTTCGGCGACGACCGAAAATGTCGGGAAAATTCGTTTTCGATTTAAAAGACTGACCAGAATCGGAGTCGGTTCGTCGGCAAAAACCGTTTCGGGAAAACGCATTTTCACGTCCAGTTTTTTCAGACAAAAATTTCCGATAAAAAATCCGACGACGAGTGAAGCGGTCAGAAACGAAAGCACGAGAAAAAGCAAATTGTTGCCCGTATTCCACGCGGAAAAGCCGACAATTACCATCAAACCCAAAATTATCGCGCCGCCCATTGTAAATTCAAACGGCAAATTCATCTGCGAGGCTTCCTTGCTCGCCGAACGCGCCAGCGGCGGAATGACGAAAACAAAGATCAGCAAAACAAAAACGAGCGACGCGCCCGCCGCATATGTCGCCATTTTCGTATCGCCCGTCTGCTGCGCCCAGATCGTAAAAGCCGCAAGTCCCAAACCGCCGAAAACGACCAGCAGACCGAGAACGCCGTTGCGAATGTCTTTATAACTGAAAAGCTGTGAAAAGGCGCGGAGTTTATTCATTTTCCAATTCCACTCGTTGAAAAGATTGAAAAATTATCTGAAATTTTCGGAATTTTCACGTTCGATTATTTGTCGGAGTTTTTGATTGATTTGAGTTTGATATGAGGATTCATCACGTTTTTTAAAATGTTCGACAATATCCGCATCCAAAAAAATCATCACCTTATTCTTATCTTTTATAATATGACGAGCCGGACGATAACGCTTAATACCGGGTTGCGGCAAATCTTCTTCCGCAATTCCTTCGGCTCGCATTTCGTTTAAATCTTCCGGCGTTACTTCAACCTCAATTATTTGTTCATTTATCATATTTACTTCGATTTTTGTTATACGCTCGTTCTTCAAACGGTCGCGCTTTTTCTGCACTGATTATTCGGATAATTTCAAAATTTCTAATCGTCTAAGCTACGCGAAGCAACTTATTTCCTACCAAGCCGATTAAAACGCAACGATCTTCTTCAATATCCGAATGCGAATCATCGAATTCTTCAATTGCCCGATCATCAAAAAAAGCTAAAGATGATTCTTCAAATGTTATTCCATCGTGCTTTTGAATATTTTCAAATGCTTTTTTCTTGTCCCGTTCAAAATCCATAAATTTTCAATTAAACGGGAACTTTCGTTTTCATCAAAATATCCTTCAAAATTTGTTCGGCTTCGAAATTCCGGCGTTTTCCGCTTCCGGTCTGGCGGGCGTTGACGATGATTCGATGCGTAAAACACGGCAGTACAAGGCGTTTGATGTCGTCGGCGATGCAGAAATCACGTCCTTCGATCAGCGCAAAAGCCTGCGCCGAACGAAAAAGCGCGAGCGTTCCGCGCGGACTGATGCCGAGTTCGAGCGATTCGTTTTTGCGCGTCTGCGCGACGATTTGCAGCAGATATTCGACCAGCGCATCATCAACGCGGACTTCGGCTGCCATTTGCTGAAGCTGCAAAACATCGCGTTCATTCATCACCGGACGAACGAATTCGAGCGGATTATCGCGCTCGCGGTCGCGCAGAATTTTTCGCTCGTCGTCAATTCCCGGATAACCGACGTGAATTCTCAACATAAACCGGTCGAGCTGTGATTCGGGCAGAGGATACGTGCCGTGATGTTCCGAAGGATTTTGCGTAGCGACGACCATAAACGGCAGAGGCAAAGGGCGCGAAATGCCTTCGACCGTAATTTGTTCTTCCGACATCGCTTCGAGCAGAGCCGATTGCGTTTTCGGCGTGGCGCGGTTGATCTCGTCGGCTAAAACGATATTTGAAAAAATCGGTCCGGCGTTCCATTCGAACGCGCCGCTCCGCTGATTAAAAATCGAAAGTCCGATCACGTCCGACGGCAAAAGGTCTGACGTAAACTGAATCCGCTGAAACGAAAGTTCGAGCGCCCGCGCCAGGGCTTTGGCAAGCGTTGTTTTTCCGATGCCCGGAACGTCTTCAATTAAAAGATGTCCTTTGGCAAGCAGCGCGACGAGCGCAAATTTCACCGTTTCGGCTTTGCCTTTGATAACCCTTTCGATCATCGCCTGCAGATCACCGATTTTGTTTATCGCGCCGAAATCCGGTGGCGGAGTTGCAGTTACAGTTGTCGTTTCGCTTCCTTTTGTTATCCAATCTCTCATCATTTTTTTTCGCGGCAAATGCGCCCGTCTTCTATTCTACAAAATTATTAAGGTTTTCGGCACATAATTTTGCAAACTTCCGCTTATATTAGACATCCGACAAACAATTAAGTTCCAAAAAGTTTCTGAATGGTTGCAAATTTATCCGTTTTCCAACTAAACTTTTTGAAACTTCTCTAAAAGTTCTTCGTGAAAGACAATCGGAGGAAAACTAAAAAACGATATGAAAAATTTATGCCGGAAATTTAAAGACCAACGTGGTTTTAACTTAATCGTGTTGATGATTGTTATTGCGATCATCGCGCTCCTGATTGGTGTCGGTGTTCCCGCGTGGCAATCAATGGTCAGAAGCGGAAACGAAACGACTGCAATTCAATCACTGACGACGATTCGCACACTTCAAAGTCAGTACGCCTCAAAACATCAGGGCAGATTTGCCGCTAATTTCGAAGAATTAGTAAAATCCGTCCAATTGGATGGTGATAAATTCAAAGGTGAAAGTCCGGTTGTCAATGGATATATTTACACAATGACCGTTCAGGAATCTTCAGGTACGACACCGGCATTTTATTCCATCAAAGCCAATCCGCAGGTTTCCGAAGGAATTCAGGCAACCGGAACGCGATTTTTTTATTTTGATTCGACGCTCGGCACATTAAAATATTCCGAAGAAGGCGAGGCAAGTCAGCAAAGTCCTTCAATTTAATTTGAGTTTAACTTCATAAAAAAAAGCAGTCTGAAATAATTTCAGATTGCTTTTTTTCGTTTTTAATTTTTTACTGCAATTGTCCGTTTTCTCTCAAAAATAACTATTCCGGCTTTCTGCCGCGATTATCATTGCCGCGGTCGTCATTCTTCGGTTTGTCCTTGGGTTTATCCTTGTCTTTACCGGGAACGATTTCCGGCGGAGTTTTCTTCGGCGGCGGATCGTTTTTTCCTTTCTGAGCCATCGAAGTCATCGAAAAGCCGATAACTAAAGCAAATGTTAATAATGTATATCTTAAAAATTTCATTTTTCTAAATTCTAATCAAATAATAGAGTCTGGGGCTTGTTTCCTCGTTTTTCTTCTTCCCGGCGTTTCTCATCGCTTTTTTTATCGGGATAAACGATCACAACAGGCGGATTCGGTTTGGGAATCTTCTTTTCTTCCTCTTTTTCCTGGGCAGAAGCCGTCATTGAAAAACTGATGACCAATGCCAGTGTAAATAGTGTGTATTTCAAATAATTCATTTCAACTTTTCTCCGTTTTTGTTAAAACTTTTCGGCACAGAGGAGAAAGATAAAATGCGCCTCAACCATTTTCTTACGCAATATCAATGCCAGAGAATGCTTTTACGTTTTTTCTGCAAATATCAGGTCAAAGCTGACCACGCTTGTTTGATGTCTTTACAAAACTTTACGTTTTCCGTAATCTTTATACGAAAACGTGAAATGTACCTAATAATTCAATAAAACTTACTGTTTGTGTGATTTTCAAATGAAAAACTCTCCGGCAGATTTCGTTTTCCTTCAAACTTTTTCCGCAATTTTCGCTCTTTTTTCACCAGACGCGGCAATAAAAATTTAGCAATTTTCAACTGCCTGATCGCCTGAATCGGATTAACCAGATGTGTTTCCGGCAGTTTCGCGCCTGATTCCTTCAGCACAAGACCGATCGGCAATTCCATTTCGTCCTGAAGTTTGACCATTTGCGCTATCAATTTGGTTGCCGGAGTAATCAGCGGACCGAATCCGTAACGCGCTTGTTGAGTGCCGATAATATAAAGATTTTTATAATCCGGCAAAACGCATCCGGCATAGAGCATCGCCAGATTGCCGTTTTTCACGGGAACCAAACCTTCGGGCAAAAACGGAAAACTGACAAAAAAGCCCGTTCCGCAAACAACCGTGTCAAATTCCCCGCTTGCGCCGTCAACAAAATGAACCGTATTTTCTTCAAACCTCAAAATATCGGGACGCACATTTATTTTTCCGTGTTTCAGATAATGCAGCAATTCGCTGTTTAAGGTCGGATGTCTTTCAAAAATCTTATGATCTGGGCTCGGCAAACCGTAATCTTCGTATTTTCCCAAAACGGCGCGGAGCAGCAGTTTCAGTAAAAATCTCTGCACAAAAACCGGGAAATGCGTCAGAGGCGATTCGGCAACGGGTTTCCCAAAAAGCGTTTTCGGCAAAAACCAGTAACCGCGCCGAAGGCTCAGATCGCAAGATTTCCCGACACGCGCCGCTTCCGAAGCGACATCGCAAGCCGAATTTCCGCCGCCGATTATTAAGACGCGCTTGCCTTTTAATTGGTTCGGATTTTTGTAATCTTTCGAGTGAAAATACTCGCCCGCAAATTCGCCGGCATAATCGGGAAATCTTTTGTGCCAATGATGCCCGTTGCAAACCATCACGCCTTTGTAAACACGCTTTTCTCCCTCTTGTAATTCAATTTCCCAAAGTTCATTTTCAAGCGGCAGAACCTTTAAAACTTTTGTTTCAAACTCGATATTTTCGCGCAAATGAAAAGTTTCGGCATAATTTCGCAAATATTCATACATTTGCAGACGGCTCGGAAAATCCGGATAATCTGCGGGCATCGGGAAATCTGCGTATTCGGTAGTTTTACGCGAAGAAATAATATGCGCCGTCGTATAAACGCCGTGCTTCCAATTGCCGCCGACATCATTGTCCGCATCAACCTGATCGTAAGGAATTCCGGCATCCTTCAGAGCCTTTGCCATTCCCAAACCGACCGGTCCCGCGCCGATTATTAAAATTTTTTTCGTGTAATTTGGCATAGTTTCTCAAAACATTATAATCTTAAAACGTAATTTCGGGTAAATTTTATCGAACGAATTTTATTTATAAAGGACTGGAGCGCAATCGGCTCGCTTGCACCGTTCGAGCGAAGCAAGAACGGCATCAAGTTTGATTAGAAGAAAGTTTTTAGTAATCGCGGCGTTTGTTCGTTCGTGCTTCGCGCCGAACGAACAGTCAAGCGAGCCGCTTGCGCTCCAGTCGGTAAAATTATAATTTTGTTCGATTACTTTAACTTTATAAGTTTATCAGACAAAACAATGAACGAAAAAACCAGACAAATCTTAGTTCCAGTCGCCACGATCGGTGTGATCTTTGTAAATTATCTCGCCGGAACGGGCAAAATCAATAATGTTACGCCCGAAGTAATTTCCGACAAATACCCGACATTTATCACGCCCGCCGGTTACGCTTTTGCGATCTGGAGTTTGATTTATCTCGGAATGATCGCTTTCAGCATTTACCAGCTTTTGCCGTCGCAAGCCGATAATCCGCGCTTTCGCGCCATTCGCACGGTTTATATCTTGAACTGCGTTGCCAATTGCGCGTGGATTTATCTGTGGCATTACGAACAGATTATTGCCGCCTTAGGCGTGATTTTTCTGCTTCTTGCGACTTTAGTTTATATCAACTTAAAGCTGCAAAACACCGAAACTGCCGCCGAAGCGTGGCTCTCGAAAATCCCGTTCAGCATTTATTTCGGCTGGGTGACGGTCGCTTCGATTCTGAACGCGACAATCGCTCTCGTCTATCTCGGCGTTACGACGACCGATTTCACCGCGCAAGTTTTAGGCGCGAGTTTAATTATTATTGCCGTAATTTTAGGAATTTTGATGCGCTTTAAGCTAAATCTGACGGCGTATCCGCTTGCCGTCGCGTGGGCTTTGACCGCGATTGCCGTCGCACACGGCGGGAAAACGATCATCGTCGTAACTTCTGCCATTGCCGTAATTATTCTGCTCGTTACGGCACTTTCCGCATTCTTAAACGCCAAAAATCAAACCAGATGAACAACGGACGAATCTGCATTTCCGTCTGCGCCGAAACCGCCGACGCGCTTGTCGAACAAATAAAACGCGCCGAAAATTTGGCGGATTTAATCGAGATTCGGTTTGATTGTTTAAAGGACGATTCACAAATTAAAGAATTATTTTTATCAATTGAAAATTTGAGAAGTGAAATTAAAAAGCCTTTATTATTTACGTTTCGCTCGAAAGAACAAGGCGGAAACAAAAATTTGAGTTTAGATAAAAGAAAGAATTTTTGGTCTTGGCGAGATGATAATAAAATCACCTTTGGTTCACCGTTTGATAATAAAACCTTTCTAGTTGCAGATTTAATTGATCTGGAAACCGATTTAATTGAGGATAAAAATTGGATTCTAAGAAATTCTAATATTTTCAAAAATTCAAAATTTTATGATTATGTAGATAAATACTTTGATCCAAGAGATTTTAAGGAAAAATTTACTAATAAAATAATCGGTTCTTATCACGATTTTTTCGCTATTCCTAAAGATATAAATTCGATTTTTACAAAATTAAATCTTGAAACTATTGATATTATAAAAATCGCGGCTCAAGCCGACGACATAACAGACACGATTCCGATCTGGAAACTTCTCGAAAAAGCAAAATCCGAAAATAAAGAAATAATTCCAATCGCAATGGGCGAAAGCGGAAAATGGACGCGAATTCTGGGTTTGGCGCACGGCGCGTTTTTGACTTATGCCGCGCTCGATTCAGGTAAAGAAACCGCGCCCGGACAAGTTTCGGCGCGGGATTTAATCGAAGTTTACCGCGCCAAAGAATTGGACGAAAATACGGATGTTTACGGCATTATTGCGGGAAATACGAGTTATACTTTGTCGCCTTATATTCACAACGCGGCTTTCAAATTTCATCAACTAAATTCGGTTTTCATTCCGCTTCAGGTACAGAATTTAGACGAATTTATGCGCCGGATGGTTTTGGAGAAATCGCGCGAAGTCGAACTGAATTTCAAAGGCTTCGCCGTAACGAATCCGCATAAACAAGCGATTATCAAGTATTTAGACGAAATAGACGAAACTGCCGAAAAAATCGGCGCGGTCAATACAGTTAAAATCGAAAACGGAAAACTTTACGGTTACAACACGGATGCGACGGGTTTTATCGAACCTTTGAAAAATGTTTACGGCGATTTATCGGGAACAAAAGTCGCCGTCTTCGGCGCAGGCGGCGCGGCGCGTGCCTGCATTTACGCGCTCAAAAAAGAAAACGCCGAAGTTACGATCTTCGCCCGAAATCCCGAAAAAGCCAGGAACTTAGCCAAAGAATTTGACGTAAATTTCGAACCAATCGCCACTCGCCACTCGCCACTCGCCAATCAAGATATTGTTATCAACACAACGCCGCTCGGAACAAAAGGCGAACTTGAAAACGAGATTCCCGTCGCCATCGAACAAATAAAAAATATTCACCTCGCTTACGATTTGGTTTATAATCCATTTGAGACGCGGTTTTTGCGCGCAGCGAAAAGCGCGGATATTCCGACAATCGGCGGCTTGGCAATGCTCATTGCGCAAGGCGCGGAACAGCAGAAAATCTGGACGAATCTCGATGCGCCGGTCAAAGAAATGAGCCGCGCCGCCCTTCAAAAATTAAGATAAACGCAAAGAAATTAACCACAGATAAATACAGATAAAACGGATGGATTTTTTAACTATTGAAAGTCATCTTGTAAATCCTGTCATTCTTTGTAAATTAAAATCTATGAAAATCGAAGCACTAAATTGCCCGAACTGCGGCGCGTCCGTCGCAGATAATTCCAATTATTGCAACTTTTGCGCGTCGCGCCTGAAAACAATGGCGTGTCGGAAGTGTTTCGGCACGATTTTTCAAGGCAGCAGTTTTTGCCCTTTGTGCGGCGAAAAAGCGTTTCAGGCAAAGACCTTTGACAAAAAAAATACGGGAAACTGTCCGCGCTGCAAAACCAAACTCCAAATCTTGCAAGTGCAGGATTTAGCGATCCGCGAATGCGAGAAATGCGAAGGCGTTTGGCTCGATACGGAAACCTTTGAAGAAATTTGCTCGAATCACGAAAAACAAGCCGCCGTTTTGCAAAAACTGGACGAGATATTAACGCATAAAAAACATCTGTCCGTCCGGTATGTTCCCTGCCCGGAATGCAAAAATTTGATGAACCGCAGCAATTTTGCCAGAGTTTCGGGTATTATCATTGATACCTGCAAACCGCACGGCATCTGGTTTGATGCCGAAGAATTGCCGCGAATCATCGAATTTATCCGCAAAGGCGGACTCGACCGCGCCCGTGATAAGGAAAAATTGCAAATTCAATCGGAGAGGGAAAAACTTCGATACGATAAATTCAAACAATCGGTCGAACAGCACCGCCACAGCAATATTAAAGATAATCGGGATTCGGGAAACAGTTCGACGATCAGCGAATTTATTAGTTTTTTGTTTGATTAAAAATATACATTTTACTCAAAAAAAAGTCAGAGAATAAATTTTTAAGAATTATTCTCTGACTCAAAATCCGCATCTTCGAAGACGAAAAAAAAACTTTTTATTGAGGCATTACAAACTACTTGATTTCCTGCTTGACTTTTATCACGAGTGGCTCTCGCGGTTAATGAATCTTTTAGAATAATTCTGAGTGCTTATTTATCAAAAAGGCATTTAATCAGCATCCAAAGAGCCTTTACGCCGTCGCGCCATTTGATCTTTTTTCCTTCGGATTTGGTGCGCGGTTTGTAAGAAATCGAAACTTCCGTGATTTTGTATTTTGCCTGACAAATCCGCGCCGTCAATTCCGGTTCGATCTCGAATTGGTTTGCCGTAAGCCTAAGTTTTCCGGCAACTTCCGATGTGAAAACTTTATAGCCCGTTTCCATATCGGTCAATTTTGCGCGGTACAGAAGATTTGTAAATTTTGTTAAAAAAGAATTGGCAATATGCCTAAAAAACGGAACTTTGTTATTTCTTTTCAAAAAACGCGAACCGTAAACGACTTGTGCCTTATTTTCCAAAATCGGTTTCAAAAGCAGATGATATTCCGCCGGATCGAATTCCAGATCGGCATCCTGAATCAAAATTATATCGCCTTCGGCAAGCGTCAGACCGATTCTGACCGCCGCGCCTTTGCCGATATTGACAGGTGTTTGGTAAAGCCGCGTGATATTTTGATCGAGTTTTAAGATCTCGCGCGTCTGATCATTTGAGCCGTCATCAACGACGATGATCTCTTTTTGCAAAGGCAAATCGGTTTCAATGATTCGCTGAATCACTTCGGCAATGGTTGATTCTTCGTTATAAACCGGAACGATTATCGAAAGCGTTTGATATTTCAAAATTTTGTCATCCGGCATTTGAGTTTTCAGAATTTCATTTTTTTGATTGAGCGATTTTTCAAGGAATTTATTATATTTGTAAACATTTGGCAAGTTAAAAACGAATCTGACAAAGTAGAATTAAGCAGGTGAGCAAAAGTTTTAAGGTATTATGAAAATTCTAAAAATCCCTTTAAACATCAGATTTAAGCGAATTTAAGAGTTTTCTGACATTATCCATTATCCATTTTTAATTATCCATTGGTGCTTAGTTGTTGTATTTTTTATCCGCAGCTAATTGAAGCCTGTGCATAATTCAAAAAAATTAAGCTACTGTATTTACAAGGTTTATTGGATTTATCAAACTTTGTCTAAAAATTTATACTAGTCGTAGAACTTCAGTGCGATTCTTAAACCGCAGAC